>CAITRH010000718.1 GCA_903894755.1 uncultured delta proteobacterium
AGGGGCGAGTCAAATCAGCCCAGGGTGGGTAACCCTGGGTAGGGCGTGATCGCGGTCGGCCTCCCCGTGACTTAGCGGGGCGTTGTTCCTGAAAAGCCTGACATAAGGGACTCCTTCGTAAACAGTTGTGCACCACTGTTTTCGGCTGGGGGGCAATGGGGTGGAGCGGCCGCGCTCCCCCACATATGACTAGTGCCTCGCGGCGGAAGTCCTTGGACACTCACGACACCCGCGTTCTTCCGCAGCGCTCCTTGCGGTCGCAACAGCTTCGTGCAGCTCCCCGACCTTTCTGGCCACTCCTTTGTCGAACTCTTCGTGGGTTGCCTTCACCGCGGCCACACATAGCTCGTGGAGCTCTTTTTCCAGCGTGTCTGGACCTGAAGCAGCTGCGTTCGGCTCACGACGCTGCCTTTCCCTCTGCGCCGCGAAGCCGTACACGGCCCCAACGACAACGGCTCCCATTGCCAGTGCCGGGACGACACCCGTGCGGGCCCACACCGCGAGCAACGCACTCGCCGCGCCCGCCGCGCCCGACTTCGCTGCCTTGCCCAGTCCGGTTGGCGAAGGGCTCCGCGTCGATGGCGGGGCCGTCAGTGCAATCAAGCTGGGCACATGCGCATGCGCGTACCCCTCCTGCAGCTGCTGCCGCACAGACGGCAAGTTGTTGGCAAGGTCCTTGACACGATCCTCCAACTGCTTTGCCACCTTCGGCAACACATGGGTCCGAGCAAAGACATCCAGAGTTCGCCGGACCTCGTCCTCCCCCATCGCTGGCTTGTCCCAAAGCTGTTGAAGGCAAGCGTTCCAGGCGACCCCCACATCCCTGCACACGTCAAGGGCCATCTCCTGAGTGCGAGCCTCCAGTGCGTCCCCAGCCGTCTTGGCTCCTAGCTCGAAATGCTGCAGTGCCTCCTGCGCATCATCCAGTCGATGTAGCGTTGGCAGTCTCTCGTTCCACGGCGTTACGAGAGCCCTACGCAGCGCTTCGCCCCGAAGGATAAGGGCACGGCATGCCCGTCCCCGCAGTTCCTCCCTCAGAGTGGACCAAAACCTCACGAGCTCGAGAACCGGCTGCAATGTCCCCTCTGTCGGCTCTTGTACCGTGAACACGTGCTTTCGGTCCACGCCAAGAGGCTCGAACTTTCCAAGTGCAAACGCCATGAGGTCGCCTACACGCCCCTCGGGAATCCGCTCCGTGCGGACGACCAGTGCGACATAGGGGGCAACAGAAAGCCCGAACGCTCGCACGAAGTCACGCTCGCGCATACTCCCAAGTTGGTCCCCACGCATCCGCAGCGGCGCTCTTTGCCTCCTCGGAGCCTATTTCGACGTCAACCCATGCCACATCGGTTAGGGCGTGGAGATGCTCGCGAAGGTCCAGTGCCCGCCACGCAGGCAGGTCGCCAACAGTGCCAACCACGACCCCCACTCATTGTGCGACTCCGTGGCTGCTTTCGCCGTCGTTGTCGTAGCCGCTCCGGCTTCGAAAAGAACAGTACGCGGCCTGATGTCGCTCTCTCTCTCGCTGGTCAGATTCGCCGCAACCAGTGCGTCCCCCACCCGCGGCGACGTCCATCGAAGACGATAGAACCCCGCTCTCTCGATGCCGGACACCACAGCAAACCCGAGTTTGGCCGACACCTCACGAGACGGCATCCCGGGTCCCTCGACGGTGACCGTTTGCGTTCCCGCAGGGACCGCCAGCCGCAGCGGCTCGCCCGTGCGCGACGGCCCCGCAGCCCCTTGCGCCCGATGAAGCCGCGCAAGCTCGACGACGTTGCGTGTGAAAAGCACGAACGACGCCTTCAACGGCCAATCGCTGTCGGCCACATCGAACCCCAAAATCGTCACCGTGCGTCCCGGCGTCGACGCGTCCGCGATCAGCGTGCTTGCCGACGAGCGCACCAGCGACGCGCCACTCCCCTGCGCCTTGAGCTCCGTCGCCGTCGTCACATGCACGCCGTCGAGCGTCAAAAACCGAAGCCGTGGATCGCCCGCCTCCCACGACGTGAGCATTGGACCTTCCACGCGTTTCCCGATGTCCAGCCCCGCACAAACGCTCTCTGCAGGAGGAGCCATCACCACCAGATCGCGCCCCGGCACCACCGCTGGACACGCCCCTTCGATCACGACCAACGCCTCCGGATCCACGTTGACCGTCGCGAGCTCGGCGAGGGTGAGCTTCTGCAAATCGACGTTGGGGTCCGACTCGAGGGCGCGATGGAGCCACGAATACGACGCGCTCGACGCAAGCGTGACCGGCATCCGAAGCCCCTGCGGAACTCGCCCATACGCGACATCGTCCATGGGGAGCGCGTCGGATGGAGCCAGTTGCACCACCAGTCCCTGACCTCGATCGAGGACGCTCGGCTCGAAGGTCAACACGACTGGCGTCTTGTCGTTGGCAGGCAGCAACACACGCCGCGAGGCCAGCGTGTTGGACGCCCCCGCGATGGCCACGGTCACGAAGGTGTCGCGGGGACGGGCCCCGTAGTTCCGCAACATGGCGAACACCTGCACCTGCTCGCGTTTGGTGGACGGGTCCAACCCCGCACGCACGTCGATGCGCACGATGGCGGCGTTGTCTTCATCGGTGCCGACCGTGATGACCTGCACGTCGACGCCTGCGGCAACGAGCGGTTTCGGATCGGCGAGGGCACCGTCGGTCAACACGATGAGGCGTTTTTTCCCACCGAGAGCGCGAAGACGGTCGGCGGCAAGGGCGACGGCGGAGGCGAGGTCCCCCTCGACTTCACGCACCACGAGGCTGCTGACTGCGGCTCTTAGCTGCTGTTCGTCACGAGAGACGGGACCCACCAGTCGAGGCTCACGAGCGGCCTCGAGAAGGAACGCGTCGGCTCCCGGAGCAAGCGCCGCGAGGGCTTCAGTGGCCGCATGTTGGGCCTCGTGAAGGCGTGTGGGCTCGGCGATCCCCGGGACCACCGACCGTGAACGCGTCGCCATGGAGGCGCTCGTGTCGATGACAAAGGCTACGTGGTCTCCTTCGATGCGGGCGCCTCGAACGGCGGGACGCGCCAGCGCCAACGCCAAGGCCACCAGCGCGAGGATCTGCAGAAACAGCGGGACCTCGGCGATGAGCCTCTTGAACGGCTGCTTGGCGAGTAGATCGCGTTGGGACGCGGCCCAGAGCCAGGTCGATCCTATGCGCACCTGCTGCCGTCGGATCTTGAGGATGTAGAACACCACCAATGGAACGAGGGCTGTGAGAAGCCAGAGTCCTTTGGGGTTCAGGAGCTCGAAACCGGCCATGTCAGTTTGCCCTCGCGCGAGGCTCAATCTCGCGTTGCTCGCAACGTTCATCGGGTAACCTCACTCTTGCCTCACAGTCAACACAATCGCGACGGTCAACGTGGATCTAGAGGTGCTGACAGGCTCGAGGAGCGGCGTGAGATGAACCCAAATTATAAATTATCGGTCGTCGGTGCTCCAATACCTCGAGTATTCTGTGCCCCTCAGCAGTGCCGGAAAGGGAACCTCGATGAGACCGATGAGACACCAGCCTTGGCGCAACGTCCGCCCCCTACCCAAAGCTTTACGTCCCCTGGTAGCGCTCGCGGCAGCTCTTTTCTTCCTCCTCGGAGCCCCTTGGGCCCGAGCTGGAAACGTCCTCTTCGACAACACCGCGTCGATGGACTCGAACACCAGCAACGCCACGCTGTGTGTTCGCCAGAACGTCTCCCAATCGTCTTGTGCCTTGCCCGTGAAGGCCGTGGCCCACGACGCCATCTATGAAATTACCGTCTACCTCGCCAAGAGCGGCAGTCCCAAGGATCCAAAGGGCTTCGCACGAGCCACCCTTCGGGCCTCGGTCAACGGAACCCCGGGCAACGTAGTCGCTGGGTTGGGGGACTTCTCATGGAGAGACATTTCCGACCGCAGCCTCACCGCCGTGACCTTCACGAAGTTCATCGCGGTAACCCCCGGTGCGGACTACTTCGTCGTTCTGGAGGGGGTTGGATACAGCGAGTCCTATTACAATCTCTACGTCGCTGCGGCCACAGCCCCCCCCGTGTGCACCGTGCTCACCTACGCCCAAGGGCAATCTTGGACTTCAGGCGGGAATGTCGCTCTCAAGGTCACGGGGCAAAATGTCCCGAAGACCGTCACCATCGTTGCGGGAGACAACCAGAGCACGCAGGTGGGCACCACTTTTCCGATCCTTCTGGAGGTCGAAGTTCTCGACGCTGTCCGGGATCCCGTGGTCGACAACACCGTGTGGTTCACTGCCACCCCGCCCATGCTGCACAGCGAGCCGGGGTTCGTGCACACCGACAGCCGGGGACGCGCTCGGACCCAGCTTTTTGCGCTTACCAAGGCGGGCTCGGACACGTGCTGGATCTCGACCTTACGACTGCCGGGCTACGTCTACGCGAAAGCCACTGTCCTGCCCGGACCTGTGGCTTCTTTGACGCTTGCTCCAGGCTCCTCCCCGCAACGTACCATGGTGAACACTCCGTTTGCCTCCCCACTGAAGGTCTTTCTCACGGACAAGTACGACAACGCGGTCCCCAATGCTCCCGTGACCTTCACTCCACCCAGCAACGCAGTCCTTCTCGATGCAATGTCGACTTCCAGCGATGGAATGGGAGCGGCTTGGGTCAACGCTCGGGCAGGAGCGACCCCAGGGCGCCATGCGGTTCTCGTGGAGACACTCGGAGGCCTTGCCGACTCCTTTGATCTTACTGTAAGCGCCGCCCCCGCCGGCACCATCGTTGCCATCAATGGTTCCCTCTCCAGCACTGTGGGCCAACTGTATGCCCCTCTGACCGTGGAAGTGCGTGATACCCAGGGGCAGCCCAAGGCCGGCGTCGTGGTCCGCTTCACTGCGCCCGAGAGCGGCCCCTCTGTGGTCCTCGGCTCCCGAGATGTGACCACAGGAGCCAATGGGCGAGCCCAGGTTACTGCGACTGCCAACACACACCAGGGCCCCTTCTCGGTCGTTGCTTCTACCGATGGGGTGTCCAATCCGGCGGTGTTCTCCCTGTCGAATCTGGCCGACGCCCCCTACTCCCTGCAGGTTGTCTCGGGGCATTACCAAACTGCCGTGGTCGGAGAGCTGTTTACGACGCCTCTCCAGTTCCGCCTGAAGGACCGCTACGAAAACCCTATCCAAGGCGTCGCTCTTACCTTCGAGTCCCCAGGGACTGGAACCAGCGCCACGTTGAGTCCCACACAGGCGATCACCAATTCGGACGGACTGGGGAGCACCCGAGCCACTGCCAACACGGTGGCCGGCTCCTATGAAGTCACCGCGCACACTTCCAACGTGCAAGCAAGGCTACGGCTCATCAACATCGCAGGACAACCCGTGGTCGTCGCGGCCAGTGCGGGGGCCGAGCAGCTCACCGAAGTCACCAAAGACTTCACAACGTTGCTCGAAGCCACCGTCTCCGATGCTTATGGCAATGCGGTCTCGGGGGTTCGGGTCACCTTCGTGAGCCGAGGAGGAACCGCTGCTGCCCAGCTCACGCCCAGCTTCGGGACCACCGATGGCTCTGGAAAAGTGAGCTCGCGCGCTACGGCCAACAAGGTGTCGGGAACGTACCTCGTGGAAGCCGCTACCTATGGAGCCTCCTCTGCCAACTATGGGTTGACCAACACTCCAGGCCCCGCAGCCGACCTCGTTGCCAGTGCGAGCTCGACTCCCCAGACTGTTCGCATCGGAGACGCTTTCCAGCCTCTCGTCGTGAGCCTGATGGACGTCTACCGCAACCCGATCTTTGGGGCGACGGTGAACTTTGCGGGCGATGCGCGTTTTGTAGTCCTTGGCCATGCGAGTGCGGTCACGGACCTGCAGGGACAAGCCACGGTGACTGCCACGGCAACGACGCTAGCCGGTTCCCATGCGGCGTCTGCAAGCATCGGTACGCTCGAAGCGAGTTTCCAGCTTGCAAATTCCCCTGACGCACCAGGGACCATCGTGGCGATCAATCCCACCCTTTCCACCACCGTAGGCATGTCCTTTGGCGCGCCTCTGGAGGTTGAAGTCCGCGACGGCAGTGGCAATGTCGTTCCCAATGTGCTGGTGAGCTTCGAGACTCCTGCCACTGGGCCTTCCGTGGTCCTCGAGACCGCCTCGGTACGGACCGATTCGAACGGTCGGGGACGGGTCAAAGGGAGCGCCAACACCAAGTCAGGGCGCTACCAGGTCCAGGCAAGTGTCGACGGGGCCAAGGCCGCCGCGGTGTTCTCCATGACCAACGTTGCCGGTGCACCGATCCGAGCGATCGCAGGACCAGGGTCGACTCCCCAGAGCACCGTGGTTGCAATGGGTTTCGCCAGTCCTCTCGTGTACGTGCTCTTGGATGGCTACGGCAACGGTGTGGAGGGGCTCACGGTGAGCGTCACGTCCACGTCGTCGGGAGCCGGAGCGAGCTTTTTCCCGTCGCAAGGGGTTACTGACGATCAAGGGCGCTTCGAGACGACGGCCACGGCCAATCTCCTTGCCGGCACCTATGTCGTGCAGTCCGTGGGATCGCACTTCACAGTCGACTACAGACTCACGAACCTTCCCGGCGCTCCCGTTCAACTTGCGGCGTCTTCCGGTTCCACCCAGAGCAGCACGGTCCCCCTCGCGTTCCCGTTGCCTCTGGAGGTGCAAGTGTTGGACGACTACGGCAACGGCGTGGGGGACGTGTCCGTCGTGTTCTTGGTCCCGGGTTCCGGGCCGAGCGCCACGTTGACTGTGGAGCAAGGCGTGACCGGCCCCAGAGGGACCCTCCAGACCCTTGGCACGGCGAACACGCTGGCAGGAAAGTACGATGTGCAGGCGTACGCCGCAGGGGTCTTGGGAGTCGCGTACTTCTCGCTTGAAAACCTACCGGGCGCTCCCGCAACGCTTCGTGCGCTTGCTGGAAGCACCCCCCAGAGTAGCCAAGTCGGAACGGCCTTTGCGAACCCCCTAGCCGCCAAAGTCAGCGACCGTTATGGCAATGCCATCGGTGGGACCGTCGTTCTGTTCCAAGCTCCTTCGGGCGACGTCACCGCCGCGGTTTCTCCATTGCGCGACGCCTCCAATGCGGACGGAGTGGTCAGCTCCCGGGCTGTGGCGAGCGCACGGGCCGGCTCCTACGCTGTCACGGCGGTGGTGGAAGGGCTGACGACGGTCAGCACCACTTTCCAGTTGACCAACACGGCAGGCATTCCCCGACGTCTGGTGGCTCGCACGGGTGGCCAGCAGGCGACTGTGGGGCAGGCATTTCCTCAAGACCTGACGGTGTTTGTTGGGAACGAAGCGGGAGCTCCGGTACCGGACATCACGGTACGGTTTTCCGCTCCAGGGGCCGGTCCTTCCGCCAACGTGATCCCAATGTCGGCAGTGAGTGACGGCAATGGTCTTGCCCGAGTATCGGCAACGGCCAATGGGATCAAGGGGAACTTCGTGGTGACTGCGACAGCCGACGAGGCCGAGGCTCCTGCGACTTTCGAGCTTACCAATCTTGCGGGAGCTCCCACGAGAGGGACCGCCACGGCCAGCAGTACTCCACAGAGCACTGCGGTGGAGACGCTGTTTGCCGAGCTCTTGGGGCTTCAGGTGCAAGACAGCTTTGGCAATGGGGTCCCAGGGGTCGTGATGGACTTCGCGGTGCCGACGAGCGGAGCTTCTGCAGACCTTTTCATGGTGACCCCAGTGACCGACGACGACGGCCGTGTGACCGTAGGAGCGCGGGCCAATGGCACCAAGGGGACCTACACGGTGAAGGCTACGAGTGCAGCGATCGCGGTGGACTTCTCCCTCACGAACCTGGTAGGCGAAGCGACCTCCATCGAGGCAGTGACAGGAACTCCACAGCGAGCCAAGGTTGCAGCAGCCTTTGCCGTGCCACTCACCGTGCGGGTAAGGGACACGGGAGGCAATCCGGTCCCCAATGCCTGGGTGACCTACGTGGCTCCAACCACCGGGCCGACAGCGAAGCTTACGGGAGCACGGGTGGTCACCAACGCGTTTGGTGAAGCGCAAGTGACGGGAACAGCGAACACGCAGGCCGGCAGCTACGAGGTGCGGGCTACGGTGGGGAGTGTCCCCCAGTCCGCAGTGTTTTCTCTTACCAACGAGGCCGCGGCTGCTGCCAAGGTGGTGGCTCGAGGAACCGCTACTCCCCAGGCGGCCAAGATCCGGACACGTTTTAGTCAGCCGCTTGCCGTACTGGTGGCCGACGTGTACGGCAATCCCGTTGCAGGGATCGACGTAGCCTACGATGCGCCGGTTTCGGGAGCTACCGCCGTACTGGCGCAGCGCTCGGACATCACGGGACCTTCCGGTGAAGCCAGTGTGGCAGCCACGGCGAGCAGCACGGCGGGAAGTTACCGCGTGACGGCGTCGGTGGCGGGCTTGAGCAGCACGGTGTTTTCCTTGAGCAACCTGGTAGCCGAGCCCAGCACGGTGGTTGCGACGGGAGGCAGCCCCCAGTCCGCTGCGGTGGACACGACCTTTACGGTTCCTCTGGAAGCGACGGTGCTTGACCAGGGGGGCAACGCGGTGCAGTCGAGCACGGTGTCCTTTTTGGTGCTTGTCGGACCAAGGGCTTCCGCATCGTTCCGTGTTGCCAGCGTGAGCACCACGGCTGCGGGGAAAGCGTCGACCGTGGCCACGGCGAATGCTGCTGGCGGTTCGTACAGTGTGGTAGCAGTCGTCGAAGGGAGCGTCGCGCCGGCCGAGTTCGCGTTGACCAATCTGCCTCGAGACACCAGGACCCGTCTCGAGGTCAGTCCGATGCAGGGCGCCGTGGGGACGCCGCTGCAGCTTACCGTTACGGTGGAATCCGCCACGGGGACCCCGACCGGGCTAGTCCGGATCTTCGAGGGGGCCGTTCCGGCTGGCGAGCTGACGCTTCAAGGGGGGCGAGGGACACTGGTATTGCAGACGCAAGATTGGAGTCCCGGCAACCACCTGATCACGGCAGCGTACGACGGCGACGAAGGGAGCCTGTCCAGTGTTTCCGATGTTGTCACTGTGCTCCTCACGGGGGCAGGCGATGCGGGGGCCGATGCAGCGGGCGATGCCGGGAGCGATGCGTCGTCGGGCGATGCAGGCCCCATCGACGCAGGGCAGGACGCGGGGAGCAGCGACGCAGGGCAAGACGGCGGTGGCGGCAACCCGACGCCTTCAGGTGGCGGATGTGGGTGCCACACTGGGGGCTCGTCCAGTTCTCCCTGGTGGGCAGGTGCAGCGCTGTTGCTCGCGCCCTTTTTACGGAGGCGCCGTCTGCGCTACCTGTCTACGTCGTGGTTGCGGCACTGATTGCGCAAACCGTTCGAAATAAGGGCGGCCGCTTCGAGTGCGAGAATCTTGACGGGACCGGGAGCATGACCTATTTAGACGAAGAGCCCCTGCCATGAGCCAAACGAAAAAGCCTTTGCATCCTGTTGTCGTGCTAAACCTTGCCACGGATGTGGCGGGCCTCCTCGTTCAGACGAGGAATGTCATCGAACGCATGGGCGACGACGATGGCAAGAAGTGGTTTCCCAACGCTGCGTCTGCTCTGAGCGTGCTGGCGGACGCGGCCCACGCTCTTGAACAGGCGCATACTGCTGCGCAGAGCCATGCCCTCGGTTCGGCCGCCGAGCGTAACGTGGCGCAGTCCGTCATGGAGACGCTTCTTCGACAGACGAAAAACGACGTGCAAAAGGTCGTTGACGCCAACCCGGGTCAAGCCGAGGTGATCGCCAGGGCCGCCGCGATGAGTCTCTTGACGCGCACGCCGCGCAAGAAGCGGGGGCACGAAGCGAAGCCGGGGTCGGTTTCCGGAACGGTTCACTACACTATACCGTCCTTCGGTCGGAAGGCGGCGGTCATCTACCAGGCCAGCTCGGACGGCGGCAAGACATGGCCCGTGCAGATCATGTCTGACCAGGGCGTGGTTGACTTCGAAAACCTCACGGTAGGCATCCTTTGGTCGTTTCGCCATCAGGTCACCCTCAAGGGTAAGTCCGGCGACTGGAGTCAGATCCTCGTGCGGTTGGTGACATAGAAGCTTTTTGCCGTCATCGAGGCGATCGACGCGCGCTAAGTCGAGGTTTTTGGCATCTATAACGATGTCGCTGGCGTAGAGATCGATGTTGCTGGCGTAGAGATCGATGCCGCTGGCGTAGAGATCGATGTTGCTGGCGTAGAGATCGATGTTGCTGGCGTAGAGATTGATGTTGCTGGCGTAGAGATTGATGTTGCTGGCGTAGAGATTGATGTCGCCGGCGTAGAGATCGATGTTGCTGGCGTAGAGATTGATGTCGCTGGCGTAGAGATTGATGTCGCTGGCGTAGAGATTGATCTCGCTGGCGTAGAGATTGATGTCGCTGGCGTAGAGATCGATGTCGCTGGCGTAGAGATTGATGTCGCTGGCGTAGAGATTGATGTCGCTGGCGTAGAGATTGATGTCGCTGGCGTAGAGATTGATGTAGCTGGCGTAAAGATTGATGTAGCTGGCGTAAAGGTTGATGTCGCTGACGATCGAGCGCAGATCGGGTCAGATCTTGCTCCTTCTAAACCAAACCTACTTTGAGAACCGCAGGTTTGAACCGCGCCACCTGCGACCGCTAGGTGGCCCCGGGCTGCCCGGGTCTAAACGCAAAAAGACCCGACACCGAAGCCGCTCAAACAACAGGCTAGGCTCAGGGTCGGGTCTCTCGGCAGCTTCGTTCCTATTCCTTTTCGTACTTGAACGAGACCTTGACCTTGGCGCGGTACGCCTTGATCTTGCCCTCTTCAATCACCAAGTCGAGCAGCAGGATCTCGGCAACCCGAAGGTCGCGGAGGGACTTGGCGGCCAGCTCCACGGCGACCCCGGCGGCCTTTTCCCACGATTCGCTGCTCGTTCCGACAAGCTCGATCACTTTGTAGACGCTATCAGCCATCTC
>CAITRH010000719.1 GCA_903894755.1 uncultured delta proteobacterium
CTCCGTTGGGGACACCCCACGCTTGGGCAAGTGGTTTGTCGGTATCTGCTCTCGAGTTGGCGATGGGTAGCTGTGGTGTATTTATTTCCTAGGGAGTACCTAAAATCTGGTAGCTTTGTCCTCCCACCTCCCAATCCAATTTTACAGTTCCTTGGCCCTTGTCGACACCTGATCCGATATAGCCTGAAGGACTTGGTACGCAACCGGATCAGTGGTCAGCATCCCCAGAGTGAAGTGATCCTTGCTGTCGGGAGGAACACGCAAGCCCATCAGCCAGAATGACCGAAACCGAACAGACACGGATTGCGCCCATTTGTGAAACGAATCCATCTGATCGAATCGTTCAAGAGCAACCATCAGCTGGGTGCCCATTGCCTCGGCATCGTCGTACGACCAGCTTCCCTCCTTTGAGATGACAAATCCTTGTGAGTCCATGACAAAAACCGTCTTAGCCCCTGCAACCCGGAGGCACCACTCACACACGGAATCCCAGTCGTTGAGAGTGGCGGTGGCGAGCTGTTCAATAGCGATGGCTGAGTAGTTTTCGGTGGCCTGCTGGAAAGAGAGAGGCGACGGAGGTACAACTCGAGGAACGGGAACGGGAACGGGAACGGGAACAGGAACGGGGCTTGGATCGCGTCCGAGGCATGCGGATGCGGTGAACTCAACAAAGCGGTGCGTCTTGAGAGGCATTGGAGCGCTGACTGTCTCGCGGGTCAGTTTGCGAGACAAGCTGCGAGCCAGTTCCAGGCTAGACGAGCTCGCGTTGGGCTTGCTCATGGTCTCCTCCATCGGCAGCTTCAATTCGACTATCGATCTCACTCGCGAGCTGCTCAAAGCGACGAGCTTCGAAAGAGAGCTTGCCGCCCAAGAACCCGATGGGAAGCCCGATCTGACTAGCGGCTGCGAACACTTCGGCTCTTGGGATAATGGTGTCGAAGACCCCTCCAAACCCTGACCACAGGGTATTCATTACATTGAGCGCTGGGTCCTTGCTAAGCTCGACCATATTCGGAAGGATGCCAAGTAGCTCCAGGTCAGGATTCTCTTGCTCGCGAACATGCTCGATCACGCGAAGGATCTGGGAGGTTGAACGAAGTGCGAGATGCTCGGCCTGCATTGGCACGATGACATAATTTGCAGTGGCCAGTGTTGCACGAGTGACCATTCCCAGTCCCGAGGGGGTGTCTATAATGATGTAGTCTGCCTTGCGAGACAGCCCGTCCAGCAGTTGTTTCAGCAGGCCCTGAGACTGCATCACCTTCTCGTACTCGCACACATCCCGAGCGTCGAGCCCCCCCCGAGCCACGATGGTGAGCGAGGGAATCTTGGTCTGGTGCAGGATCTCGTCAATCGTAGCCTTGTTCATCAAGTACTCAGCCACCCCCATCCACTCCGCTTCGTCGCGGGCCAGTGCTAACCCCACCGCTCCTTGTGGATCAAGATCCAGCAGGATGGTGGACCTTCCCTTTTCAGCGAAAACGACTGCCAAATTGAGTGCGATCGTTGTTTTTCCCACGCCTCCCTTTTGGCTTGCCAGGACGATACGCTTCGCCATATTTCAGTTCCTTTCATCGGGTTTTCGGCCCGGACTATCAAGTCACTTCAGATTGCCTGGCATCTAGTGCGGACTATTCATGAATAATCCGGGCCAGCCCTTTGCGCAGTTCCATAATGACAGCACCCAAGCGGTGCCTTGCCATCCCTGGCTTTCCAGTGGAATCGAGCAAAACTACCACCAAATGAATGCGGGCGGAGCTTACCCAGTGGATAACCAACGACCCTTGCTGGCCGCCGATGTAGATGGACTCCAGCTCGCCTGCGTTAGCGGCCCACATCGCGCGGACCGCAACCTCCACAGTACTCGCCAGCAAGGTGGCCAGCAGCGCGTTGACCTCTGAACTATCCGAGTGCGACGCAAGGATCTCACCATCGGTATGTACGACTGCCGACGCTGCATACCCCGGAATGCTGCTCAGCTCTCCAAGAAGCTCGTTCCCCTCGGGCCAACCGCCGCCGTATGGAGAGCTATTTGCGTCTGGGGGTTGATTCATCGAAAACTCCGGCATGATCTCCTCCAGGCTGAACATCATGTCGTCGTCGGAAACCAGTGTATTTTCCAGCTCCTCAAGATGCGCGTTATCGTAGGAGAGCATGCGAGCAATTGCCTTACGGGTGTGGAGCAACAGGCACCGCCGCAACACAGGTCGCGATACGATGCCAGTTTCCTCCAGCAAAGTTCCGAGCTTGCGACGTCCTTCGTATTGCTCGTAGGTGCGGCGGATTGTCGCAAGGTCTTCTTGTGTGATTCTGCCCATTCGGCACAGGAACCTCCCCAAGTCTTCGGGCTGATCCACGCACACGGCCCAAGCAATTCTGCCGAAATGCAAGACAATGGTGGCCACTCGCCGGTCCTGGACCGACAGCGAGATCACGGTGCTGCGCTTTGCTCGACAACAATCGACGAGCAGCGTGGCAACATCGCATGGATCAGCCGAAGAGCGCATGGAGTTTTTCCGTCACTAAAAATGCAAACGCTACAACGCGCGCTCGATCTCGGGACTTCGCTGTTTGAGCTGGTAGCGGACATTGCCAAGGTTGGCCTTTGAGTCCGCAACGATCGCCAGAATGGCATTCTTACCCAGAAGCCCCATCACGATAACTCCGTCTTTATACTCAATCATCGCCTGGGTCATCTCTCCAACTTTCAATGACTGTCCCATCACCTCCGAGGAGCCAATTCCCGTGGAGATCACTGCTCCCACGGCTTCGATGTCCAAACGCCCTCCACCGGTCATTCCTTCGATGACGAATCCATCTCGTCCTACCACCACGGCGGCATTGATTCCCTCGACTTTGACGAGTTCACTGAGCAGGCTCTTGATACTTGGCATGGCGTCATTCCTCCATCAAACAGTTGACTTGTACAGTTCGGAGAATGCTTTTCTCGAACAGATCCTCGTAACATCAAAGCGGCGCACTATGCTCACACATCGTTTGCCGCTGTCCTTCAACAGAGATAAAAGAAAGCAATTGCGGAACTCAACATGTGCCGTGGTGCCCCCACACACCAGAGCTTGAAGTTGCCGAAGCCTTCAAGCCGTTCGATTCCAGTTACCATGAGTTCCCCAGCTTCGGCTGGGGTTCTTCTCCCAGGCAACGTATGCACAAGCGATAATAACCGATGGCCCCAAACCCCATTTGATTTGGTTGGACATCTAGGTAATGCGAGCATGGTGTGGGCCGGCACATGATATCTTTGTCTTTTGACATGATAATCTCTACAGAGCCCTCTCCACCTGACGAAGTGCTTGCTCCAGCTTTCCGTTCCGCAGGCTTTCAAGTGCGACTTCGAGTTGCTTGAACCGCTCTGGAGACCCTCCCTCAAGGCGCAGTTGACGCAGTCTCTTACTCAGGGCAATCTCAAGCGCTAGCGTTTGTTCCTCCTGACTTTCAGCCCCCGTGAGCATTTCTTTGAACCGGTTGACCACTGGATCGCCGCTCGCGCGGCTTGCAGTCGCCTCTTCAGCCACCACCGGAGTGTGGAGCGACGAGGAGACGATATCCTCAGCCATGGGGACAACAGCTCGCGCCAGCTCCACAGTTGCCTTGATATGAAGCCGATCCTCCATCGCAATAAGTTGATTGGCAGCAGCCTTGAGACGACGAACACTATCGGTGACGTTTTCCGCGAGGTAGTCAATAACCTCCCTGGGCAGCTCACGCTCACCCAGGTGCCGGCCCAAGATCCCGGCTCGTTCGTTCTTGTCCCCCATCGCTAGGCCGACAATGACTCCGCTTCCCAGACGCGATATCAATCGAGATGTTATTCCTCGCAGCCTTGTGGGCGGAACATCTGACGCAATGGCAGTCATTCGCCCCTCGCGAATCATGTGATTGAGCACAGCAAAGACTTCGAGCTGCAAGGCCTCGCTGTCCTCGCAAAGCTGAATATCATCAAAGAGCAGAATATCTGCTTCCACCAACCACTCACGAGTGTGACTGCGGGTTCCGAGGCGTCGTCCCCGCTCCTCTTCTAGTTCGAGATCTGCCATGTTTATGAGAATTGCCCGTCGCCCTTTAGCAGCGTTGGCAATGGCAGAAAGCAGATGTGTCTTGCCCAGCCCTACATCGCTGTAAATGTAGAGTGGATTGAAGCCGAGGGGAACGCTCCCTCGAGCCGCAAGATCCATGGCCAATTCCACCGGAAATCCGTTGACCTTGCACGGAAATAGAGTCTCGAAAGTGAGATGGGCCGCCGGCGGCCGCTGGAGCAGAGACGATGGCTGGTAAGCACCGCCTGGACGGGTGGTGGGGCGTTCAGCGGCTGACTCTGGCTCCACACTCGGGGGTCTTGTAAACCTCATCGTGCTCCCTCGTCTGCGAGACTTGCCACAAGCTTATTGACACTCATCGCCACTGCCCCCATCGCCGGGCCCCTGTCTGCAATTACCATGAGAAGTCCGCTGGAAGCCAGGGGAACAACCAGCACCATCCCGTGCTGGTCCTCCACGAAGAGCTTCTGCAATCCTACTCGAGGATAGTCTTTGCGCAGCACGTGGACCGCCATCCTCAGTTCCTCGATCCCAGCCGAGCTTTGACTGTCCCGACTGGCCTCCGCCAGAAGCTGACCACGAGGATCAATCACGCATGAATGACTGATAAAGGAATACGCCTGGTTGAAGTCCCTCAATTTGCGAGACACCTCAGGAACAATATTTTGGGTGAGAAGACGCTGCTTGCGCGCCTCATCTTCAACTCTTCGCCGCTGCTGTTCCATCTTGCGCTCATCACTAGTTTTTAGAGCCTGCATCACTACACGGTGGAGATCCTGGTCCACCGACCTCTGCTCCGTCAGCACTCCAGGATTAAACTCGAACTCCCCCGCTGACCAACCAACAACCTCGACAATTGCTTCCAGTCCGCTCCTCCCCCCGAAGTCAGCGTGAATCAAGGCCCCATCTAGGTAGAACAATCTTGCAGCCAACTTTCCCGATGAGATAACAAGCTCCCCCGTCTTGCGTCCCGAATGCGGGAATTGTAGCAAGTCAACAATACCGAGGTCTGCAAGTGTCCCCTTGAGTGCCATCTCCGTTTCCTTACTATAGAACCGACTATCCGTGGCTGCCATCGACAAGAGCCTGACTACACTGCAAGATTACTTGCTCACCCGTGCTTCAGCCAACACGAATTTTTCCTTATCCGATCTGAAAATCAGTCGAAACGTTTGTTCCGTCCCCGTGCCGCTCGGCACCCCCACCGTCCGTGCCAAAATCACACTCGGGCTCGTCCAACTGCACTGATTTGTCTCGACTCAACTCATCTTTGATCCTGGCCGCTTCCATCAGCATGTGCTCACCGCTTCGATGAATGGTTGCCTGGTCCGGATCGACCCATGGAAGGCTCCTGAACGTGCCCCCCTCGAAGCTTAGACAGCGGAAAAATGCAGCTTCACCTACAAGGTCTCCGCATGCTGCATGTCGGGCATTTCCTCGATCAAAAAAAACCTGGCCCCGCTCCCCCTTTCGGGAGATGACTTCCATCACCACTTGATGCTTTGTCGCGATGACAAGCTGCACGTAATCAAACAGATCGATGTCATCCACAATGCCAGAGAACGAATCTCGGGTCTCCGCCCGTAGCATCCGAAGAATGAGGTCCAAGTCTACGGGCTTCTCTGCGTAAAGGGTAGCTCCACTGCGAGACACAACCTCCCTGAGCGATGTGGACCCAAATGCTGTCATGACAAGAACCCGCATGGTCGGTCGGTTCTGACGAGCCCATTCGATCAGAGCGAGCCCATTCACATGGGGCATCTGAATGTCCGTCACCAACGCGTGAAAACTGCGAGTCTCGAGGATAAGTACAGCTTCGCCCCCATCCCCACACGAGGTTACCGCGTAACCTGCACGAATCAGGAAACGCCCGAGCCCCCATACCAAGTCCGAATCATCGTCCACCAGGAGAATTTGCTGCTTGGCGCACATGCTCATGCCTTCCGCTTGTCCTGGTCAGAAGAGTACATTACAGCCAGATCATTGATCACCTTGGTAAGCCTAGCAATGTACTCGTTGGTCAACTCGTGGACCGCCTTCGGATCGCTGGCATTCGCGTGTAGGTCCCCTTCCATGGCTCTCAGACCCGCAAGAACGCCTCCAAGCTTGTTTCTTACTTTGTGTCTGTCCAACTCCCCCAAAGCCGTGGATTGGTCGTGACCTGAGAACATCCTCACCCCAAATGAGCTCAGAACATCAGGTGACTCAATAGTGGTTTGAATCGCGGCCACCAACTCATTACTTTCCCACGGTTTGGTGAGCACGCCCACAATGCTCTCACTCGTTGGACGAGGGAACAATTCACCAGCTTGGTGTCCTGTTACCACAATGAAACGAGCTTTCGGCGCCGCGGCAAGAATATCACCAATAAGGCTCAACGCCGAACCGTCTGGCAGCTCCCAGTCAAGGAGCACAACATCCGGCTTGACCGTCGCAATCAACGACCGTGTCTCCTCACAACAACTCGCAGTAGCCACCAAGCTATCGGGGAAATGCTTGGAAAGAAGGCCCGTTGTGAGGCGAACTAAGCTTGTGTTATCGTCGATAAGCAAAATGACGGCCATCACGCCCTCCGTGGCTATCTTCTGAAACCCACAAGCGGTGCCCGCCAAGCCAAACCACAAATCCTGCGCACTGTTCCCGGATCCGCGGAATCGCGGAAATGCATGTGCAATTGATGCATTGCATCTCTCGCGCCCTCCGCAAGGAGCTTCGACGCTCGGACAGGCGCCTTGCGTACGTGCAGTTCAAGCATGGTTTCTCGGCAAAGCATTGTCATTACCCTTAGTCAATTTGAAAGCGATTAACCATCCTGCGGCATACGCATCGTACTGTCTCCATCACCCCTACGCCCTCAGTCGCCACCGCTTCAAATACGTCGATGTTCGCAAGATGAAGGTGCGCCTCGAGTGTCCCAATGGGGAGCGCTTCAGCACAGTCTCGTTTGTTGTACTGGAGTACCAGAGGAAAATCTGGGACATCGATATGGTAGGAACGCAGATTCTCCTGCATAAGCTCAAAGCTGATAATGTTGTCATCAATTCGGTCTCGTTGAGAGTCGGCCACAAACACCACTCCATCCGCACCATCCAGTATCAGTCGACGGCTAGCCTCGTAATAGATCTGGCCCGGCACTGTGTACATGTTAAATCGAACTCGGTATCCTTCGATTGTTCCAATCTCGATTGGACAAAAATCAAAAAACAGAGTCCGTTCCTCAGCCGTATCGAGCGATATCATCTTGCTTCGCACGTGCTCCGCCAGCATGGTGTGAAGGCGTGCCAGATTGGTGGTCTTGCCGCTCAACCCGGGCCCGCAGTAAACGAGCTTGAAGGCGATCTCCTTGTTGTCGTAACTGATGTGCGGCATACATGACTCCTTCACTTCAGTCCGCCATCATCTAGCCGCTCTTGACGGGAAAAACATGGACAAGACTCTTAGGAAAGTCTTTTCCATAGACGCCAAGATGATGGTGGACATTCACTTCATTGCAAAGATCCGGTCGATAAGATTGAGGGCGTATTCTTTGAACTCTGGTACCGATAGCTCCTCACTGACCTTTGCCTTGTCAGTTCCCTTAGCAAGAACCTGCCCAACCAGCTCCCCCATCTTCTTGGCCTCGTGCCGAACCCGCCCTATTCGCTGATAGTCCTCAAAAATGACTATCATCATCGCTGAGTTCGTAACAAGCGAGATGTGGATATGACGAGTCTCTCCTTGTTGTAACAATATCGAGAACTGCTGCTCCCCAACCATTCGAGCAACTTCTCGCGTCGCCGAGAACATCCCCGCCACCAGCGCCGCCATGGCAGTCGTGTTCAGGTAGGACGTGTCTCCGGCTTCCGCTATCCCGTGGCCTTCTTTGGTGATGAGCAGTGCTGTCAAAGCCCCGGATGTCTTTACAAGAGCGCCAAGATGCTCTTTCAAGCTCACCGCATTTAGATCCCCATTCACCACGATGTTTCTCCTTCTGGTGGCCACCATCATCACGCCACCGCCGCAAAATGCCCGATCGCGCGCCGTTGGTGCAAATTGTACTGTTGCACGATGTGTGCCCGCCGCGACTTGAGCTAGCCTTTGGCTTCGTGTCTGTCGTTGGCCCCTTCGCGCAAAGGGAACCGCGCCGACCTTTGGGTTGTCTCTCCGTGTTGTGCGTGCAATTGACGCGTTGAACTTGCCACTGCTTAGCCATCCCACCTGGTCAGCGCATCGCTCATGCGTGCGTCTGGCGCGTGGCGGCTCTGTGCATGCGCCAGTCTTAGCACCGTCGGTTCCAAGGTGCAGCTGCGCAACCGGATGCCCCGCGCCGAGGTGGTTGCCTTCAGGAAATTTTGCTGAGACAGTTGAACCAATGAGGAGTCGGTTCCAAGGTGCAGCTGCGCAACCGGATGCCCCGCGCCGAGGTGGTTGCCTTCAGGAAATTTTGCTGAGACAGTTGAACCAATGAGGGAACACGTCGCTGATCTGGATGAAAAGAGGTAACGCCCGCAATTGCATCCAGCCCGCTAGGTGGTACTCGTTGTCGGGTCGTAAACTGTCTATGAGGGGGCAGGATGTGCTGGACAGCTGTATCCGGACGCGTTGATGCGTCCGCTGAAGACTGAAACTCTCAGGTGGACATTCCTAGTCCTTTGGGAAAAGCTCCATCGTCATGCGGCAGTTTGAGGGCCCGTTGGCAGCGTGCTCAAACTTCTTGAGCCGCGCTCGCATGTTCAACTTCTTCTCGGCACAGGCAATGGTCACTGCGAGGAACGGACAGCCAAACGTTCCGATGCCCAGCTTCTCGAGTTGCTCAGTCATGTTGTGCAGGGCGCAGCCATACCCTTCCGCAACGAGAGTGTGCCCCTCCTGCTTGAACTCAAGCCGGTCGATCAGACCGCCGCCTTTTGCAGCATCCGTGATCTGCTGGGCTAGTGTGGCTACGTCCTTCCCATCAAACTTCACCCCCAAAAACTCCATCCCCCAGAGAAAGTCGGGGGCGGCCTGGCGCATTAGCCCTGCTGCTGCGTCACCCATCGAGGCGTGCATACTTTTGTAGATAGCAAAAAGAAAGCTCTCCACAAGCCTGGAATCAATACTGTCCGCTGCCATGTTCTCGCTCCTATTCCGATGTTGACCAAACTAAAACAACGAACCCATCGTTGTCTTTAACATTGGTCGGTTTCTGCTTTCCAAGACGAGGCGCTCCGAAAGAGCCGCTGTCAAGTCGTCATCACAGTGAGCGCTCAATATCAGGTGTTCGCTGTTTGAGCTGGTACCGTACATTGCCAAGATTGGCCTTCGAGTCCGCTACGACTGCCAGAATGGCCTTTCTGCCGAGCAACCCCATCACGATAACTCCTTCCTTGTACTCCACCATCGCTTGGGTCATCTCCCCGACTTTCAGTGCCTCTCCCATCACTTCCGACGAGCCGATTCCCGTGGAGATGACTGCTCCAACAGCTTCAATGTCCAGTCGGCCTCCGCTGGTCGTTCCCTCGATAACAAATCCGTCCCGCCCTACCACCACTGCGGCGGTGATTCCCTCTACCTTAATCAGTTCACTCAGCAAGCTCTTGGTATTAGCCATCGCGATTGCCTTTCACTAAAGTGCAAGCCACAAGCCACTCAATGCAGTCCTTGACCCTAACGCTTCCTCCTGGTAGGGCCGCCCAAAACCTAGCACGATGTGTGCCGCTGCAACCACTCATGCCGAGCGCCCTCGGCGAGATAGCGTCTCTCAAGAGAACTTCTCGTTGGACGGCACGCCAGCACGAGCACGATGTGTGCCCGTTGAAAATCCTTAAGCCCTAAACCGCGTCTAGATCGGGCCCCGCCGTTTCTGCCAGACGAGTCTTTGGCGGGCGAGTGTCGAGATGGATGCGGTTTATGACGTTGCCTGTCCGGACTGGCTGGTTGATGCGTGCAATGCACGCATCAGAATCGCGTCGAACACAATTAGACCGGCATCGGATGGTGAAAAGCCGTGGAGACATGCGTACGGTTGCCGCATGCCCGGCCTGGAGACGCGGCAGTTTTCCGCCCCCGACCAACTGCCCCTTCCCGCCCCCTGCCTCCGCCCAACACTTCAGTCCTCGATGTCGAGAATCTTCATCTGATAGGCAAGTGCGTGTCGGGTGATGCCGAGGATCTTCGCAGCCTCCTGCTTGCTGGAACCCTTGCGCAACGCTTCGCGAACCAGCCTTCGGCTCACATCTCGCGCAACATCGTGCAGCGTTCTCCCTGCCTCCATCCGCACCGTGTAGCTCCATTCGCCGGACGGTAGGTCGAGAAGGACATGTTGACGCTCCAGCCTCTCTCCCCCTGACAGTATGATTGCGCGCTCAAGGACATTGCGAAGCTCTCGGATATTGCCGCTCCAGGGATGAAGTCGAAGCAATTCAATGACGTCGCCCCCAATCTGGGGCTTGGATCGAAGGCCCATGCGAGACGTGAGGAGATCTAGCGTCTCTGACACCAGTAGCGGCAAATCATCCAGACGCTCTCTCAGCGCAGGAAGGTGAATGGGGAAAACGTTGAGCCTGTAGTACAGGTCTCGACGGAACGTGCGCTTCTCCACCTCCGCCGCAAGGTCGCGATTGGTCGCCGCAAGAAGTCGACTGTTGATACGTACGCTGCGCTCGCCCCCGAGTCTTACGAACGTGAAGGTGTCGAGAAAGGTCAGAAGCTTGGACTGAAGGCCCAAGTCGAGCTCGCCAATCTCGTTCAGCAAAAGCGTTCCCCCGTCAGCTAGTTCGACCAATCCCCGCTTGCGTCCTTTTGTTCCCGTGAACGCCCCTTGCTCATGGCCAAAAAGCTCGGATTCGGCGAGCTCCTTGGTAAGTGCCGCACAGTTGACGGAAAAGAACGGCGCCGTGCGACGTGACGAGTTCCGGTGAATCCACTCAGCAAGATGATCCTTGCCCGTGCCGCTCTCGCCCACAAGCAGGATGATGCTGTCCTGTCCCGCCGCCTTCCGCGCGGCCGCCATCGCCGCCTGCATCGCCGCGGATTGAAGGGCTAGTAGGCGTCTCGTGGGAAGGTCGATGTCATCCTCATCGGGCCAGCCCTCCAAATCGTCATCGCTGCGCTTTATGGGAGGCAGCTTTCCACTGGGAGCGAGCATAAGGCGATCGCATAGCACGAAACAAATCGTGCGGCCGTCGGGTCGCTACAAAAAGTTTGCTCGACCGCACCTTCAAGAACGGTGGGCTTTCCCCGCGCATCGGTATGCACTTGTGCGTCCAGGCTCCGTGGCGTCCTGATTGTCGCCGCATGCGGCTCAATCGGCCTGCATGCGGCTTCGTCACGCGTGCATGCGGCTTCGTCACGCGTGCATGGCTCTCCGTGAGGTTGCGGGTTGCGAGTGCCTGCGCGCACCGACAAGGGTGGGAGACTGCGGTAAGGGCTCGCGCTAGGGGCAGTTGCCCCCCACACACATCAACAGCGAGTTCCACGCGGATACGGCACCCGCGTATTGCTGCCTGCACGCCGTGTCACAAGCACCGGTAGCATCGCTACAAGAGGCCGTGCAACATCGAAGGGCATCGCAGTCGGGGTTCCCGACGCACGCGTTCCATTCGGTGGCACACTTGTCTTGCGCGCAGAGAGCAACGGGGGAATCCGCAGGACAGCGCATACCACCGTCTCCGCTATCCTCAACTTAGACCGCGGGCGGGGGGGACCATTTGAACGGTGGATCCTTGACCTCCGATCTCGATGGCGTTCTGTTTCGGCCCGCTCGTGCTCCGTCTCGGCACGCTGGCGTTCCGTTTCGGCCCGCGGGTGCTCCACCTTTGTCCGCTCCGCGCCTGTGGCCACCAGCGAGCCATCCGGAAGCGTCCAGCGCAACCACACGTTCCCCAACCCCTCGTAGATCCCGTCCCACAGCTTCATGCCGAGACCCACGCTCGGAAAGACAAGACTCTGCATGGGAACGTACAGATCCCCGCGCAGCTCGAAGGCGCGCAGCATCGGATCGCCGTAGAGGCCCTGGGGATCCCACACAACATAGTAGGTAACCCTCCCTCCATCCGGTATCGTCCGTGTAGACCACAGGCGACTCCTTGATCGAGTTCCGCAATTGCTGGTGCAAATCGGCTACGGGACCTTGCTCCGCGGTCCTCATTGCGTGCTGACTGACGGCTCCCTGGGTCACCGAGATTCCGGTCAGCTCCTTGAGGACCCGTGGCACCTTCTGCTGAGAAATTCCCACTTCGTAGTGCAGCACGTGCGCTGCCGCCATTGCTCGAGGCCCCACACGATGCGCCGTGGCACCTCGTTGGTCCTCGGCAACATCCGGATGGCGCGCACGCACCCGTCGTCCACACTGACGAC
>CAITRH010000720.1 GCA_903894755.1 uncultured delta proteobacterium
CGCTCGAAGACGATTTTACTTGCCCGCATGGGCAAGGAAGATGTCGAGGGAGAGGGGGGCTGGGGGGGTGAGGTCTGCGCGAGCGGAAACCTGCGGTTTTCAAGATGGGTTTGGTTTAGTAGCTCGCGGCCGAAGTCCTTAGACACTCACGACCCGCGACCCAGGGTTACCCACCCTGTTGCGCCAGGAAAGCTTGGAAGAGGAGGATGAACATAACTGAAACCTTTTGATGCGCTTTGGACCCGGTTTGGACCTGCAGTTCTCAAAATGGGTTTGGTTTAACAGCTAGTGAATTGCAATCAGAGCTTGCGAAAGTGGTCGAATCCGAGAACCTCGACACGACGCTCTCCGGCTGTCTCGCGCAGAAAAACCCCTTCCCCTTCCACCACCTCGCCAATCCTGACAAAGCCATCGAGCGGAGAGGACGACCCCGCAACAATCGCGTAGTCTTCTCCCCCCTCCAGGATCAGGTCCAAGGGATCGGCACCGATCGCTGCCGCCGCCTGTGCAAGACAGTCTCCACCGTGCTCCAGTAACCGGGCCACGTCCAACATGGCGCGCACCCCACTTGCACGCACCAAGTGCCCAAGATCCTGCACCAACCCATCGGAAATATCCATAGCCGCACTGGCCCGTGCTGCCATCGTCAGCCCTGCATCGATCCGTGCGACGGGACGACGCCAGGCTCGCAGGGCCGCATCGAGTCTGCTATCCACAACACCACCCAGGAGACCTCGCAGTCCAGCGGCTGCCAGTCCTAAGTCCCCCGCAAGCCACAACAGCTCGCCTGCAGCCGCGCAGTCGCGACGGACCGGAGTCCGCGCATGTCCCAACAACGTGGTGGCGACAGAGACCGCCGAACCCCTGGCAAGATTGCCTCCTACAAGGGGCGCACCGATCGCCTCCGATGCCTCCTGTTGCCCAGCGGCCAACGCAAACAGCGCCTCATCTGGGAAATCCGCAGGGAGCACCAACGCCGCAAGGGCGCACCATGGACGAGCCCCCATGGCCGCAAGATCACTGGCAGCCGCCATGAACGACCTCCAGCCCACGTCGTGCCAGTCCACTAGATCGGACCTAAAATGAACCCACTCCACCTGCTCATCGATTGTCCACACCAAGCGCTCCCCGGACTGAGGAGCCAGTACCGCCGCATCATCGCCAATTCCAAGCTCGACGCCATGCGCGCGGGTTGCCCCAAACAGCCGGGCCAGCGACGCAATGCGCGCAAACTCGGTCACAGGCCTGGGGTCCTCTGTGCAACCTCGGGGGACGAGCCAATGGGAAACCTCACCACGAAGACACTCCCCTCGGGCTCGTTCCCTTCGATGCCAATGTTGCCTCCGTGTGCCTCCACAAGACGTTTGACAATGGCTAGACCAAGACCGGTCCCTCCGTATTCGCGGGTAGATGACGAGTCCACCTGATAGAATGCGTCGAATACCCGGCTCCGCTCCCGAGACGGAATGCCGATCCCAGTATCGATCACACGCACTTCAAGCTCCATTTGGGTGGGCGCGAGCAGTGCGAAGCCGTCATCGTCCTCTTGGCCTCCGGTGTCTTGCACCATACGGGCTTGCAAGGTCACGGTCCCTTCCGATGGCGTAAATTTGATGGCGTTTTCTGTCAGATTGAGAAAGACCTGGCAAAGTCGCTCTGGATCTCCACGCAGGTCGTGCAGGTCGTCGGCCATGTCGAGGTCGAGCATCACCCCCTTCTTGCGCGCGGTTGGTGCCAATGTGGACATCACCTCGCTCAGCACCGAACCGATAGCCAGCTCTTTTCGGCGCATCGACATGGTGCCGCTTTCGAGCTTCGACAGATCGAGAAGCCCCATGATGAGCTGGAGAAGCTGCTCGCCCTTTTCATAAATGGTCCCGACGAACTCCTTCTGCTCGGTCGTGAGCTCGCCGGCAATCCCCTCGGCTAGCATCTCGCTGTACCCAATGATGGAGGTCAGAGGTGTTCGCAGCTCGTGGCTGACAGTGGCCAGGAAGTTCGACTTGAGCCTATCGAGCTCCTTCAACTTGTCGTAGGCCTGTTGGAGCTTTGCATTCTTTTCCTGCAGCTCGCGGAAGCTCTCGCGGACACTTGCCAGGTGCATCTGGCTTGTAAGCAGCGTCTTGTGCCCGCTAAACAGGATAAGGTCGAGAGCTCCCTTGAGGTGCAATGCAATGCGAGAAATGGTTTCTGTCTTGGCCCGTGGCATGCGGAGCAAGAGCGTGCGGGCCTGGTCGAACTGGATCGCTCGGTCGACCAGCAGCGACTTGGGCGGCTCCTTCAGCGACGACGGCAAGTAGGGGCCTAGAATGAGCCTTCCTATGGGACGTCCATCGTATTCGATGACCAGGATTCGGTAGGCCGCCCCAGTGAAACAGGGATGCACCAGGTCCTTGGTGGGGCCGGGATCGTGGGCTTTGACAGCACTGACAGTGGCTCCACAGGCGCGTCGGCCCTCTGTCGTGGTGTTGACATACGCGCAGACTTCGTGCTCCCCGACGGCGTCGGCGAGAAGCAGTCCTTCGCTCGAGTAGACCCGGACTGGGATTCCAAAAAGCGTGTGAAAACTCTTGCAAAGCTCGCCGAGTCCTGCTCGGTCGACGAGCTCCTCGAGGCGTAGACGCGCATCGAGGAGATCCGCAGGGGTTTCGACCTCGTTCATTTGGCCCCCTTCGAGTGACGATCGAGGGAGCCCCCGACACATGCGGCGAGAAGCGAGGGAATATCCACTTGAAGTCCCAGTTGCTTGGCGATCATAGGCAAGAGTCCGTCACTCGTGATCCCGATCATACGCCCCAGATTGTGTTCCGCATCGAGCTTGGTCCAAGTCAGGTGGAAAAGGCCAAAGAACGACTCGAGCACGCCCATGCCCGACACTGCGCTCGCAGTGAATACGGGCTCCCGTCCCCGGCTCGCCAGGGCCAAAATATCGGCTTCCGGCCGCACATTGGGAAGATCGCGCTTGTTGAACTGGATCACAATGGGCAGCTCCTTCGTTTTGATCCCGAGCTCCGTCAGGTTCTGGCGAAGGTCGAGAAAGGATGCGGCGTTGTGCTGCGTCTCCGAGAGCTGGGAATCCGCGATAAACGCCACGCCGTCGGCCCCCTGGAGCACGAGCCGCCTGGTGGCCGAATGGAGCACCTGTCCAGGAACGGTAAAAATCTTGACACGCAGGCTCATGCCGCTAGCGGGCGACACGCGGCCATCTTTGTGGCTCTGGGGCTCCTCGGCGCGGAACACCAAGGGGAGCATGTCGAAGAAGAGGGTCCGGTCGTCCCGCGTCTCCAGCGTCATCAGCCGTCCACGGCTCGCGTCGGTCGACATCTGATGCAGCGCCTTGAGATTGGTCGTTTTTCCGCTGAGGGCTGGCCCGTAATAAACGAGCTTGATTGTCACCTCTCGGGCACCGAAGTTGATCTGCACAGCTCGTTTTCGCCTTTCGGGGCGAGTCTAAACCAAACTTGGACTCACAAGCAGCAACTTTGGGTAGAGTCGACCGCCGCACCGAATGCCACGACGGGTCAAAATGCGGTAAGTAAGGCATGACCATGCACATTTCCCCTAGGCCAGGTGATCGCGAAGGCTCCCTTCTGGAGCGTAGCCGCGGCTTGGGCGCGGCGTGCCGCCGTCGCGCCTCGGCCTTCGTCAACCAAGGTGCAGTCCTATGAACGAGGAACAGCTGCTCGAAGTGCAGTACCGAATGCTGGTAGAACAGGCTCCCGACGGGTTCGTCACCACGGATGCAGACGGGCGATTTCTGACCGGCAACCCATCTTTCCTCAAGATGGCGGGCTATTGCATCGAGGAGTTGCTGAAGCTCCGCATTCACGACCTGCTTGAAGAAGACCAGCGGACACAACTTTCAGCGCATCTCGCCAGCGAGGCAGCAGGGAAGACGTTTGCACCGACTGAATGGCAACTCCTGCGCAAGGATGGCTCGATATGTCTGGTTGAAGTGAGCTCCAAAGTGCTGGCGGACGGTCGACGGCTGGCCATTGTTCGCGACGTGACGGACCGCAAGAGGGCAGAGGCGTATGAGACGTTCCGCGCGTCCTACAGTCACATCGATAAGCAAAAGAAACAGCTGGAGGAACTGGTGGAGGATCGGACCCGAGAGCTACGTTGGAGCACAGCCAGCCTAAGCACGGCACAGGCCATCGCCCACTTGGGGAGCTGGGAGTGGGACATTCTCACAGACTCTGTTACCGCCTCGGAGGAAGCGCATCGCATCATGGGAGTGCGCAAGGGGAGAATGTCGATGTTGGAGTTTGCCGCAGCGGTGCACCCAGAGGACCGAGATCTGGTCTTGGACAGGATGCGGGCGGCGGTCGAGAGGCTCGTGCCACTGGACATGGAGTACCGGATCCAGATCCCTGGGCTAGGCAAGACATGTGTGGTCCATTCGCGGGCGACCGTGGAGCGCACCCGATTTGGGGAAGCGCGGCGCATGGTGGGGACACTGCAGGACATCACAGTGCGCAAGGAGTCGGAGTTAGCCCTAGAGCGCGCCAACCAACGGCTTGGTGTGCTGGTTGCGGAGCTGGAGGACAAGAACAAGCGTGTTTTGCTGCTAAGCGTGCTGAGTGGACGCCTACAGGCGGCCCAGAGCACCACCGAGCTCATTGACGTCGCCACAGAGTTCTTGCCTCAGATCTTCTCGAACTTTGATGGGGGCTTGACCCTTCGGGACGAAGGGGAGCTGGTGCTGGAGGGGCCTACTGGAGGCGCCATGACGCAGGGACTGGTGGCGGCAGTGAACACGACGTTGGGCTTGGCGTTGGCAAACGTACGCCTTAGACAGCGTCTCGAGATGGAAAGGGACCATGCGCAGGCTATTGCGAGGACCGATGCGCTCACCAAGCTCGCAAATCGGAGAACGTTCGATGAGATGCTGCACAAGGAGTTTGACCGGTTGAAGCGCGACGGGGCGGCGTTGTCGCTTATCATGCTGGACGTTGACCATTTCAAGAAGTTCAATGACACCTACGGGCATGTGGCTGGCGACAACTGTTTGAGACACCTAGCGGCTGCGCTCACGGGTGCAGTGCGCCGTCCCGCGGACATTGCGGCTCGGTACGGTGGCGAGGAGTTTGCGGTGATCCTGCCTGAGACCGACACTCACGGAGCAGCGCACGTGGCGGAAGGTGTCCGCAGGGGGGTGGAGGCACTGGGGATTCTGCACGCGACCTCCGATGTTGCAGGACATGTGACGGTCAGCCTTGGGGTTGTCACGGTCTTTCCGTCCCGATTGGTAGCGCCCGATAGGATCGTGGCGCTGGCCGATCTTGCTCTGTACGAGGCGAAGCGCGCAGGGCGAAACCGGATTCACGTGACCCCTGATGGCGCAGCGGTCGCCGACGATTGCGGAGATGCGACCATAGATGGAGAGCATCGAAAGCTCATCGAGACCTCCGACACGCTGTTGTCTGCAGTGGCCGGCGGCCGCCCGAAGGACGAGATCCTGTTGATGATGGAGAGCTTTGCAGCGGACATGGCCGTTTATTTCCGTTATGAAGAAGAGCTGTTCAAAGCCGTGGCTTACCCATTTGCGGACGCCCATGCTCGTGACCATCGGGCACTGGTCGCAAAGGCAGCCACGCTGCTGGAGAAGCACCGGCGCGACGTGCTGACGTTCGGCGAGCTCTTGGATTTCCTTGCAAACGATTTAGTAGCCAGACACCTGTTGGTCCAAGACAAGGAGTTTTTCCCGTATGTCGGCACTAAGGGTGTGGCGCTGCCTTAGGCTAGGCGACCGAGCGGCACAAGAGGGGTGGGGGTGAGTGGAGGGGTGAGGAGCCCGGATGGTGGCAGCCAGAGGCAACCACGTAGGGCTCTGCAACGGCATCGACAGCACCATCAACGTCCAGGGGACCGGTTTCCGCCCAGAGGACGGCGAGGGGGTGCAACTGCTCGACGCCAATGGAAACGTGGTCCTCGAAGGGGCCGCGAAGGACATCCGAGTCCTAACCGCGACCTCGCTCACCTTGCTCGTGCACGGCGCATCTTCTACGGGTGCCCTGGCGCCGGGAACCTATACAATCCGCGTCTTTGGCAAGGAAGGACCGCCGGCGTGCAGCGTCCAACCGGCCGCGACCTGTACAGAGGTCAGCCTCGAGGTCGTGCTGCGTGGCACCGGATTCCGGCAGGGGGCGACCGTGCAGATCGGTACATCCTCGGCAAAGACCGTCACCGTGGTCTCGGTGACCGAGATTCACGCGACTTTCGACCCGAGGACCTTGCCCGCGGGTCAGTGGCCCGTCACGGTCACCAACCCCGAGCTAGGCGACGGCGCAACGCATTGCAGCGGCAACTCGTCGTCGACATTCACGGTCTATGCCCCTCCGACGCTGCGGTCCGTCTCTCCCACAACTGCGTGCAGTGGAGGAGGACAGACCATCACGGCGTCTGGCACGGGCTTCCACGGCGCCATGCAAGTCGCTCTCGCGCTCACCTCGAGCTCCACTGTTTCAAGTACCCCTGCAACAGGGGTCCAGGTCCCTTCCGATACGTCGCTCACCTTTGTCATGCCGCCGCTCTTGCAGGGGACCTACGACGTCTCCGTGCGCATCCCGGAGGCGTGCGTATCGAACGCGCTCACCAGTACGATAACGGTGATCAAGGGGCCGCGCATCGACGCCATCGACGCGCCCCGCGGCTGGACGGGCATCGACAACCCCGTGGAGATCTTCGGCGACGGCTTCGAGGCGGGACAGACCATTGCGCTGCAGGGGGCCAAGGCGGGGGGCAGCGACCTCCTGCTGGCGGATCTGACTGTGGTGAACGCGAACGTCATTCGCGCCACAGTTCCAGCGGGTGCGGTTGCAGGCGGCCCCTACGCTCTCGTGCTGATCGCCCCGTCCGGTTGTGGCGCGACCCTCGCCGCGGCCTATACAGTGGACGCAACCGCGCAGTTGACTGTGAGCAAGATCGTCCCCCCCTTCGGCTGGCAGGGGGACAAGACGCCGGTTTCCGTGTTTGGCGATGGCTTCGCAGCCGTCCCCCGCGTGTTCCTTGACGTGCCGAGCTCGACTCCGCGGCTCGTGCCCACGCGGTCCACCGGCTTCGTGACCGCCCAGAGCCTCACTGGGATCGTGCCCGCCGGGCTCCTGGTGGGAGGTCCCTACCAGGTTGTGGTCATCAACCCAGACGGCGGCGGAGGCAAGCTCGCAAGCGGCTTCCGGGTCGTCACGCTGCCCATCCCCACCATCGACAACGTGTCTCCGTCCGCAGGGATCACCTCCAACGCAGCGGCGTGATCGCGTCAACGGGCGCGTATCTGGTGCGGGTCACGAGCCCCGACGAAAGCACCTTTGGGGACTTCTCCTCCTTTGTGGTCACCAACCCCTCCGCCAAGCTGGATCAGTTCCAGAGCGCGCTGCCCCTGAACACGGCCCGGCGCTCGCTGCAGTCGGCGGCTGGACGGATCGACAGCGCTTCGAGGTTTCTGTACGCCGTCGGGGGGGAGACCGCGCAGGGAGTCCCTCTGCGGACAGTCGAGGCGTCGCCGCTCGATCTCTATGGCAACGTTGGAGCCTGGTTCGTCAGCAACAACACGATGACGTCGGGTCGGTCGGGTCTCGCCCTCGTGCGCGTGGACGGCACCGTGAGCAACCGGCCTATCAGCTACCTGTACGCCCTCGGTGGCACGAGCAGCACTGCAGGCACCACAGGTACGGCCAGCGGAACGCCGCTCGACACTGTAGAGCGCGCAAAGATCCTAGACCGCTTCGATCAGCCGCAGGTCGAGGCGCCGGCCATCGCCTACCCGGGCGGTCTCGGCAGGGGAGTCTGGACCTACCAGATCGTTGCCGTGAAAGACCCCACTGTCGACACGGACAATCCGGGCGGCGAGACGCTGCCGAGCGACGAGATCTTCGCAAAGCTCGGCATGGCCGGCAATGTGACGCTCACCTGGTCGTCTGTCCCAGGCATCTCAGGTTATCGCGTCTACCGCACGGCGGCAGCAAACGGCAGGTCGCTGTCAGAGGTGTTTCTGGCCGACGTGACCCGCACCTCTACGACCTACACGGACAATGGGACAGCGACGCCGGTTCTCTCGCGCACGGACCTTCGTCCAGGATCGCCGGGCGTTTGGGTCGATTTGGCGACGACGGCCTCCTCGACCCGACTGCGTCATGCTCGCGTGAACGCAGCGGCCACGCTGGCTAAGGACCCTTCGGGCAGCCGGTTTCTCTATGTGGTTGGAGGCAAGGGGAGTTGCACGGCGACCTCATCGCCGTCCCTCATGGACTGCTACGAATACGCGCCCATTGGAAACGACGCAAGGACTGGCGCCTTCGTTGCGGGGGCCTCCCCGCTCGCCTCTCCACGTCAGCGCTTCGGCCTTGCGACGCTCGACAACACAACAGGGCCGCCTGGGTATTCGTCCAGCCAGGCGTTTGTGCTGGCAAGCGGCGGCGACGGGGTGACCAAGCCGCAGACCATCGAATACGCGTCGGTCACCGCAGGAGGGTTGCTCCAATGGCAGCCGTCCCCGAACGGCTCGGGCTATTCAGCGACGCGGGATGGCAGCCGTTCTGGCGTAGCGGGCGGGCACGGCTTCGCCTTCTTCGGCGGCAGCGGCGGCACCTACTTGAACAGCACCAACGTCAGCGGGCCTGTTGTCATCAGCGGCGCGACGGCGACTTGGCCCTCGTGGTCATCCGGGTCGACGTCCCTCAGCGTTCCTGGCCTGGGACTTTTCGGGTTCACTGTCGAGAGCGGCTACTTTTACTTTGTGGGCGGAGCGTCTACCGACAGCGATGCCGTCGGGGACGTGTACCAGATCATTTACTAGGAGGAGGCACGAGCGATGCGAGCGACGATATTGGCGAGCGCGGCAGTCTTCCTCAGTGTGGGCCTCCTGTCGGCTCATGTGGCGGCTGGGGACCAACACGAAACCAAGGGCGTGGAACCCCGCAATGTGTATTTCGAGGTAGGGCCTGCGTTTGGGTTGGGTCTCAGCACTTCCGGCCTCGGGGCGGGGCCTGCGCTGGGCCTCGATGTGGGCACGCGATTGCGTCTGGGGAGTGGAGGTCTGGCAGTCCACCTGCGGACCCAGTACCAGCGCTACGGAAAGAGCGGCAGCGTGAACGCCCCCTGCGCAGTCCCCACGGCTACGGGACCTTGCATACAAGAGGGCAAGCTAGACTACGACCTAAGCGAGCAGTCCCTCGATTTCGGACTGCGACTGGCCTACCAGTTTCTTCCGGTGGGGGATCGCTTCTTTCCGTACGCGGGGGTTGCCCCGAAGCTGTTTCTGCTGAAGTCCACGGTGACCTCCCTTGGCCAGGACAACAAGGACGTGAGCACCTCTGTAGGGTTTGCCGCCTTCGGAGGCGCTGCAATGACACTAGGGCCTGGTCATGTATTCGGCGAGCTCGAGTACCAGTGGGGCGGTCTTTCGCACCCGATCACGGGCGACGCCCATCTGGCCGGGTTTGCATTGGTCTTGGGGTATCGCCTCTCGCTTTGAAGCAGCGGCCCTCGACGTCCCGCTTGCCCTGGTGATCCCAGTGGGTTGTTGCATGTCTCGTCAAGAACCATGAAGCCTCCTACGGAATACCCACCGGTCATTGTCAACGACAGCACTCTACGTGACGGCGAGCAGGCGCCAGGCGTTGCCTTTGACAGGCACGAGAAAGTTGCCATTGCACGGGCGCTGGACCAGGCGGGCGTCGACGAAATCGAAGCGGGGATTGCCGCCATGGGAGCTGGGGAGATGGACGCCATGCGAGCGGTCTGCGAGGTCCTGCAGCACGCCCGGGCGATAGCGTGGTGCCGTATGAGCGAGGCCGCTGCCATCCTGTGAAGCCGTAAGTACTCGTAACTACCGGTAGGATCGCGAGTTATGAGCGCCAAGTGCCCTTCCCACGCGGTGGGGAAGCGAGGTGACGCGTCCAACGACTCTTCCCACGCGGTGGGGAAGCGAGGTGACGCGTTCAACGCCCCTTCCCACGCGGTAGTCACGGGAGCTTGCACGGCCAACGCCCCTTCCCACGCGGGAGTCACGAGAGCTCGCACGTCCAACACCCCTTCCCACGCGGGAGGGAAGCGAGATGACGCGTTCGACCCCCTTCACGAAGGCAAATGCAGCTATGCTGGTGCGCGAGACCGCCAATCCATGCACGTTCCCATCACCGATTTCACCGGTACCGAGGGCTTCGAACTTCTCCGTCGTTTGGGCGAAGGGGGGCATGGGCGTCGTCTACGAGGCCGTGGACCACCCACAAGCCGCATAGAGTCGCTACCACCACGTTGTTCGAAGTCGTAAGTAGGATTGGACCATGTCGCAGCGAAAGAACACCGAGGTCGGCCGGTTTGCCAAGCCCGATGAAATTGTCGGTTTCTGGGAAATGGTCCCGTTCGCTCACCCCGAAGCCATCAATTCGACCAACCCGTGGAGCCTGCCGCATCAATCCTTCGCCTTCTACGCAGATGGCATTGCCGCATCCGTACACTCGACTGCGTACAGGCCGCGTTCCGCACAGTCGCTGAAGACTGTCCTTGACCCGATCAAAGATAGGTCGCCTCGTTATGGGTGGAAAAATGGATTCCTGGTGATCACGAGCCGCGAGGAAGGGGTCGCAGACGAAATCTGGGCTGTCAACATTTTTCTCCAGCAGAGCGTCGTGCGGGACGACACCTTTTTCCCCGGCGACCTGCTGATGTCGCTCGAGGACGGCGTATCAAGTAAGCCGGTTTATTACCGCCATCTGCGACGCTTACCGTGATGGCTCGAGTCCTTTTGACTTGCAAAGCCCGACGGATGCAGTACCGAAGGCGTGTTCAAGTTATTTTTGCGCAGCTCTTTATCGTTGGCTGGCAGGAACGGCTCAATCACCTTAGGTACCGCGACCGTGAGGGCGCAGGGAGGACGGTTTTGTGATCTTTACCGCTTCCTTACGGTTGCGGTGCCGATGCCAGTGCAAGTCAAGCCTCGAGGCGAACAAGGGTGCCGACGCCGCGGTCGGTAAAAAGCTCCGCGATCAGCGAGTGAGGACTGCGACCGTCGAGAATGTGTACCCGTCCCACCCCCCCCTCGAGGGCCCGAAGCGCTCCCCGGGCTGTATTCTCCATGGTCTCGTCAAGAGCCCCGCTGGTCAGCTTGTGCGCAAGTTGGGACGCCGACAGCTCGCTCACCAGCTCGCCTCTGTCGAGGATCCCCGCAACGTTGGTCAGGTAAATCAGCTTGTCGGCTCCAATGCCCACCGCAATTTCCGCCGCTGCAATGTCTGCATCGAGAGACAGACTCTCGCCGTCGTCGCCTAGCCCGACCGGCGACACGATGGGCACATACTTTTTGTCAAGTAGGACATCCAGATAATCGCGGTTGACATGGGTCACCTCTCCGGTAACCGCCCCTGCACCGAGCCGCTTGCGAGCGCGAAGCAGGCCCGCGTCTTTCCCCGAGACCCCCACCGCATGCGCGCTTCGAGCGTTCAAAAGCGACACAAGCTCCGTGTTGAGCCGCCCCGTCTCCACCCAGGTCCCCTCGGTGACGTTGCTGGGGGCAAGCTCCGAACCGGCCCCGTGGACAATGACGGGAAGTAGCCCTGCGGTGCGCAGCAGGTTGATGTCCGCTGCAAAACTCGCCTTGAGGGACTCCTTTCGCATCGCGTCGCCGCCGTAGCGAATGACCGCCCGCTTGTTCGAGAAGCGCGCGATGTAGGACAGCGCTTCGACCAGCAAAGCGTGCTTGAACGCAGGCGTGTAATTGGTCAGCCGATCGTCGCGACGCACGGTCCCGTCCGCCGTCGAGGTCGTGAGGCTCATGTAGTCGGCGTTGATCTTCACGTAGTCGTAAGAGAGGTCGCATCCCCACGCGACCGCGGACTCATGGCCTTCGACGAACGCAAGGTCGATGGTCACCTCGGGGGCTCGGAGCTTGCCACGCAAGGCCACGAGGTCAGCATTGACCGGTGCGCCATTGCGGAAGACGCACATTCCTTGGAGCGACACGGTCGCGGCGAGCGGGTCGAGGCAAAACCCTTGGGATCCTGCGCGTGCGCCTGCCACCGCGAGGATACGTCCCCAGTTCGGGTCGGCTCCGAAGAGCGCGGTCTTGACCAAGATGGATCCCGCTACGGCTCGAGCGATGTCGCGAGCGGTGGCCACGTCGATGGCTCCGGCGACGCGTACTTCGATGAGCTTGGTGGCCCCCTCGCCGTCCTCGGCCACGGCACGAGCGAGCTCGACGCAGAGGGACTGGACGGCGTCGGCAAAGTCGGCGTACTCGGCGGAACCCTCGGTGATCCTGGGGTTTTGCGCGAGGCCGTTGGCGAAGGCGATGACGGCGTCGTTGGTGCTCATGTCGCCATCGATGGTCAAGCTGTGGAAGCTAGCGCCCATGGCGCGGACGAGGGCGGACTGGAGCGCTTCGGGAGCGATGGCCGCGTCCGTCGTGATGAAGACGAGGACCGTGGCGAGCTCGGGGGCGATCATGCCGGAGCCTTTTGCAAACGCGGAGATGCGGATGTCCTTGTCGCTCGATCGGAGGCTTCGGGTGGCGAGCTTGATGCGCGTGTCGGTGGTGAGGATCGCTTCGGCGGCAAGCTCGCAGCCTCGGGCGCGGGACGATGCAAGTCTTGGAAGCGCTTGGATTATTTTGGCGACGGGGAGGCGGACACCGATGATGCCGGTAGAGGCGGTGAGCACGGCGCGGCTGGGGATCTGGAGGGCATCGGCGGCGGCTTCGCACACGGTGACGACGTCGCGCAGTCCATCGGGACCGGCGAGGGCGTTGGCGTTACCGCTGTTGATGACGATGGCTTGGAGGCCGTCGGCGGGAAGACGCATTGCGGCATCGACGACAGGAGCGGCGCGGGAGCGGTTACGGGTGAAACAGCCAGCGGCCGCGCACGGGACCTCGCTAAAGACGAGGGCGAGGTCGCTGCGGACGGCTTTGATGCCCGAGTGGATCCCGGCGTAGGTGAAGCCGCGGGGGGTGAACATGGGCGGTGCTTACCAGGGGAAGCCGATTTGCAGAACTACGCCGGCAAGAGCCGGGAAGAGTCCGTCAATGCTGCGGTGTCCCACGTGTGACGCTTTGCGTAATATGCCAGTGCCACCTGTGTCACGTCTTGCTCGATCATTTTTTTACGCGTTACCTCTTGCGCAGCGAGGGCCATTTGCATTCTATTGCGCTCATGTCTTCAGGAATTGACAAAGAACAGCTCGATGCGGTTCTCGGCTCGCTCCGAGAATTTGCCCACCACGAACTCACCGATGAGAAACTGCGCCAGTGGGACAAAGAGGACATCATCCCCATCGATGTGGTCCGCCAGATGTGCGACCAGAACGCGCTAGGCATACAGATGCTCTTTGTCGCCAGCGAATTCGGCGGCATGGGCGGATCCACCTTCGACGTTTACCGGACGTGCGAGGCGATGGCGCGCATCGACCTTGGTCTTGCCACGGCGGTACTGGCGACCTTTTTGGGAAGCGATCCCATTGTGGTGGGGGGGACACCGGAGCAGAAGATGCGCTGGTTGTCTCGCATTGCCAACGACGGGGCGCTGGTTGCTTACGGCGCGACGGAACCGTCCGCGGGGAGCGATCTTGGCGCGATGAAGAGCACGGCAACGCGGGTTGAGGAGAACGGGCAGGTCGTTGGCTACAAGCTCAATGGCAGCAAGCAGTGGATCAGCAACGGCGGAGTGGCCGACTTCACGACGATCCTAGCGATGGCACCAGGGGGGCCCACGTGGTTTGTGGTTGAAAAGGACACGCCCGGCTTTGCCGCGGGCAAGCCCGAGGAGAAGCACGGGATTCGTCTCAGCAACACGTCGGCGTTGACTCTAGATGACGTGTACGTTGAAAAAGAGCGGCTTATTGGCGGAGTAGAGGGACAGGGGCTGATCCAGGCGCAGGCGGTGTTTGGCTACACCCGAGTGATGGTTGCGTCCTTTGGCCTTGGGGTGGGATGGGCGGCATTGGATCGCGCCATTCCGTATTCAGTCGAGCGAATCCAGGGGGGCGGGCCGCTTTCGGAGAAGCAGGGCTACACGCACAAGTTGATCATTCCCTGGATTACCCGGCTAGAGGCAGGCAGGGCGTACATCGAGCACGCCGCCGAGCTGATCGACGCGGCACAGGGACTACACGGCCAATACAACACCGAGGGAGCCATTGCCAAGTACCTGTCGACCGAGGCAGGAAACAGTGCGTGCGAGGCCGCCATTCAGGCGTTGGGCGGGTACGGCTACACGCACGAGTACATGGTGGAGAAGTACAAGCGCGACGTACGCATCACGACGATCTACGAGGGGACCTCAGAGATCATGGAGATGACGATCAGCCGAGACCGCTGGCAGCTTCACATGAAGACGCGAGGCCAGCACTATGTCGAGATGGGCAAGAAGCTCGATCGTCTCCATGTGGAGAGTCCCAAGGTTGGGGCCAACATCGTGGCGCTTGCGTTCCGCGCACTTGCGGAGATTCTCGAGCGCGTTCGGGTCCATCGTTTGACTCGCAACCAGCACGTGCTTTTCCGACTGGGCGAGCTGATTGCGCATGCCGAGGGGGCGTGGGCACTCTCGCAGCGCGCGTCCAATGCGGAAGCTGGGCGGCTCAACGAGAAGGCGGATCAGCGTTTCAAGCCAGAGACGCTGGCGCGCATTGCACGGGTTTATGCACGCGAAGCAGCGCTGAAGGTTGGCACGGACGGACTTCGGTGGGTAGCGGGATCTGGGGGAGTCCAGCCTGGTGAGATGGCGGCCTTTGAGAAAGCGATGGGGCTGCAGGCGATCTTCGAGGCACAGGCGGGGGCGCTCGAGGACATGGATCGAATCGCTGACGCGGTCTACAGTCGCGTACCATCGACCTGACGTTGGGCGTGTTGGAAGAGATCAAGCCGCGGGCCCAGGGCGCTGCGGATCACGGATGACGAGGACTTGCAAGAGGAAACCATGGACGACACTTCATTTCGCGCGATTGCCGTTGTCGGGATTGGCGCCATCATGCCCGATGCGCCGACCGCACCGACCTTTTGGGAAAACATCAAGGGCAGTCGCTACTCGATCAGTGAGGTGTTGCCCGACCGCTGGGACCCTGCACTTTACTACGACGCTGACAAGAAAGCGCCGGACAAGACCTACTCAAAAATAGGGGGCTGGGTCCGCGACTATGAGTGGGAACCGATCAAGTGGAAACTTGCGATCCCTCCTCGTGTACAGGACGCGATGGACGCTTCCCAGAAGTGGGCGATTGGCTGCACGCGCCAGGCGCTCATCGACTACGGCCATCCCAATCGTCCTCTCGACTTCGAGCGCACCGCGGTCATTTTGGGAAACGCGATGGGGGGCGAGCGGCATTATCAAACGGCACTCCGCATCTCATACCCCGAATACGCGCGCTTTCTTTCCGACACGGAGGCCTTCCGCGCTCTTCCCGAGTCAGTCCGCACAACTCTATTGAGGGAGTTCTACGAACGCACAGCCAAGGGGCTTCCCCCCATCACGGAAGACACGATGCCTGGCGAGCTTGGCAACTGTCTTGCGGGACGTGTTGCGAACACGTTCAATTTCCATGGTCCCAACTATATTTGCGATGCCGCTTGTGCGTCAGCGATGGCAGCAATTTCGTCTGCGATGGACGGGCTCCTCGGGGGCGACTTCGACGCGGTCGTGGCAGGCGGGATCGACCGGAACATGGGGGCTCCGAGTTTCGTAAAGTTTTGCAAGATTGGCGCTCTGTCAGCAACCGGGACCCGTCCCTATGACGAGGGCTCAGACGGCTTCGTGATGGGGGAGGGGAGTGCAGTCTTTATCCTCAAGCGCCTTAGCGATGCGGAGAAGGCTGGCGACAAGATCTACGCAGTGATCCGGGGTATTGGGGGTGCGAGCGACGGCAAGGGCAAGGGGATGACGGCTCCCAATCCCATCGGCCAGCGTCTTGCTATCCAGCGCGCCTGGAAAAACGCCGGGATTGCGCCATCCGAGGGGATGCTGATGGAGGGACATGGGACTTCCACTGCGGTTGGGGATGCTGTGGAGCTTGCGGCTGCGGCGGAGGTCTTTGGGAATGCGGTGACTCGACCTGGTTCCATTGCTCTCGGATCGGTCAAGTCGAACATTGGACATCTAAAGGCTGCTGCGGGGGCTGCAGGACTTTTCAAGGTGACAATGGCGCTGCACGATAAGGTGCTTCCCCCGAGCCTCAACTACCGGAGGCCGAACTCCAACGTTGATTGGTCCAAGGTCCCCTTTGCAGTGAATACGGAACTGCGCGCCTGGGACAAGCCTCCGAGCGGAGTTCGGACGGCGACGGTGAGCGCATTTGGGTTTGGAGGGACCAATTTCCACATGGTGATGGAAGAGTACATACCGGGACGTCTCCGGGTGGGGGAGGGGAAGCGAGTGTTTTCGGCGGTGCCGTCTACTCCGGGCGCATCTGGCGGTTCCTTCAAGGCACCGCTGCGTGGTGCTGCGGTGATTGGGGCTTCAGATGTCAAGGGGCTTGCGGTCAAGCTCGCAGAGCTCCTGAAAGCTGCGGAAGCGGGAAAGATGCCTGCAATCGCTGCTCCGGCGGAAGCGGATCTAGGAGCTGCGGAGCGCATAGCTATTGACTGGGTGGATGCTGCTGATCTAGCGGCCAAGGCCACAAAGGCATTGAAGGCGTTGGCAGCGAGCAATCCAGGCATGTGGAAAGCGCTGCGTGCGCAGGGGATCTTCAAGGGATCGGGGCCTGCGCCGAAGGTAGCGTTCCTCTATACGGGTCAGGGGTCGCAGTACGTAAACATGTTGCGCGAGCTACGGGCCACGGAGCCCATTGTTGCGAAGCTGTTTGACGACGCCGATCGGGTGATGACTCCGAAGCTTGGCAAGTCACTTAGCTCCATTATTTTCGTGGATGGCGGCAACAAAGCAGCGGTGGCTCAAGCCGAAGAAGAGCTTCGGCAGACGGCGGTGACGCAGCCTGCGGTGCTTGCGGTGGATGCTGCCTTGACGGAGCTGATGGCGGCCTATGGGATCTTGCCGGACATGGTGATGGGCCACAGTCTTGGCGAATACGGTGCGTTGGTGGCAGCGGGCGGGATTCCCTTTGACGATGCGGTTGAAGCGGTGAGTGCTCGCGGCGCTGAGATGACCAAGGTATCGGTTGCAGACAACGGCAAGATGGCCGCTGTGTTCGCGCCGATCCCGGAGATCGAGCGAATCCTTGCGGGCGTTAACGGGTACGTGGTCATTGCCAACATCAACAGTCACACCCAAGCGGTGATTGGCGGATCGACCACGGGGGTGGAGAAGGCTGGCGCAGCGTTGTTGCAGGCCGGACACAACGTGGTGCCGCTCCCGGTGAGTCATGCGTTCCACACGACGATTGTGGCGCCAGCGAGTGAGCCGCTTCGGCGGACGCTGGCGAAGCTTCGTCTTGCGCCAGTGAGGATTCCACTTGTTGCGAACGTGGACGGTGAGTTTTATCCAACTGGGCCCGACGCGGTGGAAGGGATGCTCGACATACTGGCCAAGCAAGTGGCGGCGCCGGTACAATTTGTCAAGGGGCTGACCAAGCTGTACGAGGCTGGGGTTCGGGTGTTTGTTGAGGTGGGTCCAAAGAAGGCGCTTCAGGGATTTGCGGAAGATGTCCTAGGTTCCAAGGACGATGTCCTGACGCTGTTTACGAACCACCCCAAGGTTGGCGACATTGTTTCCTTCAACCAGGCGCTATGTGGTCTGTACGCAAGCGGGCTTGGCGCACCGAAGGCGACGCAAGCGGTCGTTCAGGCGCCAGCGATTGTGATGGCTGCCGTGCAGCCCGTCGCGGTGCCTGCGGTTGCGTCTCCGGCTGCGCCACCGCCGGCCCTTGGGCAAGATCGTTACCTAGAGCTGGGGAAGCTGTTTGCAGAGTTTCTCGACCGCGGGCAGCGCATTTACGGGGGTGCTGGTGAGGCACCGGCTGCCACACGGACTCGGGTGGTGGTGACTGGAGCGGCGTTTGGTCTTCCAGGAACGGAGAAGGTATTTGACGATCACAACCTTGCGCGTTTCCTAGCAGGGGAACAGCTTATCGACCTGGTCCCAATGAAGCTGCGCAGGGCGATGGTCGACAAGCACATCACGCGTCTCGTGAAGTCCGAGTCTGGCGATGCGAAGTTCGAACCGATCAACAGTCCTGCCGAGGTGATCAGGCTTGCCGGCCGAGCGGGTACATTTGATCTCCAGAGCGAGTACAACATTGCGGCGGAGCGGATTCCGGCGCTCGACACTGTGACGAAGCTAGCGATTGCTGTGGGTCTCGACGCGTTGCGAGACGCGGGGATTCCGCTGGTGATGCGCTACAAGACAACGAGTAAGGGGACGCAACTTCCCGATGGCTGGGCGCTTCCCGAGCCTTTGCGTGACGACACGGGGGTCATTTTTGCATCAGCGTTTCCAGGGTGCGACGCATTTGTGGAGCAGGTGACCGAGTACCAGGAGGATCGCGCTCGACGTGGGCGTCTTGAGGAGTTGGAGCGGGTGCGGGGACGGATTGCAGCGTCACCCGAGCTTGATCGGCGCATTGACGAGCTGCGGGCGGAAGTTGCAAAGAAGGCATTTGCTTTCGACCGTCGCTTTCTGTTCCGGGTGCTCTCGATGGGGCACTCGCAATTTGCCGAGCTGATTCGAGCAAGGGGCCCGAATACGTCGGTCAACGCGGCTTGTGCCAGCACGACGCAGGCTGTCTCGCTAGCTGAGGACTGGATTCAGGCAGGGCGCTGCCGGCGGGTCATTGTCATCGCGGCTGACAACATCACGTCGGACAATCTGATGGAGTGGGCCGGTTCAGGGTTTTTGGCGACAGGAGCTGCGGCGACCGATGAGATTGTGGAGGACGCTGCGACGCCGTTCGATCGGAGGCGTCATGGAATGATCATTGGGATGGGAGCGGCGTCACTGGTTGTGGAGAGTGCGGAGTCGGCACGCGAGCGAGGGCTAGTTCCGATCGCGGAGGTTCTGAGCTCGGTGACCGCCAACAGTGCGTTTCACGGGACGCGGCTGGACATTGAGCACATCGCGCAGGTGATGGAGAAGCTGGTGAGCCAGGCGGAGCAGCGTTGGGGCGTGTCACGAGGAGACATGTCAACACGAATGGTGTTTGTGTCGCACGAGACCTACACGCCGGCACGGGGAGGGAGTGCTGCAGCCGAGGTGCATGCACTTCGGAAAGTATTTGGTGCAAGTGCTGACCAAATAGTGGTGGCAAACACCAAGGGGTATACGGGCCACGCCATGGGGGCGGGCATTGAGGATGTGGTCGCGGTCAAGAGTCTGGAGACAGGGCTCATTCCGCCCATTCCCAATTACAAAGAGGTCGATCCCGATCTTGGGGTACTGAATCTGTCCAAGGGGGGCGCCTATCCGATCGACTTCGCGCTGCGTCTTGGCGCCGGGTTTGGCTCGCAAATCAGCATGACCTTGTACCGTCGTGCGACTGCAGCGCCTCGTCCAACGCCAGACGATCTCGGGTTTGCAACACGAACTGCGGACCCGCAGGTTTTTGCGTCGTGGCTGTCTTCGATGAGCGGGTACGCGTCTGCGTCCCTCGAGGTAGACCATCGAACGCTACGCATCAAGGACCAGGGGCCGTCCAGTCGGACGACGCCCGCGAAGCCTGCGGCTGCTGTTTCTGCTGCGCCGAAGGTTGTGGCTCTCCCTTCTCGAGCTGCAACGGTGGCAAAGCCACTAGCAGCAGCGGTGGCAAAGCCAGTAGCCGTCGAGGCGCCAAAGCCCGCACCGGTGGCGGCTCCGGCGGTGGACGCCATTGCGGAGCGGGTACTTGGGCTGGTTGCTGAGAAGACAGGGTATCCGCGCGACATGTTGGCGCTCGACCTGGATCTCGAGGCGGACCTTGGGGTGGACACGGTCAAGCAGGCCGAGGTCTTTGCAAGCATTCGCTCGACCTACGACATTCCGCGCGATGACGCGATCAAACTGCGGGACTACCCGACGCTGAAGCACGTCATTGGGTTTGTGAAGGCAAGGCGTCCCGATCTCGTGGGGGTTGCACCTGCGGCAGCTCCCGTAGCTGCACCCGCGCCCGCTGCGGTCCCTGTAGCAGTTCCCGTAGTGGGTGGTGTGGACGCGATAGCGGAGCGTGTGCTTGGCCTAGTGGCCGAGAAGACAGGCTATCCGCGAGAAATGCTAGCCCTCGACTTAGACCTGGAAGCTGACCTGGGGGTGGACACGGTCAAGCAGGCCGAGGTCTTTGCAAGCATTCGGTCAACCTACGACATCCCTCGCGACGACGCGATCAAGCTTCGCGACTACCCGACGTTGCAACATGTCATTGGCTTCGTAAAGGCGAGGCGTCCCGACCTGGTCAGCGCTGCGGCTCCTGCTCCCGCACCTGTACTGGCTGCAGTTCCTGTGGTTTCTCCGGTGGCGCCGGCAGCGGCGGGGGATGCCGTGGCAGAACGCGTGCTGTCGCTGGTAGCTGAGAAGACTGGCTATCCGCGCGAGATGCTGGCGCTCGACCTGGATCTCGAGGCGGACCTTGGGGTGGACACGGTCAAACAGGCGGAGGTGTTCGCTACGATCCGGAGCGAATACGGAATCACGCGGGACGACACTATCAAGCTTCGCGATTATCCAACGCTAGGCCACGTCATTGGTTTCGTAAGAGCCAACCGTCCTGACCTCGCAGTGCAGGTTGTCGCACCAGCGCCCGTGGCGGTTCCTTCTGCTGCACCTGTGGTGGCTTCCGGTATCGATGCGGTGACTGAGCGTGTGCTTACGCTCGTGTCGGAGAAGACTGGGTATCCGCGCGAGATGCTGGCCCTTGACCTGGACCTCGAAGCGGATCTTGGCGTGGATACTGTCAAGCAGGCAGAAGTGTTCGCGACAATCCGCAGCGAGTACGGCATTGCTCGCGACGACAGCATCAAGCTTCGGGACTACCCCACGTTGAACCATGTCATCGGGTTCGTGCGTGCGGGCCGTCCTGACCTTGCGGCTCCTGCTGCTGCACCGGTTGTTGCGCAGGTTGCTGTACCGTCGCCTGTTGCCGTGGCAGCTACGGCTCCTTCGGGGACCGACAGCGTTGCGGAGCGCGTACTGGCAGTGGTGGCGGACAAGACGGGTTATCCGCGCGAGATGCTGGCGCTCGACCTGGACCTCGAGGCCGACCTGGGAGTGGACACGGTCAAGCAGGCCGAGGTGTTTGCAACGATCCGGAGCGAGTACGGGATCGCCCGTGACGACAGTATCAAGCTTCGGGATTACCCGACCTTGAACCATGTGATCGGGTTCGTGAAGTCGCGTCGTCCCGACCTTGGGGCGGCTCCTGCAGTTTCTGCTCCCGTTGTTGCACCGGCGGCAAGCGCGGGCGGGGCAGGGGAGGACGATGGGGTTGAAGAGCGCGTGCTGGCGCTCGTTGCGGAGAAGACTGGGTATCCGCGCGAGATGCTGGCGCTTGACTTGGACCTTGAGGCCGACCTCGGGGTCGACACAGTCAAACAAGCCGAAGTGTTCGCGACGATCCGCAATGAGTACGGGATCCCTCGCGAGGACAGCCTCAAACTTCGCGACTATCCAACATTGAACCATGTCATTGCCTTTGCGCGTTCGCGACGTGGTGCGGGGGGGACTTCAGGTACCCCTGTAGTCATCGCACCGCAGGCTGCTGTGGCCCCGGGGGTCAAGCTGATGTCGTTCGACGCGATCGGGACATTCCCTCGGCGTGTTCCTGTTCCTGTCCTGCGGCCGGCTCTTGAATTGTGCAAGGCGACTGGGGTCAAGCTGGAAGCTGGCCGGCGCGTGGTGCTCATGATGGACCAAGCAGGGGTCGGTCATGCCCTTGCGTGGTCGCTTGGCGAACGGGGAGTCGAGGTGCTCAAGGTAGAAGACGCGCCGTCGCTCGCGGAGCTTACGGCTCGTATAGACACTTGGCTGGCTGCTGGGCCAATCCATGGTGTGTACTGGCTTCCCGCACTGGACCACGAAGGGGATATTGCGTCTTTGGATCTGGCTTCGTGGAAAGCTGCGACGCACAAGCGCGTGAAGTTGCTCTACGCAACGATGCGAGCACTGTACAAGCAGATCGACGGTGCCGACACATTCCTTGTGTCAGCGACAAAGAACGGCGGACAGCACGGCTACGATCCGGCTGGCGCGTTGTCCCCAGTCGGTGGTGCAGTAGCGGGCTTTACCAAGGCGTTCAAACGTGAGAAGGCGTCGGCGCTTGTAAAGTGTGTCGACTTCGAGGCATCGGCAGTAGCCAGCGATGTCGCATCGGCGCTGCTGGATGAAGCCGTGCGTGACCCTGGCGCAGTGGAAATTGGTCGCAAGAGCGGGCTTCGTTGGGCCGTGGGACTGAGCGAGCAGTCGGCTACTGACGGGGCTCCTGGGATGGTGCTTTCTAAGGAGTCTGTGTTCCTGATCACGGGCGCTGCGGGGAGCATCGTGTCCGCCATTACGCAGGATCTTGCGGCGGCTTCAGGCGGTACCTTCTATCTGTTCGATTTAGTGCCAGCACCGGACGCGTCCAGTTCCGATCTGCAGCGTTTTTCAACGGACAAGGACGGGCTGAAGCGCGAGCTCTTCGAGCGTATCAAGGCGCGCGGCGAGCGGGCGACTCCAGCGTTGGTTGAGCGGGAGCTGGCGGGCATCGAGCGCAGGGTTGCTGCACTCAAGGCCATCCAGGCGGTGGAGGCTGCAGGCGGAACGGCGCATTACGTGAGTGCCGATCTTCGCGACGAGGCAGCTATCTCCCGAGCGGTTGCCGACCTTCGTAGTCGTTCAGGCAAGGTCGACGTGCTGTTGCATGCAGGAGGGTTGGAGATCAGTCGGTTCCTTCCAGACAAGAAGGCGGAGGAATACGACCTGGTCTTCGACGTCAAGAGCGACGGTTGGTTCAATCTGCTGCACGCCATTGGGGACATGCCGCTCGGTGCCGTTGTGACCTTTAGCTCGATCGCGGGACGGTTTGGCAACGGCGGCCAGACGGACTACAGCGCTGCCAACGATCTGCTTTGCAAGAGCATGTCGTCGTTCCGCAACAGCCGTCCGTCGACCCGAGGCATCTCCATTGACTGGACTGCGTGGGGCGGCATTGGCATGGCGGTGCGAGGGTCCATTCCGAAGATGATGGAAATGGCTGGCATCGAGATGCTGACTCCGGAGGCTGGCATTCCGGCCATTCGACGGGAGCTTACGGCGGGTGGGTTCCGCGGTGAGGTGGTTATTGCGGGCAAGCTGGGGCTCCTGATGAAGGAGTTCGACGAAGCTGGGGGACTCGATGGGAGTGCAGTACAGCCGCTGCTGCATGGCCCGATGCAGGGACGTGTCCTCGGGATGGGGCTCTACTCGGGGCTGACAGTCGAGGTCGCACCGGAGCCAAAGAAGCAAGGGTTCCTCAATGACCATCGCATCGAGGGGACGCCGGTGTTGCCTGGGGTTATGGGAGTCGAGGCTTTTGCCGAAGCTGCCACGCTGCTTCTTCCTGGTTGGAGTGTTGCGGCTGTCGAAGAGGTGGACTACCTGGCGCCGTTCAAGTTCTACCGGGATGAGCCAAGGACAATCACGGTACATGCCATGCTGGAGGCAAGTGGCGAGGGGGTTCTAGCGCGTTGCCGTCTGACTGGCAGTCGCAGTTTGCCTGGGCAGTCTGAGCCCCTGGTGACGACGCACTTTACTGCAAATGTGCGGCTTGAACGCGGGGCACGCGCTACGGCATCGGCTGCGGTACCGAGTGCGGACAGTCGGGCCTTGGTGCACTCGGGAGAAATCTACCGCGTGTATTTCCACGGTCCGGCGTATCAGGTGCTTGAGCAGGCGTGGAGACACGAAGGAGGGGCTGCTGCGCTTATTGCAGATGGCTTGGCTCCCAATCATGACCCGTCCAATCTGCCCGTGGTCATGGCACCGCGTCTTATCGAGTCGTGTTTCCAGGTGGCGGGGATTTGGGAGATGGGCAGCACGGGCAAGATGGGGCTTCCGCTTCACATCGACCGTGTTACGACATTGCGGGATCCTGAGTCAGCAGGGGGACGGCGGCTTTTCGCAGTGGCTCGTCCCGCCGGGGGTGGGTTCGATGCGGAAGTTGTAGATGCCGACGGTGCGGTATATGTGCGGCTTTCTGGGTACAAGACCGTGGCGCTGCCGACAGCGGTTGATGACGAGCGGCTGCGACCGCTGCGTGATGCAATGCGCTGACGTTCTGGGTCTTTCCTCCGCGACGTTGGGCGCGCGTCGCGGGGGGATTGTGCGATTCCTGGCGCCCACTCCAACGGTATACGAGGAAGGACTAGACTGAATGCGGCGCGATTTTAGGCGTGTGGCCATTGCAAATCGTGGCCAAGCGGCTCTCCGTTTGATCCAAGGCGTGCGTGAGTTCAACTCGGAGCGGGGGACTGCCATTCGGACCCTTGCGCTCTATACGGACCTGGACCGCGAGGCGCGGTTTGTTCGGGAGGCCGATGAGGCGGTGTATCTGGGGCCGTCCTCCTTTGTGGACGAGCGAGATGGGCGACGCAAAAGCGGCTACTTCGATTTCGATCGCATGGGCAGGGTCTTGGCGAAAGCCGAGGTGGATGCAGCATGGGTTGGCTGGGGCTATGTGGTTCCTCATGTGGAGTTTGCTGAGCTCTGCGCGACCATGGGGATCCTCTTCATTGGCCCGTCGCCAAGCGTGGTGCGGCTCTTCGATGACAAGATCGCGGTTAGAAAGCTAGCAGAGGAGCGCGGGATCGCTGTTTTGCCTTGGAGTGGTGGCGCGGTTGAGAGGTTGCACGACGCACAGAAACAAGCCGAGGCCATCGGATATCCTCTTGTGATCAAGGCAGCCAATGGGGGAGGGGGCAGGGGTCTGCGGGTAGTACAGAACGCGTCGGAGCTTGCAACGGCATTTGAGCGTACGAGGGTGGATGCCAGGACGATCTTTGGGAATCCATCGGTGCTGATGGAACGTCACCTGGCGTGCGCCTGTCAGGTTGATGTACAGGTAGCTGGGGATTCCAGTGGCACGGTGTGGGCGCTCGGGGTTAGGGACGCTTCCGTGCAGCGTCGGCAGAGGCGGACAGTGGACGAGTCCCCGTCGCCGCTGCTTTCAGTCGAGGAAGACCGATTGCTGCGGCAAGTGGCTGTGTCTCTGCTCTCGGGGCAGGGGTACGAGGGGGTGGGGACTGTCGAATTCTTGATGGATCGCAAGACTCGGGCGTTCACGTTGCTCGAGGTCAATCCGCGCCTGCTTATCGAGCACGGGGTGATAGAGGCGACAACGGGCTTCGACATTGTGAAGTTGCAGCTTCTTCTTGCAAGGGGCGGTTGTCTCGAGGGGGACGCGCCCCTGGCCAGTGGGCATGCCATTGAGGTAAGGCTTCGCGCCGAGGACCCGCACCAAGCGTTTGCGCCATCCCCGGGCGCTGTAGAGGCGTTTCGAGCGCCGACCGGTCCAGGCATTCGAGTTGACGTTGCGGTTGGCGAAGGGGAGTTGGTTCACACCGACTTCGATACGTTGGTGGCAAAGGTTATTGCGTCGGGCCGTTCCAGAGGAGAGGCCTTGGCGCGTCTCGAGGGGGCTCTTCGCGACACAACACTGGTTTTGGCCGGGGGCGCGAGCAACAAGTCGTTTCTGTTGTCCCTCGTGCAACGTGCGGAGCTTCGTTCCGGTGAGGCCCATGTCGATTGGGTGGACGGGCTCGAAGCTGCGGATCAAGTGGTACCCGACGCCCATGCGGACATCGCACTTGCTGCGGCTGCCATTGAGCTTCACGACGAGCAGCTTGCCGCAGAAGAACGTGACTTTTTCGTGGCAGCTTCCAGGGGAAGGCCCCGGGTGCGAAGTGAGCTTGGACGTAGTGTAGAGGTGCACAACCATGGGCATACCTACCGTCTTCTTGTTGCCCAACGTGGGGCGGATCGGTACCGCATCGAAGCGGAGGGGCGGATCCTAGATACCTCTGTGCTGCGTCATGGACGGTTTGAGCGTCGGCTGCAGACGCCTCATCATGGCTACCGCGCCGTGGTGGTTCATCAGGGGTCGAGCCACTTAGTTGAGGTGGATGGGATCGCGCACCGGTTTTTCTTTGGAGTGGGGGCGTCCGTGTTGGCGCCATCACCAGCCGTGGTGCAGAGCATTGCGGTCAAGGAAGGGGATTCGGTCGAACGTGGGCAGAGGCTGATGGTGCTCGAGGCCATGAAGATGGCCATTGAAATTGTTGCGCCTTTTGCTGGGCGGATTCGCGAAGTCAGTGTGGTCAGCAATGTCCCCGTGCCGTCAGGCGCTACATTGGTGATCATCGATGGCAAGACGCATCATCCCGATGAGCACAGTGCAGCGCGCATTACTTTCGAGTCCTGGGCCAGTAGCGGAGATGCGGCTCCTGGCGAGACTGCAAGGGAGAGGTGGCGTCGCACGGTCACCGAGCTTCGATCGCTGATGTTGGGCTTCGAGGTGAGCATGGCAGATGCGCGTCGTCTTGTCGGCGAGGTGGCGAAGCTGCAGAAGGAACTGCCTGCGGACGATGACGAAGTGCGGCGCTCTGAAGACGAGCTCCTGGGGCTCTTTGTAGATATCTGCTCGCTGTTCCGACGTCGTCCGGGCGCGGAGGATCCAGAGGAGGAGGAGGACTTCAGTGCCGAGGAGTTTCTTCTGACGTACTTGCGTACCTGCGACCCAAGAGCCGCTGGACTTCCCGGTTCTTTTCTCGAGGAGCTCCGTCGCGCGGTGGCCCACTATGGAGTTTCAGGGTTCGAGCGGACTGCGAAACTCGAGGATGCGCTGTTTTGGATCTACAAGTCGCATCAACAGATCGAGGACCAGGTGCCTGCCATCGTGCAGATCCTCGAGCACCGGCTGGCGCAGGTGGATCGACTGTTGCCCCATGTGACTGAAGACTTCTCTGCTCTGCTGGATCGCCTTGCAAGAGCAACTGGGAGTCGCTACCCGCTGGTCCATGACCTGGCCCGTGAGGTGGGATACCGCTATTTCGATCGACCCATGTTCGAGCGGGCGAGGGCAAAGATTTACGAAGAGGCCCATGGGCGTCTCGACAAGCTTGCTCGGGATCCGGACGCTGCGGACCGCAGAGAGCATATGCAATGGCTACTCGAGTGCCCCCAGCCGCTCGTGGACCTCTTGGCCGATCGGTTTGAATCGGCCCGTCTCGCAAAGCGCCAGTTGATGCTCGAAGTGCTCTCGGCGCGTCACTACCGCATTCGAGACATTCGCCACTTCTTGCCCATGACCCTTGGCCATCGTGCGGTCGTTGCGGCGGAGTACACCCTAGATGGAAGGCGCGTTCAGCTCCTTTCCACCTACACCACCTATGCCGATGTGGGACACACGGGACAGCTTCTCTGCCAGCGAATTGCCGAGCTTTCCGACGACGTTGACATTGTGGTCGACCTGTTTGTTTGGCGGGTCGAGGCTCCAGTGTCAGCCGACGAGCTCCAGTCCGCCCTTGCAAAGACCTTTGGAAACGTGGGGTTTCCCCGTCCGCTTCGCCGGATTTGCACCATGGTTTCCGGTCCTGGTGGCGGGCATACACAGCACTTCACGTTCCGTCCTACCCCGGATGGCGGGTATGCAGAGGAGCGTGCTTATCGCGGCCTCCATCCGATGATGGGCAAGCGGCTGCAGCTTTGGCAGCTTGGAAACTTCAATATCGAGCGCCTTCCCTCCGCCGAGGATGTCTACCTATTTCGAGCGGTGGCAAAGAGCAATCCTAAGGACGAGCGCCTTGTGGCCTTCGGAGAGGTCCGCGACTTGACCGCAGTGAGGGACAAGACCGGCAAGCTCGTGCAACTTCCCCACTTCGAGCGTCTGTTCCAAGAGGCCATTGCGAGCATGCGCATGTTTCAGTCGCACAGGCCACCGGGCAAGCGGTTGTATTGGAACCGCATCGACTTGTACGTCTGGCCAAGCTTGTCGCTGCGACGTGACGAGATCCACGAGGTAGCGCGCAAGCTTGCCCCTGCAACCGAGGGGCTAGGTCTCGACAAGGCGGTTCTGCGGGTGCGTGTCGTGGACCCAGCCAACGGCCTCGAGCCCAAAGACACCGAGATCCAGATTGCAAAGCGCAGTGGTCTCGGACTCAGTTTGACCTACCACACGCCGTCAGGGGAGCTCATCGAGCCGCTGTCCGAATACGACCAAAAGGTCGTGCGTATGCGCCAGCGGGGACTGACCTATCCGTACGAAATCGTGCGGATGCTCACCCCGTCCCGAAGCGGAACGGACGCTGAGTACCCACCGGGTGAGTTTGTCGAATACGATCTGGCAAGTCCGAAGGACATTGCGCTGGTCCCAGTGCAACGACCGTACGGAAACAATACCGCCAACATCGTGGTCGGCGTGCTCCGCAATTACACGGAAAAGGTGCCCGAGGGCATCGCACGCGTCGTGCTCGCAGGCGATCCTAGCAAGAGCCTTGGGTCATTGGCCGAACCCGAGTGCCGTCGTATTCTGGGTGCCCTCGCTCTCGCTGCAACCATGCAGATTCCGATCGAGTGGTTCGCACTGTCGTCGGGAGCCCGCATCTCCATGCAGAGCGGAACCGAGAACATGGACTGGATTGCAGATGTCCTCCGTGGCCTCATCGAGTTCACCCAGAAGGGCGGGGAGATCAACATTGTGGTGATGGGCATCAACGTTGGCGGACAGCCTTATTGGAACGCTGAGGCGACCATGTTGATGCACACCCGCGGCATTCTGATCATGATGCCAGGTGGTGCTATGGTGCTCACTGGCAAACGCGCTCTCGACTACTCGGGGGGCGTGTCGGCCGAAGACGACGTTGGTATCGGTGGCTACGAGCGCATCATGGGGGTCAACGGTCAGGCGCAGTACCTTGCTCGTGACGCTGCCGATGCTTGCCATATCCTACTGCGCCACTACGAGCATACCTACGTGGTACCCGGTGAGCGGTTTCCCAGGCGCGCGCCAACGCAGGACCGGCCGGAACGAGACGTGGGGGAACATCCGCACGGCGAGGGATTTGCCAAAGTTGGGGACATCTTCAGCGACGTGACGAACCCAGGTCGCAAGAAGCCTTTCAATATCCGCAAGGTGATGGGGGCTACCATCGATCAGGACCATGAGCCCCTAGAACGCTGGGTCGACATGCGGGACGCCGAAAACGCAGTGGTTTGGGATGCACACTTAGGAGGATATCCCGTCATGGTCCTGGGCATCGAGTCCCAGCCCGTGGAGCGCAAGGGGGTTGCGCCCGCCGATGGTCCAGAGCATTGGACCGGGGGAACGTTGTTCCCGAAGGCTTCGAAGAAGGTAGCAAGGGCTATCAATACGGCTAGCGGGAACCGTCCCATTGTCATTCTTGCAAACCTATCTGGGTTCGATGGATCTCCGGAGTCGCTGCGGGAGTGCCAGCTCGAGTTCGGTGCAGAAATAGGGCGAGCCGTGGTGAACTTCCGCGGGCCTATTGTGTTTTGCGTGATCTCACGGTTCCATGGTGGGGCCTACGTGGTGTTTTCAAGGACCCTCAACGACAACATCGAGGTTGCGGCACTGGAGGGGACCTTCGCATCGGTGATCGGAGGGGCTCCTGCGGCGGGGGTTGTGTTTGCCGGTGAGGTCGAGGCTAGGGCGCGTGGGGATGCTCGAATCAAGGGCCTCGAGGCGGAGATTGCCCAGGCACCGGACCTGGAAAAACGTCGCATTCGCGCTAAGCTCGAGACCACATTGAAGGTGGTGCGGGCCGAGAAGGTTGGCGAACTGGCTGACGAGTTCGACAAAGAGCACAGTGTCCATAGGGCACTGCGCGTTGGATCGCTCCATCGAATCATTCCTCCCTCCACACTACGTCCCTACTTGATCGATGCGGTCGAACGAGGGATGGCGCGCGAGCTCGAACGGGTTCGTACAGCAGCGCAGACATGACGGTGCTCGTCGCCTTGCAGGAACTGGGGGATGTTCCTGCGGGCGACGACTGGTTGACGCCGCGTGAGAAGCAGGATCTTGCGCGGCTTCGCCTGCCGAAACGCCGTGCCGATTGGAGGCTTGGGCGCTGGACAGGGAAACGAGCGCTGGAGTCCTTTGGTGGCAAGGCTTCTTGGGAGGTGCGCGCTGCGGCGGATGGTGCGCCGGAGGTGTTTGTGGAGGGCAAGCCAGCGCCGCTGGTGATGTCGCTGTCGCACACGTCGGGTTGTGCGGTGTGCGCAGTGGCGTCAGCGGGGGTTCGGCTCGGAGTCGACTTGGAGGTTCTCGAGCCGCGCTCGCAGGAGTTTATCGCGGACTTCTTTAGTGGTGAGGAGCAGGACTGCTTGGGGGAGACATGGGATGCGACAACGTTGGTGAACTTGTTTTGGAGTGCGAAGGAGAGTGCATTGAAGGCCCTGCGCACCGGGCTTCGGGAGGACACACGTGGGGTTCGGGTTGTTCAATGGGAGGACAAGCGGCTGGCCGTGTACGTGATGGAGCGAGGGGAGACGCTGCGCGGTGTGTGGCGGACTTTCCAGGGGCTCGTGCTGACTTTGTTGGTCGCGCCTTCGGAGGGAGTCGACGTGCGCTGGGTGGGGTGCTCGCGGTCGTTGCGGTAGTTGGCGAAGCGGGGGTACGTTCCCGCCGATGCTGACCCGTGGCTCGCGCATCTCCGTGTACGAGATCTGGGGACGCCTTGGCGAAGGCGGCATGAGCGAGGTTTGGCTTGCCAAGCACACGGTCCTTTCCGTGCCCGTCGTCATCAAGACCTTGCGTCGCGCGGTCGCCGAGGCTGTGGGAGTCTCGGGGGCACAACGGATGTTCAACGAGGCGCGGCTGATGGCTCGCGTCACCGATCCTCGGGTAGTTCGGGCTCTCGACGCGGGAGTGATGGAGGATGTCCCTTACCTCGTGCAGGAGTACGTCGACGGCATCGACCTCGCGGAGCTCAATCGCGAACGTCGTCGCGCGCTCGGTGTGGGGCTCCCTCTTTGGCTGGTCTGTCAGGTCATGATGGAGACCTGTCAGGGCCTTCATGCGGCGCATCAGGCGGGGGTGATCCATCGCGACGTAAAGCCCTCGAACCTCTTCGTGGCGCCCGAAACGGGGGTGCGTCTTGGCGACTTCGGCATTGCGGTAGCGCGCGCCGATGGGCCTTGCGACGAGGTAAGTGGGACGTTGAAGTTCATGGCGCCCGAGCAGCTTCGTGGCGGACCGGTGGACCGCACGACCGATGTCTACGGAGCGGGGGCGACGGCGTACGATCTTCGTTATGGGCGCGCGCCGTTTGTCGAGACGCAGCACATTTTCGATCCCGATCGGGATCCTGTTTTTCCGCCCCCAAAGAACCCTGGAGAAGCCTATTTCCAGCATCTTCTACGGGGCATGATGGCGACCGATCGACGGCTTCGTCCTCAGGATCTGGCGGAGCCTGGCAAGCACTTTGCGACACTTGCGCAAGCGCTTCGTCCCGTGTCTCGAGACCAGCTTGCGGTGATCGGCAAGGCGTCGTTTCGACTACGCGACGTCGCGGTTATCTTTTGCGTGGGCGACCTGGCGCTTCAGGACGTGGACCTGATCGTGATGTCGGCGAACTACGAGATGCGGATGCGCAGTGGGTGTGGCGAGTCGCTTCGTGTGGCGGGGGGCGATGGCATCGAAGAAGAGGCGATGCGAGGAGGAGAGCGTGCGCTTGGCACCTGTGTGGTGACGGGAGGGGGCAAGCTCAAGGCGCGTCGTGTGGTGCATGCGGTGAGTGCATGGAGCGAGACGTCGTGTGTCGGGCGGTCGATGTTTCGGGCGTTGCTGCTTGCGGACCAACTGGGGGCGCGTTCGGTGGCGGTACCGGCGCTCGGGACCGGAGCGGCGCGTGTGAGCATGGAGACGTGTGCGAACGCGATGATGACGGCGTTGAGGCTTCATGTGTCGCTGGGGGGGACGAGGCTACGGAGTTTGGTGGTGGTGCTTTCGAGCGAGGAGGCGCTGAAGACGTATGCGGACGTAGCCGAGGAGGCGCTTCGCGAGCGGGACGAGGCGCCGAGGGTGTCCGACTTGGGACTTCCCGCCGACGAATTCGAGTTTAGCGAAGACGGCTCGACGCAGCTCGACACGGCGGCGCCCAGCTAGAAACAAGCGCCTCTGGACGGGTTGTGGGCATAAGTGTAGTTAGCCTATCGAGGCGGGGACTCGGAGCCGTCCGCCGCCTAAGGAGCCTGCCATGCCGACAGACACGTTGACGGTTACGGACAACCGAACGGGCAAGACGTACGAAATCAAAATTAGCGATGGAACCATTAGCGCCACCGACCTGAGGCAAATCCGAAGTTCTCCGGAGGACTTCGGGCTCATGTCCTACGACCCAGCTTTCCTCAACACGGCTTCGTGCCGAAGTGCCATCACCTTCATCGATGGAGACAAGGGGATCCTTCGGTACCGAGGATTTCCAATCGAAGAGCTGGCCGAGCACTCGAGTTTCCTCGAGATTGCCTATCTCCTGTGCGAGGGGGAGCTTCCTACGCGTTCGCAACTCGAGGTGTGGGAGCGCGACATCTCGGGGCATACCTACGTACACACGAGCATCTCCAAATTTCTGGACGGGTTTCGCTACAACGCGCACCCCATGGGGATGCTTCTCGGCGCGGTCAGCGCGCTGTCGACGTTCTATCCCGATGCGGCCCACGTGCTCGATCGCAAGCAGCGTTATGTCCAGCGCATTCGGCTCCTAGCCAAGATGCCCACCATCGCGGCGTTCGCGTTCCGCCACTCGCGAGGGCTCCCGTACGAGTACCCGCGCAACGACCTCGGCTACGTGGCGAACTTCGCCAACATGACCTTCAACATTGGAGGTCGCTTCGAACCCAATCGCGTGCTCATTCGGGCTCTCGAGGTCCTTCTCATTCTTCACGCCGACCACGAGCAAAACTGCTCCACAGCCGCCATGCGCGCTGTCGGCTCCTCCCAGGTCGACCCGTTCTCCGCCATCTCCGCCGCCATTGCCGCCCTTTATGGCCCACTCCACGGCGGCGCCAACGAGGCCGTGCTTCACATGCTCGAAGAGATCGGTGACATCAAAAATGTCCCCTCCTTCGTCGAAAAGCTGAAGAAGGGGCATGGAAAGCTCATGGGATTTGGCCATCGCGTCTACAAATCCTACGACCCGCGCGCTCGCCTCATCAAGCGCGTGGCCGACGAAGTCTTCGAACAGACCGGGCTCAATCCCAAGCTCGACATCGCTCTCGAACTCGAACGCATCGCGCTCCAAGACGAGTACTTCATCTCGCGCAAACTCTATCCCAACGTCGACTTCTACACCGGACTGATCTACCAGGCCATGGGATATCCCACGGAGTTTTTCACCGTGCTGTTTGCTCTCGGGCGAACTCCTGGATGGCTTGCGCAGTGGGAAGAGATGCTGCTCGACCCCGAAACGAAGATCTCTCGTCCTCGTCAGGTCTACATCGGCCACCCAACCCGTCCCTTCGTTCCGATTCACCGCCGCTAGAGCCTCGCCGCAAAGCTGCTGCGCGACGCAAATCGTCGGTCGGGGTCGCTCAAAATACAGGAGTATTCCTCGCCTGCTTCCGTTAGGCTCGGGCGCCGTGGATGGAAGCTGAACGCAACGCGATCGACCCGCTGATCGGAAGGACCCTCGGGGGCAAGTTCCGTCTCGACGCTCTCGTGGGTCGAGGCGCGATGGGGGCGGTGTACCGAGCAAGTCAGATCGCTCTCAAAAAAACCGTGGCGATCAAAGTGATGCACGGGGACCGTCCCGCCGGCAGCACCTTTGCCGCTCGCTTCAAACGCGAGGCCAAAGCCGCCGCTCGCATGGACCATCCCAACTCGATCCGCATCATCGACGTGGGCGACGACGACGGGCTCCTTTACATTGCGATGGAGTTTCTCGAAGGGCGAAACCTCCTCGAGGTGCTTCGCGCCGAGTTTCCGCTCACCAAGGACCGCATCATTCACGTCCTCTCGCAGACCTTGGCGGCTCTTGCCGTCGGCCACGAGCTCGGCGTGGTCCATCGCGACATGAAACCCGAAAACATCATGTTGGTGGCGACCAAGGACGACGAGGGGAACGCCACGGAAATCGTCAAGGTGTGCGACTTTGGCGTGGCCAAGCTTCTCGAACCGGCCGATCCCGTGGATCCGGCGCTACGAGGGACCCAGACGCATACGGGGAACTTGACGGCGCACGGGATGCTGATCGGGACTCCCGAGTACATGTCGCCCGAGCAGGCGCGAGGGGAACCGGCCGATCCGAGGAGCGATTTGTATTCGTTGGGAGTGATCCTGTTTCAGCTCTTGACCGGCAGGCTCCCCTTCGTCGCGACCAGCAAGATCAGGCTGGTCATCAAGCATGTCGAGGAGCCTCCGCCGCTTCCTACCGAGTTTGACTCGAAGATCGACCTTCGGCTCGAGGCGATCTGCATGAAGGCGTTGGCGAAGCGTCCGAGCGACCGGTTCGCGTCGGCGCGCGAAATGAGAGCGGCGCTTCGCGAGGTCCTCGACGATCGCCCCGAGAGTCTGCGGTTGCTCGCTGCGGCACGTCTCGAGTCCGCACGTCCGCAGCCCGCGGCGGCTCCACGCGAATCGAACAGTGGTGCCGCCGCGATGTCGCCTAGCGTGGGACAAACGGCGGTGGCCGAGCCGCTGCAGGTCACAGAGCCCGTGCCCACGCACAATCCGGTGGAGATGACGCAAGCCTTACGAGAGGTCCGTGAGCGCCTTAGTGGCCGTCCTCTGATCGCCGAGGGACCGGGGCTCGCGCGGGTCGTGCCCCTGTGGGGGGTAGTTGTCTTGGTGTTGGGGGTGGCTGTACTGACCGCCCTGATTGTGCTGTTCATGCTTCGAAAACCATGAAACCGAGGAGGTCACGGTGAATTACAATCCTTATGCGGCGCCGCAGGCACAAGTTCCGGGACCGTATCCGCCTGCTGCGGGTGGAGCGGGTCCTTTGCCTTGGGACATTGGAGAGGTGATCGGGCGCGCCTGGGAGGCGTTCAAGGTGCACTGGGTCACGCTGGTCTTCACCTATTTCGTGGCGGCGTTGATCGGGGGCCTTCCAGGCCAGATCCCAGGGATCCTGGTTCAGACGAAGGCCATGGACTTGGGCTCGCTCGAATACTGGCTGGTCTACGGCGTGTGCATGCTGTTTGCCCAGGTGGCGTCGGCGTTTTTTCAGCCGGGGCTCATGAAGATTTGGGTGGGGGTGGCGAGGGGGCAGACGCCGAACTTTGGCGACGTGTTCAGTGGAGGCTCGCGGTTTCTCCCGATGTTGGGACTGACCTTTCTCATGGGGCTCGTCGTGGGCGGTGGCATGTTGCTGTTGATCGTTCCCGGTGTGATCCTGGCGCTTGGGTTGCTTCTTGCGCAGTTCTACGTGGCCGATCAGAACATGGGACCTATCGAGGCGATGAAGGCGAGTTGGAGCGCCACGATGGGGCACAAGGCCAATCTGTTCTTGTTCACGCTCGTGGGGGGCCTGCTGGCCGCAAGTGGAGTTCTTGCCTGCTGCATCGGGATTTTCGTGACCGTCCCCATCTACTTCGTGGCGTTGGCCATCGTGTACACACGTCTTTCTGGAACAGCATCGGCAGTACCTGAATTTGGTGGCTACGGTGGTCCGCCAGGTGGTGGTTACGGTGGCCCGCCTGGTCCAGGTGGTTACGGCCCGCCAGGTGGCTACGGTCCGCCAGGTGGCTACGGTCCGCCAGGTGGCTACGGCGCGCCTCCTGGAGGTGGCTTCGGTCCTCCTCCTGGTGGTGGCTACGGTGGGCCTCCTCCGCGGTATTGAGGCAACCCCATGGACCGTCTTCTTGCGCGCCTGGAACGTCGTTACGGACGTTATGCTGTCGAGCACCTGTCATGGGTGATCGTGGGCGGCATGGCGGCGGTCTTTGTCCTCTCGCTGGCGTCTCCAGGGTTCTTGCGTTTGCTGACCTTGGATCTGGGGCATGTCTTGCGTGGGCAGGTGTGGCGTCTCGTGACCTACCTGTTCATTCCGCAGACGATATCCCTGTGGTGGATTGTCTTTAGTCTCTACTGGGTATGGATGCTCGGAAACCAACTCGAGCAGACCTGGGGGGCGTTTCGGTTCAACGTGTTTTACCTGCTTGGCATGTTTGGGACCACCCTCGCCGCTGCGGTCAGTGGTGCTGCGTCAGGGAACGAATACTTGAACATGTCGATGCTCTTTGCCTTTGCGACGTTGTATCCGGACTACGAGATCTTGCTCCTGGTACTGCCGCTTCGGATCAAGTACCTGGCATGGATCACCGCCGCGCTTGTGGGGTATGCGTTCCTGAGCGGCGACTGGGCGACCAAGGGGGCCATCGCCGCGTCCTTTGGCAACTATTTCTTGTTCTTCGGGGGGCACCTGCTGGCGTTGGCCAAACAACGTCGTCGCGGGCGCTCAGCCCCTGCGGAGCGCAGTGGAGCCGTGTCCCTTGGGCAACGGAGCTGCGCGTTGTGCGGGGCTCGCGAGGCCGAGGGGGCAGACATTCGGGTTTGCTCTTGTGAAAAGTGCGGAGGGCCGCGATCCCTCTGTTTGCAACACGCTCGCAATCACTGACGCAAATGCAAACCGGCTTGGACCGTCTCGTTGCCACCCGAAACCTTTGTCGCTCGCTGCTAGGCGCGCGCGTGGGACTGCTGGCGCATCCCGCTTCCGTGACGCGCGACTTGAGTCCCATCACCTCCGTGTTGCGCTCCCTGGGTATTCGCCTCGAGGTCCTGTTTGGGCCGGAGCACGGCTACGGTGGGGAAGCGCAAGACATGGTGGGGGTCTCCGACCAGCGTGGGGCTTGCGGGACCCTGGTGCGAAGCCTCTACGGCGACCGCTTTGAAGACCTGTCGCCTGCAGCCGACGACCTCGCGGGGCTCGATGTCCTCCTGATCGATCTTCAGGACGTGGGGGCGCGCTATTACACGTTTGTGTGGACCGCAGTGCTGGCGCTCCGGGCGGCGTCGCGAGCTGGGGTGCGTGTTGTCGTGCTTGACCGGCCCAATCCGCTTGGGCGGGACGAAACCCACAACGAGGGGCGCTGTCAGCAGCCTGCGTACAGGTCGTTTGTTGGTCTCGAGCCGGTTCCGATTCGACACGCGCTCACGCTCGGCGAGATTGTGGCGTGGCGTGCCCATGTGGAGGGGGTTTCACCCGAGGGACTCCGCGTCGTGGCCGTGCAAGGTCTTGCGCGTAACGATCATGCAACGTCCTGGGATCGTCCATTTGTCCCCCCGTCGCCCAACATGCCGACCTACCGTACGGCGCTGGTCTATCCCGGGGCGTGTTTGCTGGAGGGGACCAATGTGTCCGAGGGGCGTGGGACCACCTGTCCTTTCGAGGTACTGGGAGCGCCGTGGCTCGATGGGGTGAGGCTTGCTGCGGAGGTTGCAAGGCTTAGGTTGACCGGCCTGACGGGATTCAGGCTGCGTCCCATGACCTTTCGCCCCATGTTCCACAAGTACGCGGCAACGGTATGTGGAGGCGTGCAGGTCCATCCAGTGGATGGGGAGGTATTTCGTCCAGTTGCGACCTATCTTGCAATCGTGGCGGCGGTGCGGGGGCTTTATCCGGAGCGGTTTCGATTCCGGACCGAGCGGTACGAGTTCGTCGACACGATCCCAGCGTTCGACCTACTGACAGGAAGTGGCGAGGCACGCGAACGGATCGAGGCGGGGGCCAGCGTGCAGGAGCTTCTTGAGGTGGTGCGTACGGGGGAGGAAGAGCGCCAGATGGTGGCTGCGGCTCGGCGAGCGGGAGCGGACCGAAGCATGTGATGGCTGGCAAGCGACCAACAACCGTGGAATGCGCCTTGCTAGCCAGAAACGACGGCAATGCCGCAAAAGGAGATCGGTTATGCAGTATGACATCCATCTCAAACGCATCGAATCCGCCCACGTACCCGACCTGCGAGACGCCGTGGCGCACGTCGAGGAGCTCGTCTCCCGCTTTTTGCACCACACGCCCAGGATCGTACTGTGCCCTATCAAAGGAGTTGCCTATACGGTGCACGAAGGCTCCTACGAAACGCTCGGGGAGGCTTACCGCGCTCTCTTCACCTGGGTGAACACCGAAGGATACGAGGCTGCCGGCGCCCCTCGGGAGCTTTATCTCGTGGGTCCGGCGGTCACGGAAGACTCCTCGGCCTACCGCACGGAGGTTTCCGTCCCGGTCCGAAAGAGCGGCCCCGCCAGCTAGTAGCTTGCGGCGTAGGTCAGGGCCTACAGCCAACACAAACCCAATACAAACCGTAGCGATGCCCTCTCGGGAGCGGTTCACGCCCCACCCAAACCGTAGCGATGCCCTCTCGGGAGCGGTTCACGCCCCACCCAAACCGTAGCGATGCCCTCTCGGGAGCGGTTCACGCCCCACCCAAACCGTAGCGATGCCCTCTCGGGAGCGGTTTACG
>CAITRH010000721.1 GCA_903894755.1 uncultured delta proteobacterium
ACCCCTCGCTATTTCGCCCTTTCACAGCGCCCCCTCCCCATCGATGGGGAGGGGGACCTTGTGAACGCGCCGGATCGTGCGGGGGTGAGGTCCTCGGGATCGCCGGCGACGAAGTTGCGGTTTTCAAGCTGGACTTGGTTTAGCTAGCGAGGGTAGACGATGACGTCGAAGTAGCGTGCTTCGGACGCGCCCGGGTTTTCGTAGCCATGCTGTCGGTCCGCAGAAAAGGCGATGGAATCGCCGCTGCCCAGCTCGTAGGCCGTGTCTTCCACATGCATCCGGAGCGCACCACTCAACACGACCACGATCTCGTGGGTGCCGGCAGCATGGGGCTCGGAACTGTGGGTCGACCGGGCCGACAGGCGAAGCTCGTACAGCTCGACGAGCGGTGACGCCCCCGCAGGAGCAAGTGGACGGCTTTCAAGGCGTCCATCACTCGACCGCAACACCTGCGCGTCGGCGCGATGCAGGATCATCGCGGTCCCCCGAGGCGCCCCGATCAGCTCGGCGAAAGGGACACCAAGACCTACGGCGATTTTCCAGAGAACTCCAACCGACGGGTTCGACTTGCACGTTTCGATCTGCGATAGCGCCGCACGGCTTACCCCCGAAGCCTCGGCAAGGTCGTCGAGCGACAACCCCCGCGCCTTGCGACGCTGCCGGAGGTTTTCTGCCACTCGCCGTCCAAGTTCGGCCGCCCCCACGTCGTCGCCAGGCGTGGTCGCCCGACGCGCGCGCTTCGTTGCTCCGTTCGACTCTCCCACTTTTGAAGAAACCTCTTCGCTACAGTCCAAATACCATCCCGACCTGCAGCCCCATAAAGTAGCTCGTCACTCCGCTCCCCCCGCTCGTGTAAGTGAAGAACCGTCCCATGCCCCCGTCGAGCGTCGCTTCAATACCTACGCTGCGCGTAAAGTTATGACGATAACCAAAGCGCAGACGAGGCATCACCGCCCCGTAGGTGCTCGAATCAGCCCCAAACGCCACCCGCGCGGTCGAGAGCAGGTGGTCGTACCCAACCCCGACCCCCAAGGCGAGCTGATCGTCGAATCCCTTTTGCCCCAAAAACAACCGGCCTTCCCAGCCTACGTACGTGGCGAGCCCGGCAAGGCTGGCGTTCAAGTTATCGGGAGCGCTGAACCGCTCGTAGCCCACCTCGGCAAGAAACGTGTGGTGACGGGCCAACACGACGTGAAGACGGAGCCCGAGCTGCTGCGACCAGTCGCCCACCATCTGGTCGGTCGCAAACCACCTGCGCGCTCCAACGAAGAATCCAATCGCCGTGCCCCTTTGGCCTCGACGAAGTGGGATCTCCGGGTCCTCAGCCTCTTCTCGGAGCGTATCGACCGGGCGTGAGCTCGACACGCTCGCCACATTGAGCGCTACCGGCTCGGACCTGGCAGCCTCGCCAATACGCGCTTCGAGACGCGTGAGACGTCGCCGGATATCGACGGCATCGGGGGCGTTCGGAGACGCGGTCAAGTACGCTCGAAAGTCATCGATGGCGGGATAGACGTTGCCAAGACGCTCGTGGCAAAGACCTCGGTCGCGCCGAAGGGTCGCGTCGATGCTCGAACGAAGTGCCGCATCGAACACCTCGAGAGCCCCGAGGCAGTCGCCACGACGAGCCTGGGCACGCGCCTCGGAGAGCCTTGCAGCGCTCAGCTGATCTCGTCGGAACGTCGGAGCCTGCGCCTTCGCCGTTGCGCCCGACAAGGACCCAAAGGCCATCACAAGCCAGAAAACCGCCGGAGAGCGGACAGAAAGCATGGCCAGAACCCTAGCGGAGCACAGGGGCCGAGGGCGAGTTTTGCTCATCGTATCGTTTCGTCGTCGCCGCTTTCGCGGGTCGAAGGAAGCACCGGACCCCAGTCGAGCTCGCACTCGGCTTTCCCTCGCCCAGCGCACGTAAGCGGGTCTGGCGCGGGACCCAACAGGAGAAACTCCCCACGCGACAGGGTCAGAAAGTCCCGATGCCAGCGCGACTCGATGAAGTGAGCGTCGCGCTCCGCCGCTTCGCGAGCCGCCGACGCCTGCAAACGCTGAAGCCTCAACACGAGATCGGCACGCACCTGCGGGTCATCGGTCAACGCATAGGCCCGTCGAAGCGATCGAATCGCCGCGTCCCGCTCCCCCACCTTGGACAGCATCGACGCTGCAGTAACTGCGCGATCGACATCCGCACCGAGCTCGACGGCCCTCGCCATCGCGTTGGCGCCATCCAGACGCCACTGCGCGATCTCGTCTTGCGACGTCAGAAACGTCGGCGCACTGAATGCGATGAACTGGCCATATTGACGCCATATGCGGTGATCGTTGGGACGCTCTTTGAGCCCGCGCTCCAGATACGCACGGACCCGACGCACGTCGCTCTCGGTCCCTTGCAGCGGGCGGTACACGAGGAACGTGTCGACGTAGCGGTAGATCGGGCTGTAGGTCGGCTCCAACGCCAGGATCGCGTCGACGTAGAGCGGGATCGTCTCGAAGGGACGCTTTTCGGACCAGTGCATTCCGTATTCGACCAGAAGCTTCGCCCACAACAGATCGGTCGCCGCCGCGTGGTAACCAAGGGTCAGGGCCCGAAGCTCGTCGGGAGGCGGAAATGGATAGATGTCATCGGTCGCTTTCACCCCCTTCGTGATCGCCGCCAGACGGGGTTGCGTCGTGCCCACCCCGACCACCCCCAAAGCAAACAGAAGAACGGAGACAAGCTGTCGTTTCATTCGACCTCGTTTTCGATGTACAGCCCCGGCTCGAGCTGCGCAGGACCATCGGCAAGGGCAAAGCCACGGACCTCGAAAAGGCTTGTGATCCCATCGCCGTCCAGGTCCCCATGGGCGTGCGCCACGAAGCGGCTTCTGCCGGGAGAGCGGACCGCGTCGAAGCCGAACGCAAACGAGTGAGGAGTCCCCTCGGGGACCGCTCGGAAAAGAAGCGCCTGCCACGTTGGATGATCCCAAACGCCAGGCGGGTCCACATCCCGCGAGCCGCGCGGAACCGTGGCCGGAGTGAGCGGCGCCGACGGGGGGAACGCGTCGGTGGCGGGACGGTCCCGAGCGTAGTTGATCGCGGCGGTGCCGAGACGGCCTAGCGCCTCGACGGGCTCGACGAACCTTGACCCATGCAACTCGCGCATGAAGGTCGGGATCGCTACGGCAAGCAGCGATCCGCCGATCGCAAAGGCCACCGCCCCCTCGACGACAGACAGCCCACGCTCGTTCGCTCGACGACTTCGGATGTCCACGGCCCTTTCTAAACCAAACCCATCTTGAACACCGCAGGTCCGAACCGGGTCGGACCCACGACACCCGCGACCCAGGGTTACCCACCCTGGGCTGATTTGATTCGCCCCTTCGGGGCTGCCAATCAAACCACGGGCTTCTCATTGCGTAAGGGGG
>CAITRH010000722.1 GCA_903894755.1 uncultured delta proteobacterium
GCCTTAGAGCAGGCCTTAGTCACATGTGGGGGAGCGCGGCCGCTCCACCCCACACCCCCCAGCCGAAAACAGGGGGCACACAAGGTACGATGTGACTATGGCCTTAGAGCACGACAGCGGTGGTCTCCGTCCGCGTGCCATCGCGTCATCGCGGGAGGCGAGGCTCACTCAAAGCTGATGCCAAGGGCACGAAGTTTCTCTGCAAGGCGTTCAGCCCTTTCGCGCTCCGCTTCCGCCCGTGCATCTGCGCCATCGGCCCGCTGCCGCTCCGCTTCCGCCCGCGCATCTGCGCCATCGGCCCGCTGCCGCTCCGCTTCCGCCCGCTGCCGCTCCGCTTTCGCCCGCTGCCGCTCCACTTTCGCCCGCGCATCTGCGCCGTCGGCTCGCTTGTTGGCCTCCATCGCTTGCTGTCGCTCGTATTCTGCCGTGTCCTCGAGCGATGGAAGCATCGTGCCGTCAAGGGCAAAGAACCGCAACCAGCACGTTTCCATCCCCGCGTAGGTCCCGTGCCATACCCCTGCCTTCACCCCCAAGGGCTCGATCAACACGAGCCCGTCGTCATCGGCCGCCATCGGCTCGTAACGCCCCCCAAGAAACCGAAGGAGCGTCACCGTTTCCTTGAAAGGGTCGAAGATCCCGTAATAGGGGACATGCAAAACCTTCTCATAAATCCAGTACTTCCCCTTCAGCGGTGTTCGATCCGTCTCCTCTCTTCCATTGCGTGACACGAACTCGAGCACCACGCGCGGCGGGACAAGCTCCTTCCACAGCACATACGAACGCCGCGGAATGCCGTCGAGGAGCGGCGGAACACCAGGTACGTAAAACCAGTCTGGAACAATGCGCCCTCGCTCCGGCGCAACGTCGTGGCGCCAGTAGAAGGCGTTGTCTCCTCCAAGAAGGTAGTGGCCATCTGGATGAAGCCGATCCAGCACGGGCCGAATGGTCTCGGACAGGAGCGCTGCCTGGGGAATTTGGGTGAAGTTTTGCACAGGAGGATCGCCATCGCAGGGAAGATCGAGGTGGTCAGGAAGGCGCGGACGCGGGGACTCGTCTGGATTCCGAAGAGACTCGAGCATGACCGCAACATACCGGAATCTCCCATGAGCCGCCACACTCGACCCGCCGTTGCCTAAGGCTAACGTCCCCCCATCGCCCCACCTCCAACCAGAGTACGCTCCCCTCCCATGCCGGTCCCGCGCCACTCCGGAATCCTCGTTCTCCTCCTCGCCGCTTGTGCCCACGACGAGCGTCGTCCCGCCCCCGTCGCTCCCGCCCTCGCTCCCGCCCCCGACAACGATTTCGTCCCCCCGCCCGAATACGTCGTCTCCGACTCCCCCCGCCCCTTCCTCCCCCTCGGCCTGGACCAAGGCGTCGGCCTCCTAGTCGACGGACAGCGCGTGGTCCTCAAAGGGCGTACCACCCGAACAGCCGCTGAAGTCGCAGACGTCCCCCTCGCCGCCTCCTATGCTGTCCCCGACCGCCTGGGCGGCGGATTCCTCTTTCGCACCCCCACCGCAATCTACGCCAGTGCCTCCTTCGACGGCCCCCTCCGCCCTCTCGTCACCACCCCCGACCCCTCCACCAACCTCACCTTCGGCCCCAAGGGAATCCTAATCCGCGGCCCTCGCAACCAACGCTGGCACCTCGACCCTCGCTCCGGCGCCCGCCTCCCCATCTCCCCCACTGGACTCGCCAACATCGCTGCGCTCGATAATGGACAGGTCCTCGCCATCGTCGATCCTGGTCGAGTCCTGTTCTCCACCAACGCTGGCCAGGCCTGGACCGACGTCTCCAGTGGGCTCTCGGGACGTCCCGACGACGTATTCGTTCTCGACGACGCCCTCTGGATCGCTACCTCCAATATCCCCGCCGCTCGCGTTCTTCCCAATGGCTCCTTTGTCCGCCACCCGCGTCGTCCTGCTCCCAAACCCGACCCACTGCGTCCCATCGACCCGCGCTGGCACGACAAGGAGCCCCCACTGCGCGTTGCCCTCCAGCGTGGCGCCCCAGTCGACGCCGCCAGCGCCCTCGTGGCTGCTGCTGGGGACATTGTCCGAGTCCACCTGGTGAGCGGCGAGCTGCTCGACGTGACCCCTGGACGGGTTCCACCGGACGCTGTCTGCGAAGGGGTTCGCACCTCCGACGATGTCCTTTTTGTCTGCCAACGCCCTGGCAACGTCAGCTTCGTGGTCTCCGGCACGCTGGGCGGACGCAGCCCGCTGCTCGAACCTATGTTCTCTTCCGCGGGTCTCTTCTCGGCAAGCGACGAGGGGGCCCTTGCGTTCGGCGGTCCTTGTCCTGGCTCGACCTCCAAGACGCGTCCTGCCGTTTGTGTTCGTGCGCCCCGCGGAGGCTGGAACGAATACACTGTCGAGCCTCAAGACGGTGGTGTCTTGCAGGTCCTTCGCTGGATCCCCCGCGGGGACGGCGGGGCCTACGCTGTGGTGGGACCGCCTAGCCCTGGCATCGTCGATGGCCGGACCGGGGAGTTTCGCCCTTGGCCCGCGGACACGCTGACCTCGCAGCTCCGCAACGCACTTGTCGCCCCACAGCGCAGCAAGACCCTCGATCGCAGCTGGACTCCGACTCCCACCGGCGCATTGCGTGGCTTTAGCCAGGACCTTGGCGGCATCGAGATCAGCCTCGACGGCGTCGTGACCACGTCGCCGTTCCACTTTTCGCAGGCTGTGATGGTGGGTCCCTTCGGCCTTGCCCGCACGCCTGATGGACGTCTCTGGCAATCGCTTGACCGCGGGCTGTCGTTTGCCGAGGTAGCGGGTCCACCGACCCATGCGGCCACGGCGCCGAGAGCACGCGATACGCTGACCTGTTCGGCGGTCGGTTGCAACCTAGGCTCGTGGTACCGGCTTGGATGGAACACCACGGCTCCTCTGGCATTGCCAGCGCCGACTACGGTTTCCAGTCCTGCGCGCCTAGCGTTGGCACCACCAGGACGGTTGGCGTGCCGTCCCCTTGCCGAGCCACGTCGGACTGTGTTGCCTCCTTCTCCCAAGAGCCCCGAGGACTTTGGTCTTGGGGCATCACGGCTGGCGGTCAACGACGACAAGGGGGAGCGGGAATACGTTCGCACGCAGTTGTCGCGCAGTCCGGGAGCGGACTCGTCCGATGTCACGGACCCACGGGCCATTGTCCACGGACCTTCCACCACGAGTGGAGCTGACGAGCGTCTCGTGGTGACAGGGCCTGTCAAGGATTTCCTAGCGCTTCGCCGACAGGTGGTGTGGGTTGTGCCGTTCGACACGGCGGGGACCATTCGTCGCAGCTGGTTGACTGTGGCCGATGCGGTTCAAGCGGGGCGACGCAGCGGGAGGGGCTCCACGACGTTGCTTCGGGCAGATCCGACGTTGCTTGTGGGAGCTGTCCCGTTGTTGCCTGTGGATCCGACAGCCGCGTCGGACCTAGTGTTCGAGGGGGGGCAGGGGCTGGTGGCGTTTCCCAAGGGGACCGAGGGGACCATGGCAACTGTGGTGCTAGGCGTGCCACGCACGGAGGACTCGCGGATCATCAGTGCTGTGCAGCTTGGGCCTGAGGAGACGGCGTTGATGGAGAGCGGCGACGTTGCCAAGGTATTTCGCGTGACGTCTGCTGGTACGACGGTGCTGTTCGAGTTTCGCTCGGGGGGGCTGGACACGTTGGCAGTGGGACCACAAGGGGAGGTTCGGGTGCTTCGTATTCCGTCGGTGTCGGAGCCAGCGTCCCCGCTCGATCCGGCGTACATCGTGTTGCCAGGAGGTTCGCCTGTGGCACTGGCGTCTTGGTCGACGTTGACGAGTGCAGCGGATCCAGCGTGTGTGGCAGATGGACGGGGCTGGAGGGCCATCTTCGAGACGCCGGTTCCGTGGGTCACGCTTGCAGGAGGGACTCTTGAAGGGCCTGAAGAGCCCATGTTGGCGCGTGTTCGGTGGAGTCCCGATCGTGTGTGTTTGGAAGCCATCGAGCTTCACGCCGAGGAGTTTGCGTGGCCTGGGGAAGGGGCAACCAACAGCTTCGTGGTTGCGCGTTTTGCGGGGAGCGCTGCGGCGGTACGTATTGGCATCGGGCCTGGAACAGAAGCACGGCAGGCTCTCGAGTGCCGTCTTGCGCCGTGAGCGCCTTCTTCAATGCTAATGACCAAACCTACTTTGAGAACCGCAACTTTCCCGCTCGCGCAGACCTCACCCCCCAACCCCCCTCTCCCTCGACATTCTGCTTGCCCATTCGGGCAAGCAAGATTGTCTTCGAGCGAGGGGGGCTCGGAACCGCGGTACAAGTGGCTCTGCTCCCCCCTCGC
>CAITRH010000723.1 GCA_903894755.1 uncultured delta proteobacterium
CCTCGCTGCAACGCCGCACCAGATGATGACAACGTGCGTTGATTGGCAGCCCCGAAGGGGCGAATCAAAACAGCCCAGGGTGGGTAACCCTGGGTCGCGCGTGGCGCGGTTCGGACCTGCGGTTTTCAAGGTAGGTTTGGTTTAGTACAAGTCGTCGCGGGCCGGTACGCAAAGGCGTGGACAGTCCACGACACCCGCTACCCAGGACCCCGGGGAGCGCGTCGTCAACCCCACTCGAAAAACGTCGCACCCCACCCGAAAAACGTCGTATCCCACGCTAAAAACGTCGTATCCCACGCTAAAAACGTCGTACCCCACGCTAAAAACGCCGTACCCCACTCGAAAAACGTCGTCTCCCACGCTAAAAACGTCGCACCCCACTCGGAAAACGTCGCACCCCACTCGAAAAACGTCGCACCCCACTCGAAAAACGTCGTTTCCCACTCGAAAAACGGCGTCCACCACTCTTAAAACGTCGCACCCCACCCGAAAAACGTCGCACCCCACTCGAAAAACGTCGTCTCCCACTCGAAAAACGTCGCCCCCCTACGGTCACTTCCACGTCGCCAGTCGCACCTCGAGGACCGCACGAAGTCGCGCGTCGTCCCCGTACAGCGCAAGCGCCCGAGCCCGCTCCACGGCGTCTCGAAGCGTCGCTCGAGCCGCGCCCCGGTCCTGTTTTTTCGCGAGGATCTCCGCCTTCAGCGCCAGTACCCGCACCTCGCTCACTCCATGAGCCCGTGCCTGCGCTCGCTCCACGGCACCGAGCGCCTCCGGGTACCTCTCCAACTCCAGAAACGCGCGTGCCAGACGCAACGGAGGCTCGGGAGACGTCGGCGCATCCGCCTCCATCGCCGTCAGCATCGGCAGAACCGCTTGTACTTCGCCAAGCTCCAGTGCGGCCACAAGACGGTGGGAAGCTAGCGCCGTCTTCGCCGCCGGCGAGCTGCTTGTCGTGTCGAGAAAGACGCACCATTGCCTCGCCACGGCCTTGGCCTGGATCAAGTCCCCTGACTTCTTGAGTGCCGCAACCCGCCCCTCGAACGCCGTCGACCGCGCAAACGGCGTGGTTGCCATCACCCGTGTCAGCGTGTCGGCAAGCTCCCCTTGTCCATCGGGCCAGACCCGCTTCCACGGCCCGCCTCCTTGGGAGACCCAGACGGCAGGACGAGGCCCCGCTAAGAACACCTCGGAGACCGCCGCGTCATCGGCATACTTGCGGGTCCAGACGAACCGACCGGCGGGCCCGCGAAGGTCCTCGGAGGTCCATGCGAACGCCTCGAGCGCGTCGCACGCCGGACAGAACCCGCCGCGTACGAAAACCGCAACGGCCCCTTTGCCCTCCGCTCCGTTTGGAACGAACCTCACGGCAGGTGGGGCCACAACCACCGGAGGGGCGACAGGAACGCCTCCACACGCCGAAGCGGCCGCCAGAAGAGCAAGCACCAACAGCGTGGGAGGACGCATCAGTAGCCTTTGCGTGCAACCGCGACTTCCCCGCGCTCGATCTCGTAGCGCGCCAAGGTCACCACACAGGTCGCCGTGTGGGCTCTGACCGACACGACGCGGAGCTCCCCGACCACCTCTTCGGGGAATCGATTCTCGTCCTTGATGCCAGGAGTCCGTTCGAGCTCGGGAAGCGTCTCCGAGTTGGGCGAGATGCGGTTGGCGGCTCCAGGAGTCGCCAAGCTACGTCGCCAAGCGTCCCCCTTTCGCAAGATGAGCAGGCGGTTGCCCGCACGGAGCCCGTCCTTTTCGCCTTTGTCGATGAAGAGCACCTGATTTTGCCCAAAGAAGTTGTGGGGGTAGACGCTAGCCAGCACCTCGGCTTGCACGTCGACCGTGTTGCGCACCGGAGGGACCACCTGAAAGCGACGTCCCACCTGCCCCACGCGGGCTCCACGCTCGATGATGTCGGTGTTTTCGGTCACGCGGGCCCGTGCAATGTGGTCTTTGGCGTTCCACTGGTCGACCCGTACGGTCCCCTGAATTTGAACCATTTGGCCGGTTCTGACCTGGCGCACCCCTCGAAACACGGTGAGCTCTTGGCCAAGACGGGGCTCTTTGTCGGGACTGAGTCGCAAGTAGACCTCGTCGGGGGAGGTCAAGAACATTTTGTCGACGGCGGACCCAATGAGCTCCCCCCAGTCTTCTTGGGACCCGTCTTCGATGAACCCGTTGTCGCGAAGGAACACCGTGTCGGGTGGGACCTGGCGACGTCGATCGATCAGGCCGCCGCGGCCGGGGGCAGCCGCCACCGTAGGAGCCGGACCACCGGTGCGCAGCCGGACCTCGTCACCGGGATAGATCCAGTGGGGGTTTTGGATCTGCGGATTGAGCGCCCAGATGCGAGGCCACTGGTAGGGGTTTTGGAAATAGCGGTCGCAGATGCTGGCAAGCGTATCGCCTCGTCGGACCGAGTGGGTGCTGGGGACCTCTCCACCGCGGACACGTCCTTCAGAAAAGACCGGGCCTCCTGCGCCGCCGTGGGCTGTGCGTGTGCTTTGGCCAGGACGGAAGTCGAAGCCGTCTTGCTCGGTGCCGTTGACAGGGCGGGACGACGAGTTGACGACATTGCCGCCGCCGACGGGGCCGGTATTGCGCGGGGCGCTTGTGCCAGGCGTACTGCCCGCACCTGGGAAAAAGGGAACGATCACGGTCCCCGGGGTCCCTTGGGTGGTGGTTGGGGCTGGGACCTCTGAGACCGTGGGTTGGGCGACGGCAGAGAGGACCGAAACGAGGGGGAGCAGAGCGAGCGGGATCAGGCGGACGCGGTTCATCGGGTTTCCTCACGGGGGATACGTCGTGCAGCTTCGCTGCGCGGATATTCGCGATGCAGGCGTTCGAAAGTCGCCTTGGCTTTATCGGGGTTGTTGAGTTTTTGCTGGCAGAGACCGAGCTTCAGGAGCGCGTCGGCGGTTTTGTTTCCCGACGGAAACCGCGTGATGACCCCTTCGAACTGCTCGGACGCGTGCGTGTAGTCGTTTTGGGCGTAGTAACACTCGCCTCGCCAGTAGAGCGCATTCTCGGCGTACGGATGGTCCGGCCAGCGAACGAGAAAGGCCGCGAACGAGTCGAGTGCCTGAGGGTATTTGCGAGCGCCCACCTGTGCGTAGGCCGCGTCGTAAGCGCGTCGGGCCTCGGGGTCGACGGCGCTGGGGCGAGGACGGGATGCGGGGTCATCGACGGTCTCGGCAATGTCGGCGGCGGGGCGAGCTCCACGACGCCCGGTACGTCCCGCTTGCCCGGTGACGCGGATCGTGGGGCGAGGGGCGTTTTCATCGGCTTCGGGCGTATCGGGCTCGTCTTCGGCGTCTTCGGGACGGAGATGGACGACGCGCAGTTTTGGGGTTTCGAGGGGCGAGGAGGAATCGGGTTCTTTGCGAGGAGCATCGCCTTGGGCTTCGAGGGCATGGAGGCGTTGTTCGACGCGGTCACGGTCGGACTGAACCCGGGCGATTTCCTCGCGAAGTTGCGCCATTTGCCGTTGCGCTGCCGTTTCCGACGTCGAGCAGCCGGCGCACGACAGAAGACCCACTAGAAGGCACGCTCTCATGGGGCAAAGCCTAGGCGCGGTCGCAGAGGTTGGCCACATTTCGGCACTTTGGGGGGCTTACGGGACGCGTCATGTTTTTCCTGGGTGCGTCATGTCGCGTCTTCTTTACGTGGCGAGGGATTTCGGCGAGCCTCGCGGTCCCTGGAGGCACCGTTGCGCCCTGCTCCCCGAAAGATCGACCTACGCAAAACGTTGTTTTTGCTACCGAACATCATCACGTTGTCGAGCATCTTCTGCGGGTTCGATTCGATCCGCATCAGTGGGGAGGCGACCAACAACAACGACGACTATTTTCGCGCGTCGCTGATGCTCGTCTTCGCGCTTTTTTTCGACATGCTGGACGGGAGGGTGGCGCGGCTGACCAAGACGCAGAGCGCGTTTGGACTTCAGATCGACTCCCTTGCCGATGTCATTTCGTTCGGAGTGGCGCCGGCGCTTCTGGTTTACAAGTGGTCGCTCCACCAGCTTGGGACCGTGGGGTTTGTCTGTTCGTTTCTGTTCGCCGCGGCGGGAGCGGTTCGATTGGCACGGTTCAACGTGCTGTCGATGGGGGAGAACGGCGCGCCGACGAAGCCGGGCAAGTACATCGTGGGGCTACCGGTGCCCGGGGCTGCGGGGATCTTGGTGTCGTTGATCCTGGCGGACAACACGCTGCACTTGGCCGGGCCGAAGTATTTGTATGCGATGGCGGGCCTGACCGTGTTTTTGAGCTTTCTGATGGTGTCAACGATCAAGTTCCGATCGTTCAAGGACCTGCGTCTCAACGTAAGGACCTTCGCGCTCGTCGGGTTTGCGGTGGGGTCGAGCGCGATTGTGTCGCTTCAGACCAAGCCTGCGTTCGTGCTGGTGTGGCTGCTTGGGTTCTACGTGATCATCGGGGTGGGCGAGACCATCTTCAACTTCGTGAGCCCAAGACACGATACGGAGCCGCGCGCAAGTATTCCGCCGCGCACTATCCCGCCCCGTCCCTGAACTAGCCGCAACCCCCACACTTCATTGCGTAACCCGTGGGGGCGCAACCCGTGGGTAGGACTCTTCGAGCACCGCCACAAGCCTTGCCACATAGGGGTCGTCTCGCGAGACCACACGAAGCGCCTCGGAACGGGACATCAGCCCCAGGAAAAGCTTGCGAAACGCTGCGGTAAGAGCCGTAATGGACCCCTCCGGAACCGCGCGTCGCCTTAGCCCCACCACATTCAACGCCCGCACCCGCGCCCGATCCCCTTGCACAATCACAAACGGCGGAATGTCCCGCTCGCACATCGCTCCGCCCGCCACAAAGGCGCTCTCCCCCACCCGAACATGCTGCGCCACCGCGCTCAGTCCCCCAAAGGTCACCCAGTCGCGGACCACCACATGCCCCGCAAGCTGCACCCCGTTGGCCATCGTCACGTGAGACCCAAGAACACCGTCGTGCCCAACATGTGCGCCCACCATCAGCAAGTTGTCGTCCCCCAAACGCGTGGTCCCCCCGTCGGTCCCCCCGTGTACCGTCACATGCTCGCGTACCACGTTGCCATTGCCAAGCAGGATCCCTCCCGATAGCCCAGGGGCCAGGCGCACCTGAGGACACGCCCCCAGGACTGCAAAAGGAAAAACCTGATTGTCCTCTCCGAGCACCGCCGGCCCCTGAAGCACCACATGAGCGTGCAACACAGTCCCCCGTCCGAGTCGTACGTCACCGTTCACCACGCAGTAGGGGCCAATTTCCGTGTCAACGTCAAGCTGGACGTGTCGGTCCACAATCGCTGTGGGGTGGATTCCCATGGTCTGCCCTCTCAAACGTCGCGGTCGACCACGCTTGCAAGAAGATCGGCTTGGGCGCACAGGGTCCCCTCCACCAAGGCCTCACCGTGGAATTTCCATACGTTGGAGCGGTGGTGCACAATGCTTACCTCGAGATCGAGCCTGTCGCCGGGGATCACCGGGCGCCGAAACTTCGCCTTGTCGATGCCCAGGAAGTACAACAGCGACGTTGACGCGTCGAAAGGCTCGCTGGCGTAGGCTAAGATCCCGCCGATCTGTGCAAGGGCCTCGATGATGAGCACGCCGGGCATGATGGGACGGGAAGGAAAGTGGCCTTGAAACCATGGTTCCGCCATCGAAATGCACTTGTGGCCCGTGATGCGCTCGTTCGGCACGAACCCCGTGACCCGGTCGACCAAGACAAAGGGCCATCGATGTGGAAGGATCTGTAGAATCCGATCGATCTCGAGAACAGTCGGTAACTTCACGGCTTAGCCTTTCGGTACAGGTGCCCAAGAGCGCGAAGCCAACGCATGCGAGCCACCGCAGGATATCCTGCAACCGTAGCCCCCGCGGGCACATCACCAATGACGCCGCTCTTGGCCGCAATGCGGGCGCCGTCCCCCACAGTCACATGATCGGCCACCCCCACTTGTCCTCCCACCATCACGCCCCGTCCTATCTGCACCGAGCCGGCAAACCCCGATTGAGCCGCAACCATGGTCCCCTCACCAAGGACACAATTGTGTCCCACATGAACATGCGCATCCAGCCGGACTCCACGGCGCAAGATCGTTGGCCCCAGTGTTCCGGCATCCACCGTGCAAAGCGGCCCGATCACCACGTCGTCCTCCACAAGCACCCCGCCAAGCTGGGGAATCGCACGAGAGGACCCGTCCGGCCCCGTGGCCCAGCCAAACCCAGGTCGTCCAATCACGCTCCCCGCACCAATGGACACGCGACGTCCCAACACGACGCGAGGGGAAAGCACAACGTGCTCGGCAAGTGTGGTCCCCTCCCCCACCTCGGCAGGAGGCGACAGAACAGGAGCTTCGGCCAGGAGCTCGGCGAGCACCCAGGGGGCAAAGGGGTGGAGCCACACGTGGGAGAGGTCGCGGACACGCGAAGCAAGGGAGCTGTCGACCAGCAGACAAGCCCCGCGCCCATGGGCCTGACGTGCTGCGGGCTCGAAACGGGCTCGAAGCAGCGGTGTCAGGTCCCCTTGTGTGGCTTCGGTGACAGACGCGAGCCCGCACAGATCGCGGTCCAATCCAGTCAGGTCTCCGCCAAAGCGATGGACCAGGGACAAGAGCGTGAATGGACCCAGCGGAATCACACTAGGGCTTGGGAGCAGGCGGGGGCGCAGGAGGCGCAGGAGGCGCAGGAGCCGCACTTCCCGAAGCCGCAGGTCGCGCAACGCCGCCGCCGTTGACCATCTGGATGACCCTATCGGTCAAGTCGAGGTCGGTGCGGACAAAGGCAACGTTGGCTTTGTCGACGATGACATCGAAGCCATCCTGGGCCGCGAGACGGCGGATGGTGGTGATGACCCGTTCCTGGACAGGAAGCAGCAGCTCGCGTTCTTTCTTCTGGAGCTCTTTGTTGTACTCGACGAAGGTTGCCTGGAGCTCCATGGTCTGACGTTGCCAGTCTTCGAGGCGCTTCTGCAGGGCCTCTTTCGAAACCACGCGCGACTGACGGTCGATCTCTTCGCGCTGCTTCATCAGGTCTTGTTCTTTACGACTAAGTTCCTGCTGACGGCTGTCGAAGATCTTTTTCAAGGTAGCCGACGCTCGCATGCCGTCCTCCGAGAGCTCGATAGCGCGTCGGGTATCGACAACGGCTATTCGGACCGATTGCTGGGCGGAAACATGCGTGCCGAGGAGTGTGGTTGCGGCGAAGGCCGAGGCGATCAAGATGCGTGAGAACGGATTCATAGAGCTCGGGGCGTAGCCAATGCGGAGCCTTGGGTCAACTTCGGCCTGCATCGGTCCTAGCTTTGCGTCGCGCGCGACGCTTTTCGGCGAGGCTCTATCTAACCCAAGCCCAGCTTGAGAACCGCAAGTGTCTCCTTTCGATCGAGCATGGGGTCACTCGCCGACGCGGCGGAGGCACTTCGGGTGACCCGAAGCCTCCTCGCCGACGCGGCAGAGGCACTTCGGGTGACCCAGAGCGATGTGTTCCGATCGGCGGAGGCACTTCGGGTGACCCAGAGTGACGTGTTCCGATCGGCGGAGGCACTTCGGGTGACCCAGAGCGATGTGTTCCGATCGGCGGAGGCACTTCGGGTGACCCAGAGTGACGTGTTCCGATCGGGGAAGCGGCGGTTCGGACCCGGGTCGGTCTATTTATCGGAGCGTGCGAGCCGCCGCAGCCAAGGCTTCCCCAACGAAGTCGTCGACCAGAACCCGCGCGCGTCCAGCCTCCTCGCCCACGTCGGCGAGCACCCGCTCCCAACGCGCCCTGAGAAGTGCACGCCTCCCAAGGGTCGGATCCTCGACCAGTGCCGTGGCCCAAGCCACGCCGAGCGCCGTCACCTTGTCTTCAAGTGGGAGCTTCTCATGGCGCTTCGCAAGTACGACCGGCGTGCCGTGGCCCACATGCCCCAACACTTCATCGCGGTACCGCCGCGGGACCAGCAAAGACGCCACACGCGCCGCAAGGGTCACCGCCGCGCCAGGCACCGAGTCGCCCAGAACCACCCGGACCGCGTCGATCGCCGCAACCCCCACCAGCCGACGCGACTCCACACGCGCAAGCGCCTCGGCCCGCGCAGCTTCCGTATCCTCCTCAGGAACGCCCAGCTTCTGCGCCATCGAACGCACCACCTCTTCTTCGCGTGGATCGACCGTGTCCAGCGCCGCCGCAAGCCACGCACCACGCACCACGGCGCGCGCCACCGCAGGCTCGACTTCGCCGTAAACCTCCAGGTCCCGAGCCGCTAACGGCGCCTCGTTGTAGAGCGCCACCGCCTCCGCATCCGATAACCCGAGCGCCCCGAGCACACACGCGATGGTCAACAACTCCTCCGCATCGAGCTCCCCATCGGCCAACAGCACCGACCGCAGCGTCCGCACCGCAAGCGAACCGAGCTTCTTTACCCGTTGCGCGTCCTTCTCGCTCGGCTTGGTCGAAAACAGCGAGCGCAGTCCCCGTGCCCCCACCTCGAGGGTCACTTTCTCACGTACAAGCTCCATCATCGGCAGCCCCACTGGCGGAGCGATAGGAGCTAACGCACGCGTCAAATGTACCTGCCACGCCTCGGGCTGCTCCGTCATGGTCGGCAACACCGCCCCCTGGACCGTTGCGGAATAGGCCTCGGCGCGCCGTTTCGAAAGGCCCATCAAGGTCCCCTCCGGATCGCCGCTGCCGGCCGAAAGAGCGAAGATCGCGTCCTCGCTGAGCACCGTTACGAGTCGATGAAGGGCCTGAGTGGACGTATCAGAAGAGCTCATGGCGCGACGGTACAAGAAAGTTGGCCCGCCTGCTGAAGGAACGGTAACGGGCGCACCATCATGCGTGCATCGGTTCTTCTCCTCGCTCTTCTGACCTGCGCGGCCTGCGTTCAACCGGCGCTCACCTCCACGGATGGCGGGAGCGTGTCCTCCGACAGCGGGGTCGACGCAGGTCCTGTGGGCAGCTACTGCTTCCTCGACCCGTCCAGTGGCCTCGTGTTCTGTGGACAAACGAGCCAGTGTCCTGGCCTGACAGTCGACCCTGACCTCTTTCCCAATTGCGGATTCCGCATGGCGCAAGAACTGCTAGATCTCGAATGCGTCTGCAGCACCGCGATCTGTCCCCTAGGAATTGCCAGCACCTGTGCCCAGGCCGCGCAGCTCCTCAAGCAGCAGAGTGAACTCACAGTCTGCGCCCAAGAGGCCGAGGGACGATGCGTGTCGATCGGAAAGCGTGAACCGAGCACCTGCGACCGCAACTGCGCCGCAGGCTGTTGGGGAGATACAAGCTGTCGCGCCGCGTGTGGCTGCTAAGGTTACTCCCTTGTCTAGCCGCGCGTTCCTTCCCACCACGCGTGACGACCTGCGCGTTCGCGGGGTTTCCGAGCTGGATATCCTCATCGTGACAGGCGACGCGTACGTGGACCATCCCGCCTTCGGTCCTGTCTTGATCGCCCGCTTTCTTGAAGGACAGGGCTACCGCGTCGGTCTGATCGCCCAGCCCGACTGGTCCGGTCCACAGGATATCGCTCGCTTGGGACGTCCCCGGCTCTTCGTTGGCGTGAGCGCGGGCAACCTCGACTCCATGCTCAACAAGCTCACTGCACAAAAGAAGGTCCGCAGCGAAGACCCCTATTCGCCAGGTGGACTCCCCAACGCAAGACCCAATCGCGCCACTCTTGTCTACGCCAACCTATGCCGCCAGGCTTTCCCAGGACTCCCGGTGGTCCTTGGTGGGATCGAAGCCTCGCTGCGACGTATTGCCCACTACGATTACTGGTCGGACCAAGTCCGGCGCTCCATCTTGCTCGACGCCAAGGCCGACCTGCTCGTGTTTGGCATGGGCGAGCGCGCCGCCTTGGAAATTGCCAGGCGCCTGTCTGCAGGAGAGCCTGTCGGACACCTGACCGATATCCGCGGTACGGCCCATGTGTTGTCGAGGCGCGACTGGCAACCGTTGGCTCTTGCTCCAAGCCGCACGCCAAGCGACCGACGGGTGGTCGTGTTGCCTTCCTTCGAGTCCGTTTGTGGGGACCTCAAGGCATTTGCGTCCATGACCCGTGCCTTTCAATACGAGACCAGTCCGCACAATGGACGTCCGCTGCTCCAGGTGCACGGCGACCAGGCGGTCTACCTCAATCCTCCGTCGCTTCCCCTCGAAGAAGCCGACATGGACGCTCTGTACGATCTCCCGTTTGTGCGCAAGCCGCATCCAGGCTACCGAAGCGAGCGCATCGCAGCTTTCGAGACGGTCCATCACGCGCTGGTGACGATGCGGGGCTGCTTTGGTGGATGCACCTTCTGCAGCATCACGGAGCACGAGGGACGGGTGATCCAGAGCCGCTCGGAGGACAGTGTGCTCCGCGAGGTGCGGGCGCTCACGCGTCTGGAGGGGTTCAAGGGGACTGTCTCCGATGTGGGCGGACCGACGGCGAACATGTACAAGATGCGCTGCGTGGACGAGGCTATCGAGCGCGCCTGTCGACGGCTGTCGTGTATCCATCCGAAGGTTTGCGACAACCTTGGAACGGACCACCAGCCACTGATCCAGCTACTCCGTCGGGTGCGTCAGGTTCCTGGGGTACGCAATGTGTTCGTGGCGTCGGGGGTCCGCTACGATCTTGCAGAGCGCAGTCCGGAGTTCGTGCGCGAGCTCGCGTTGCATCATACGGGCGGGCAGCTTTCGGTGGCGCCGGAGCACACGAGCCCCGAGGTGCTTGGCAAGATGAGGAAACCGTCCATCGAGCACTACGAGCGGTTCAGTGAGCTCTTTTGCAAGGCGAGCCACGACGCGGGCAAAGACCAGTACCTGGTCCCTTATTTCATTGTGGGGCATCCCGGCTCTACGCTGCAGGACACTTTGGAGCTGGCGCTGTACTTGAAGAAGCACGGGCTCCGTCCGCGTCAGGTGCAGGAGTTCATCCCGACACCGATGGCAGTGGCGACTTGCATGTACCACACGGGACTCGATCCGCTGACAGGGGAGCCGCTCTATGTGGCGCGCGATCTGCGGGAGAAGCGGATGATGAAGGCGCTGTTGTTTTACTGGGACCAAGAGAGCTGGCCGCTTGCGAGGGAAGCACTTCACAAGATAGGACGGAGCGATCGGATCGGACGAGGGCCGGAGTGTTTGGTTCCTCCGGACTGGGGGGCGACGCGGACAGGACATCGGCCGCTTCGGAGGTAGGCGCGGGCCATCTCGCCGAGGAGGGAACGGTCTCGACTCGCCCCCCGGTCCAGACCGGGTTGACATGATTCGAACCGTCGGGTCAGCGGGCGCAGTGAACCTGTTTCGGGTCGCGCTCGTCGCAGGTGCGCAGGAGGGTCTTGCACAGGTACTTGCGGGGCTTGCCTGCGAAGCAGTAGCGCACCGAGCCGGCCTCGCAGCGGGAGGGGTCGCTAGGATTGCAGGTGGGACCCGTGGCCGCGGGCGTCGTACAGGCCCCCACAGGGAACCGTCCAGCAGGCGGTGTCAGGTTGCACTCGAGCCCCGCTGCCGAGCAGTCGACGCGGACTTCGTGCCCTCGGTGGCATCCTACGGCGTACTTTCCATCGCAGCGAACGTTGGTTCCGGTGCAGGAGGGAAGGTTCGTGGCACACGCGACCGTGTCGCCATCAGGGACACACTTGAGGCCAAAAAGACCGCAATGCAGACTGCTAAGTTTTCCCTCCTGGCACTCGAGGATGCGCTCTCTGTTTGCCGAGCAGCGTCGTTCGCCAGGTTTCCAGTCGCTACCACACGGGCCGAGGGAGCAAAGGGACTTGCCAGAACGCGCGATGGCGCATTGCTCGTCGCCGCGCGGACAGTCGCGTACCGCAAGGATCCGTCCCTGGTAACACTCGACGGCGCGTCCGTCGGCGTCGCAGGTGCCCACGGGGTTTCTCAGTCCTTTGCCTTCGCATGCGGAAGGTGACGCTCCACGGAGCGCACAGGTCGCGAGCTTGTCGCAGGAGTTGGCCTCGAGACCGCACTCGCGAATGAGAAGGGAATAGAAGACTCCGCTCGGCTTGGTGAAATCGTCCGACAGCTTCTTGACACAGCCCGCGAAGTCCGTGCCGAAGTCGCCCGGGATGGGCATGGGAAGGCGTTCACAACCGGTGATGAGTGCACACATCTGTTCGACCTCATCGAGCTCGGGAGGGACCACCTCGCCCCGTTGGGCCCGAGTGACGAAAAGAGGGACCGCCCCTGCGTCTACGGCTTGGGCCTCCGCCTGCGGAGCACCGGTGGTGAGAGCGGCTAACGTCAGGAGGGAGGCTAGGCCGCTTGCCAAAGTCACCGTGAGAAGTTTGCGAATCGACCCCATTGGGCAATGTTCGCCCGTCCCGCCCCGCCTCGCCACAAGAAACGAGGGAGCGATGGAGCAAAGAGGTGCTGCGTCGTGTCACGAGCCACCGATTAGCGTTGTTTTCATGCCGAGCGTGATAGCGTCGCAGCGCGCGTGGGGTCACAGGTTCGGGACGACGGAGCACTGGCATGACGCACAGGAAAGGGGCAGGCGCTCGACACATCGAGCATCCACCCAAAGACACGACGGCAGACCCGAGGGCGCAGCGTGCGGCATTCGTCCATGCGTTTTTCAAGCAGGGGGCGGAGTTTGCCAACGAGATCGTTCAGGAAAACGACCGGTTGGCGCGAGACGTCGCGCGTCTTCAGCGCGAGCTCAAGTCGCTTCGCGGCAGCCTGTCGCGCGATCCATCGGGCGCTCCGCCGGTCCCTCCCGAGGCGCTTGAAGCCGAGATCGAACGGCTGTCGTCCGCCTATGTCGCAAGCTTCCAGCTCCACGCCACCCTCGAAATCGAGCAGGTGCTAAGGCATATTCGAGAAACCCTCATGCAGCTCGCAGGCGCCAGCGCCATGGCCGTGTATGTCGCCGATGAGCAGCGCACCAAACTTTGGCCCGTGGTGGCCGACGGGACCGACCGCGCATTGCTCGAACCCATCAGCCTCGACGACGCCTCCAAAAGCGACCCGGCCATCGAACGCGTTTTCTTGACCGGCGAGCTCTTCGTCTCCAACGCGGTCCTCCCCGAAGGCTCGCGAGTGGGTGACCCCTCCGAGACTCCGACCGGTCCGGTAGCCTGTATTCCCATCAAGCTTGGAAACGACGTGCTCGGGGTGATCGTTGTCCTCGCATTGCTCGAACAAAAGGGGGCCTTTTCTGAAGTCGACATGGAGCTCTTCAACCTATTGTCTGCCCACGCCGGGACCGCGCTCGTCTCGGCTCTCTTCTACCGTGCCGCAGGCGGCAAAGCGCCAAGCCTCGCCGTGCTCGGAGACCTCCCGGCCTAAGCTCGAGAACAGAAGATGAACTCCGAATACTCGTGCCTCGTTGTCGAAGACTCCCCGATGATGCGGCAGCTCATTGTCCTCGCCCTGTCCCGCATGAAGACCATTCGCGTCACCGAGGCCGACGACGGTGTCGACGGGCTCCGTAAGCTCGCCGCCGCCAAGTTCGATATCGTCCTGACCGACATCAACATGCCCGTCATGGACGGTCTCAAATTGGTCAAGCGCATTCGCTCCGACCCAATGCACAAAGACACCCCCATCATCGTCATCAGCACGGAGGGGGGACGCGAAGACATGAACCGCGCCATGCAACTCGGCGCCAACGCCTACATCACCAAACCGTTCCAGGCCCCCCAGGTCATCGCCAAAGTCAAAGAGCTCCTCAAGATCGACACGTGACCCGCGCACCGTCGATCAAGATCTGCGGGCTCGTCGACCCTGAGTCGGCCGTCGCCGTCGTCGAGCTCGGCGCCCATGCCGTCGGTCTCAACTTCGTCCCCGCCAGTCCACGCTGCCTCGCTCCGTCCCACGCCCGCCTGATCGCCGACGCCGTCCGAGGACGCGCCCTCGTCATCGGCGTCTTCGCCAACGCCAGCGAGGACCTCCTAAGACGCGTTCGTGACGACGTAGGGCTCGACCGAATTCAGCTCCATGGCGAGGAGTCCCCTGAGTTCGTCGCTCGGCTACTTCCTCATGCCTTCAAAGCCCTTCGCGTCGCCGACGAAGCCGACGTGATCGCCGCCAGCTCGTTCCCTGGGACATGGCTCCTGGTGGATGCCAAAGTGCCCGGCGTGCTGGGAGGATCGGGCGTCACCTTCGACTGGTCGCTCGTCGTCGCGCTCGCCAGGAGCCGTCCCATTGTCCTTGCCGGCGGACTCACCCCAGACAACGTCACGGACGCCATTCGCGTGGTCCGACCCGCATGGGTCGATGTGGCCAGCGGCGTCGAGCGGGGAGCTGCTGGCGCAAAAGATCTCGGACGCGTACGAGCCTTCGTCGATGCCGTCCGCAACGCCTGAAAGTAGAACCCGCATGAAAACGTGGTCGCTCGGACTCGTCTTCGCCGCATCGGCGTTGGCGCAAGACGCTCTCGCAGCCCCTCGCTGGACTGCCGAAACTCCCGACGAAATGATCGAGCTTGCCAAACAGCGAGCTCTGATCTCCAAGCGCAACGACGACCAGGTCGCTGCACTCCTCACGATGGTGACGCTCGCCGAGCAGGGGTCCCATGGAGCCGCCGAACGTGCGCTGCTGTCCTTGGTGTCGGTCCTGCCGGCGGACCTCGCTGCCGAAGCGTCGCTCCTCGCCCGCGCCGTGGCCAAACGGGATCCCCCCGAAGAGACCTTGGGCGTCGTGAGGGCGCTCGCTCTTCTTGGTCCTCTGCGCGATACGGGGGGCGGTCTCGACACTCACGACGGTCCCGAGGCGAGCGGAGTCGTGTTTGGCGATCGGCGCACGTCGTACCGGTGGGGCGTCTTCGAAGTGGGATGGCGCGAGGTGCCGTCTTCCTTCGTTTCGGCGCGAGGGGTTCCGCTCGGGCCGTTTGTCCATCCGAGGCGAGAAAGCTGTTCATGGATGGCCACCAAGGTGGTCCTGCCGGCTCCGAGCGCTCTCGTGCTCCGCGTCGCTGCAGCAGGACAGGTACGCCTCGTGTTCGACGGGCACGACGTGGTCCGAAGCGACGAGGCCCATGGCGCCGCTTGGCTCGATCGACTCGCTGCCGAAGTCGACGCGTCCGCTGGACCTCATGTCATCGCCGCCAAGGTTTGCTCCGGCCCCCTCGGAGACATCGGGCGCATTCGCTTGCGCGTCACCGGTTCGGACGGTCGCGGACTTGGAGTCCCGTACAGCGCGGACCTGAGCGGCGTGGAGTTTGGACGCAAGGCTCCCAAGATGCGGCCCTTGGCGACTCCACTCGAACGAGCGCTTGCCCCTCGAACATTGGCTGCCGCCGCCGTGCGGACCCTCGGTGGCGCCGACGATCTAAGGAGTCCAAGGGCGTCAGGAATACTGTCGTCCTTTGTCGCCTCGACGGAGGTCGACGCCGACGGGCTTGCTGCGGCGGCGTGGTTAGCACCGACGGGGTCGATGCGAAGCGGATGGCTCGAACTGGCTCGTGTGCGTGCCGAGAGCGATCCGAAGGCCAAGGCGTTCGTCGTGCGGCGTCGCATCCTGCAGCACCTTCAGTCGCGGCTGGTCGACTGGGCGATGGCGGCACGCAGAGCGGCGCGTTTGGACCAGGCCGTCGATGCGGACGCGCAGTTGCTAGCGGCGAAGATCGACGCGGAGCTCGGGCCTGACACCGTACGGATCGCGGTCGTGCGTCGTCTCGAGCCGTGGCTTGCGAAGCCCGACGTATCGACGGCGCTGCTCTCGACGCTTGCCGAGCTTGCGGCGACCGTGGACGTGCGAGTTGCGCTCAAGGCACGTCAGCGTCTTGCGGAGCGCGGGGGGGTCGATGCGGCGTTCGTGGAGGCGCACGAGAGCGTTGGGCGCGACGCGGTCCTTGGTGCGGCGCGGGTTGCGATGGAGGCGATGGACGACACGGACGACGGGCTACGTATCGCGCGTTCCGTGGCTCGGACCGGGGCACACGAGGCGGCGCGTGGGGCGTTCGACACGCTTCGAAAGTGGAGTCCAAACCGTGCGGAGGCTTGGGCGGGGTTTGCCACCGAGCTTTCCGCGACGCGCGGTCCCGACGATCCGGAGGCGGAGCAAGCGATCACCTCGGCGCTTCGTCGGGCGCGCGAGCTAGCTCCCAGCGAGGCGAGGTACCGCGCGGAGCTTCTGTTACGTCGACGTTCCCAGGATGTGCGGCGCGATGACGAGCGCTACTTGGTCGCATCGCAGACTGTGCTGGAGCGACGTCAAGGGGTTCCGCCGAGTCCACCGGAGGTCGCCGATCGCGAGCTTCACTGGCTGCGGGCGGTGGTGTTGCACGACGATCGGCGCGTGTCGCAATTGATCCACTACGCCCGGGAGCTGGTGATCGCCCCGCGGACTCAGGATGAACTGATCGAGGAGCTTCCCTCGGAGGGGGACCTGACCGAGATCGTGAGGGCGCGTGTCCATCGTCGCGATGGAAGTGTGGCGTTCCCGACCGAGGAGCGGAGCGACGGGACACGTCCACGCATACGATGGCCCGAGTTGGTTGCAGGGGACACGGTGGAAGTTGCGTTGCGCACGTGGACCGACGGCGCGGTGGGGGGACGGGGGGATCCACCGTTTTACTTCCTGGACTATGCGGGGGCGTTGTCGACGCATCCACTGCTCTACAACGAGGTAATTGTGGAGTCTCCTCCTGATCGGCAGCTCTTTGTAGATGTGGTTGGGGGGGTTGCACAGCGGCGCGAGGAGCGGATCGAGCGAGGCCGCAAGGTAGTGCGTCTTGTATGGGACAAGCCGGCGACGGTCGCTGACGAGCCCTTGTCACCGGCGGTGAGCGAGCTTGTGCCGATGGTAGTGGGGTCGACGTTCCGGGACTGGAGCGCGTTCCGAGGGTGGTACAACGAGGCCGTGCGCGGGTTTACCGAACCTGACGACGAGGTACGACAGCTTGCGCGCTCGCTGACCCGAGGAAAGCGCAGTCGCAACGAGAAGATTGCAGCGCTGTTCGAGTTCGTGGCCGACAAGATCCGATATGTCAACTACCAGAGTGCGGAGGCATGGCTCCCGAACCGTCCGCAGCACGTATTGGCACGACGGGAAGGGGATTGCGACGACAAGGCAGTTCTCTTGATCACGCTGCTTCGAGCATTGGGCATCGAAGCCGAGGAGGTGCTGGTACAGACACGTCTTACGGGGCAACCGTCCATTGTGAGGGCGAGGGGGGCCGCGGTGCCGCTGTTCGACCATGGGATCGCGTATTTGCCGTCCGCGGGATTGTATCTCGATGCGACCAGTCCACAGTCGCGAATGGGACCGCTCCCTTCGATGGATGCCCGTGCAGTGGCGCTTCGGATCGCGGGACCAATGGAGATCGTGGAGTTACCTGCGAGCTCTCCAGCGGACCATGGGGTGAGTGCCACCTGGATCCTGACGTTGGCGACCGACGGGGCAGCGGATCTGGTCGCGGACGAGCGTCATGTGGGCGACAGTGCTTTTTGGCTTCGCACGAACCTGACGGAGCCAGAGGCGCGAGCGCAGTACATAGAGGAGCAGCTGGTGGGGGGATGGCTTAGTGGGGTGAGTGTAGAACGGAGCGTGGAGTTCCAAGGGGGGCTAGTCAACGGGGCAGCGCAGCTTCGTTACCGCGCGCATTCGGAGGGTTTTGCCCGCAAGGAGCAGGGGGAGCTGGTGGTGCCCTTGGGGCCGAGCGTCTCGTTGGCGTCGCAGCTCGCGCCGCTGGTGAGACGCACGCTACCTGTGGTTCTTCCGCCGACCGTGGCACCGATGCATGACGCGCGGGTGTTGCGACTGGTGGCGCCCAAGGGATTTCGTTGGGGGGCGGTTCCTGTTGGGGGCGAGGTGATGGGGGGGGAATTTGGGCAAGCGAAGCTCGAGGCGGTGAGGGAGGGGCGTGTACTGGTGGTACGTCGCAGGGTGGTGTTTGACCGCAGTGTGATCCCGGTGGAGCAGTACGGGGCCTGGCGCGCGTTCGTGCAGAGCGTGGACGGGCTTTTGCACAAGACGGCGCGGCTTGTTCCGGAAGAGGGCCGGTGACGCACACCCGTTACCCAGAGGGTGTGATCGCGGAGTTAAAAGTGCCTCTTCCCTCCCGGCCTTACCTGGGGCAGGGTGCGCGCGCATGCGAACCAAAAAAGTCCGAGAGGCTCCAAAAGCCGTCGCCGCATCGTCAGCGCTCGATGCCTACCTCAAAGTGGAGCCGAAACTCGCGAAGGTGGCCGACGCCGACCTGGTGCCGATCCTAACTGACGTCACCGCCACTGTTTACGTGGTCCTCGGGGCGCTTCCTGCCCTGCGCGCGCAGCGTGAAACGTGGCTCGAACGGCTTCCCACCCATCCCATAGCCGACCTCGATTTGCTCGAGGAGTACGCCCTAGCGACGTGGTTTTTGCACCAGGTGGCTACGAGCGCATCCACCCCCGAGGGGACCAAAGCACAACTCGAAGAAGCCTCCCGTTTGCGCGAAGACCTGCTCGTTGCCGCCGAGGCGCTGGCCCATCGCCAGCTTCTCGATCAGGACCGCGTGGCCAAGATCCGCAAGGGACAAGGCCACCTCGATACGGCAAACGACCTCGTGGCCTTGGCTGCCCTTTACACCGAGTTCAGGGGGACAATTGCCAACAAAACGGCCGTCGACCTCAAGGAGGTAGAGCGCGCCCGTGACCTCGGTCCGCAACTCCTCGTCGCCGTCTACGCAAAAAAAATGGCCAAAGGAAACGACCCGGTGCACGGGCGCGCACGGGCATTTAGCTTGCTTTTCCATGCGTGGGAGTCGGTCCGCCAGGCCATCACGTACCTGCGATGGACCGCCAAAGATGCCGACACGCTAGCGCCGCCGCTGCAGCGAAAGCCTCGAGGAAGGCCTCGGGGAAGTTCCAAGACCACCGAAGCCGATGAGGCCAGCGAGGCTAGCGAGGCTAGCCAGCCAGCCATGCCTGACGTGCCGACCGAGCCTGACGAGGCGCCGCTGTCCGACGAGTAGTCCGCATTCTTGCCCTCCGCCCCGTTTTGCGCCATGCGTCCTCGCGATGGTTCGTGCCTCGCAACGCGCTCGGCTGGCTCGAATGGGGCTTTGCGGTCTCGTCGTGATCCTGGGTTGCGGCTCGCGCGCCCAGGCCCCTAAAGAAACATCGACCGCCCACGCAGATGCAACGCCCGACGCCGGACTTCAGCCCTCCAAAGACTCCCCCAGAATCGCTGCCCTAAGTCTAAAAGCTGAGATCTTCGAACGTCCAGACCCCAAGTCCCGCCTGCTTGGCTATATCCGTCTCGGTCAAAGCCTCGCCCGCTCGCCAAAACCCGTGGACGGGACCCGCTGCGCCGAAGGTTGGTACCAGGTCGCTCCCCGCGGCCACCTCTGCGCCGGGGGCGACGACGCTACCCTCGACCTAAACCACAAGCTAATCCAGGCCCTCGGCACCAAACCGGACCTTTCTCGGCCCATGCCGTACACCTACGGCTTCGTACGTCGTGACGCCACGCTCTGGAACTTCGTCCCCAGCCAGCGCGAGATGAACAAGTACGAGTTCGCGTTCCAGGGCCATCTCAAGGAGTACGCCAAGAACCACGTCGCCTGGAACCGCATCGACAAAGCCGGCGCCAACCATGTCCCGCTCGACGACAAAGGGAACGCCACCCTCGCGCCCAAAGATGTCCCCCCCACGCCGGCTGCTCTTGACGAGAACAACCTTTTTCCTACCGTTGGCGACGGCGAAATCCCTTGGTGGCTCAAAAGCTCCCAGGCGGCGAGCGGACGGACCCTGCGGCGTCAAATCCCAAACATCTCGACCTACCAAGCGCCGTTCTTATCGCCGTTTCGAGGCAAGGCATTTCGTCATGCGGGCTTGGCGGTCATCGGTTCGTTCCGAGGAGGAAAAGCCGCAGCCAGTCGCAAGTTCACGGTCACGCTCGATGGACGTCTCATCGCCGAAGACAAGATCAAGCCCCACTTCGCGTCCCCTTTCCATGGACTTCCACTCAACGCCTCCACGCCTTTCCCGTTTGTCATTGTCCGTCGCCCCGATGGCCACAGGTACAGCGCCGAGGGACGCAAGCTGTCGGCGCGTTTGACCTGGCGCGAGGTGATCGCGCTCACCGGCAAGAAGAACCTCCATTCGAACAAACAGCACTTTGAGACCAAGGCGGGCTATTGGGTCCATGAAGACGACATCTCGCTTTTTGACACGCCTGCTCCTCCGCAGTCGTTCGATTGGAAAAAGGTCAAGTGGATCGATGTCGGGATCTGGTACCAGACGCTGGTCCTCTATGAGGGCGACAAGCCCGTGTATGCAACGCTTGTATCAAGTGGGGCGGACGGGCTCGGGGACCCCTTCAAGACCAAGTCGACCATCCGCGGAGAGTTCCGGGTTCAGTACAAGCATGTGACCTCCACCATGGACGCCGACGATCCGGAAAACCGGTTCGAGCTGCGCGATGTCCCCTGGGTGCAGTACTTCGAGGGGGGCTATGCGGTGCACGGCGCGTACTGGCACGATGACTTCGGACGCATGCGAAGTCATGGGTGCGTGAACCTGGCTCCTGTGGATGCACGTCGCGTGTTCTTTTGGACCGACCCGCCGCTTCCCGATGGCTGGCACGCGGTCAAGTCGGGTCCCAGCATGGGCGAAGGGACCTGGATACGCGTGCGGCGTTAACGCGACGCGTTCCTGGAGCGGGAATGGGTCGGTGCGCAGTTGCCGAGGTCATTCCCGCGGCGGGAATGGGCCTGTGCGAGCCTGACGGAGGGATTCCGCGGCGGGAATGGTTTAATTTCGCCTACGGAGCGATTCCCGCGGCGGGAATGGGTTTGTGCGAGGCTGACAGAGGGATTCCCGCGGCAGGAACGGGTCTGTTCGAGGCTGACAGAGGGATTCCCGCGGCGGGAATGGGCCGGTGCGGGCTGACCGAGGGATTCCCGCGGCGGGAATGCATTGGACGCGTCGCACGGAGTCATTCCCGCTGTGGGAACCGCTCCGTGTCGAGGCGACCGCTTGTTTTGGGCGACGGAATGGAAATCTTGCCCTGCGCGCGGGCTGATGCTACGCGGGTTTTGAGGCGCGTTGATACCGACCTTGCGTTTGGTGACCCTTGCGGGGTTCTTGGTTCTTGTTGCGCTAGCTGCGGGCTACCTCGGAGAGCTCGCGTTGCCGCTGGTCGTGCTCGACATGGCTCTTGTTGTGGCGGTGGTGAGCGACGGCCTTTTGGCGAGGGGACATCGGGTCGAGATCGAGCGACAGATGGCGTCCATTTTCTCCGTGGGGCGTCCCAATGTCATCACGTTGCACCTGCGCAATCGAAGCGGTCGGGTCCTGACGGGCGTCGTGGTCGACGACCCTGTTACCGATTGCACGGCCACGGGGATCCCAGCTCGTTTCACTCTTGGTGCGCATGCAAGCGCCACGGTGCGCTACGAGCTTTTGCCAACGCGCAGGGGGCCACGCGAGCTTGGCTCGGTCACTGTGCGCTACGCGTCGGTGTTGGGCCTATTGTTTCGACAGGAGCGGGTTGCGTTGGGGGGACGGGTGGATGTGTACCCAGACGTGCATGCCGCTCGTTCCCTGGAGCTCCTTCGGCGGCAGGGACGACAGGATGCACGTCTTGGCTCACTCCGGGTGCACGGAGGGGACACAGAGTTCGAGCGTCTGAGGCCCTACCAACGTGGAGACGAAATACGTCATCTCGACTGGCGCGCGTCGGCTCGTCGCGACGATCCAACGGTGCGACAGTTTCAGGCGGAATCCAACCAAAACGTAGTGTTTGCCATCGACATTGGCCGGGCCATGCGTGGGGAAAGTGGAGGACTGACCAGTGTCGATCACGCGCTCAACGCCGCGCTCTTGACTGCGGACGTCGCCTTGAGGGCGGGCGACAAGGCGGGCTTGATGGTGTTCGATGAGGTGCCGAGGAAGTTCCTTCAGCCGACCGGTGGGCGCTCGGGGGGACACAAGCTGACCCGAGCGGTTTACGCGCTGGAGGCCAGTTTTGCGGCCACCGATTATCGTGCAGCGCTTGCGTTTTTGAGGACCCAAGTGCGAGCCCGCTCGCTGGTCATCGTGTTTACCAACCTGCTTGATGCGCGCTCGGCCAAAGAGCTGTCGTCGTCGTTGCGAGGACTGCTTCCAAGGCACCTTCCACTTTGTGTGCTGCTGCGTGACCAGGATGTAGAGGCGCTTGCGGTGGCACCAGCCGAGTCCGACGAAAGGCGTTATGTCCAGGCGGCTGCAGCGGAGTCATTGGCGGAGAGGGATACGCTCCTTCACGCGCTGCAAAGGTCGGGGGTGCTGGTGCTCGACGCGAAGCCGTCCGAGGTGACCCCCGAGCTTGTCAAACGCTATCTCGAGGTCAAGTCGCGGCGCCTTCTGTAAGGCACTCCCAAAGAAATAGGTGTTCCAAGCACCGCGACAGTGAGGGAGCGGTTAGAGCGGCATCGGGACCTTCACCGCTCCCTCACTGTCGCGGTACCAATACCACCGGCCCGGGGCAG
>CAITRH010000724.1 GCA_903894755.1 uncultured delta proteobacterium
CCACATGGGAGTCAGTCTTGTCTCAGCAGGTCTTTCCTCAGACCCAGACCCTAGATGCGACAGGGTTCCACACCTTCTCGCTTGGCGATGCAATCCTCGCTACGGCTGACCCCCGGATAGGTGAGAGGATACAAAAATCGCTAGAGGCGGGTGAGCCCTGCGAAATGCGAGTCGAGTGCGGAGGACTCGGATAGTCGGTACTGGTCGTAATCCCGAGGACTCAACAGGCTGCAAGATGCCGCAGTCAGCAGCGCTGCGGCAAGGGCAACGTGAGAGAGCACCAAGGCAATGCGGGAAAGCTTCTTCACCATAACGTCTCCTGTGGTTGCCTTGGGAGCAACCGCGCGCGGAATGGGCGCCGGTTGCTGCGGTCGCGACGAAGGCGTTGTCGTCGGGGCCGTGGAGGATGGAGTTGACAGTGAGGAAGGGGCGAATGCCGAGGCAGCTAGGATAAACCGCGACGTCTGCGAGATCGCCGACCGACTGTGGGTCAAGGACGAGCTGGACCCAGAAGAGGAAAAGTTGCGGTTTTCAAAATAGGTTTGGTATTGCGGCTTGCGCTCACGAGGCACTGCCTCACCAAAACACGTGTTGCCGAGCCTGCACTCCGGCCACCAGCATGCTTTGGATCGTCTGCTTGACCATTCGCACCTTTTCCTCAATCACCGCGTCGTCGTCGTCTGCGTCGCCGTCAAACGTCATCGGCTCGCCAAAGTAGATCCGGTACTTCGTAGGAAGAGGCAGCAGCCCTCCAGGAAAGAGCAGCTGCGGAATGATTGGAAACGCTGGTATTCCAAGAAGCGCGGCCAGCGGTTCTACGTTGGCGACGGAAACATATTGCTCTTCAGCCCCCACGATCGCGATAGGCACGATCGGAGCGCTCGTTTCCATCGCTAAACGCATGAACCCCAAGCCAAACTCGGTGAGGCGGTAACGCTGCTCGAAAGGCTTGGAAATCCCTCGCGAGCCTTCGGGAAACACCAGCAACGCCTCCCCCTGTTCGAGCAGTCGCTTGGCGTTTGCTGGAACCCCTACCACTTGACCCATGCGAGAGAAGAACAGCGAAACAAACGGCAGCGACGCTACCCACTTCTCCACCATCGCTCGCACGATTCGCGGCGGTGTGGCATCCAGAAACATCGTCGCCCCCAGTACCGCGCCGTCGAAAGGGAACTGCCCCGAATGGTTTGAAACCAGCAGCACCCGTCCCTCAGGCACTCGCTCGATGCCAAACACGTCGGCCCGAAAATAACGGCGCCGCAGCAGCGCTGCAAAGAACAGCACGTACTTGGCCCACTCCGGATCCAACCCAAAAGGATCCACTCCGCCAGCTCCCAGCGTAAGACGCACCTCCGCCAAACGTCCCGCCACATCGCCGCCCACCAACCGCAAGAGCGCATCGTGCAACGGTGCGCGCAGTCGCTCGAGCAGCGCCTCCCCTGGTCCCGTGGCGAAACGACTCACGAGCCCTCAGATCTTCTTTGCAAAAACCGCCCTGTCGGGGGCAGTCTCCACAGTCTCGAGCTTCTGGAACGTCAGCACGCCAAACATGGGATTGGCCACCATGTCCCCGGTCAAACGACCACTGACTCCGTACTTGCCCGTCACCTTCACCTTGGCCCCAACGGACGGCAACGGGAAAGGAACGACTACATTCAGCTGATTGTCCCGTACAAGCTCGCGTTCTGACGGAGTGTCTTTGACCGCGCCGTACGCCTTCATCGCGTCGTACACCATCGCAAAGTTGCGCGCCCAGCCAATGACCTGGATCTTGGGCCCTTTGGTGTCCCCTTTGATGTCAGCTATCCAAAACGACGGGATCGGAATGTCGGTGCAGCTCGGAGGGTCGCCCTTTCCCGAGGGATGAACGGCGCAGTCGGGCGCTTTGGCGTAATTGGTCTCGACGATATAGCCCGCGATGGTGATCGGAGCCGCCGTCACCTCTTTTTCGTGGACAAGACTCCGCAGGTGGTGGGAGGCGCCACCAACGGTGAAGGAGTCACCTGTCTTGATAGGCGTGCTGGCAATAGGCGGCGGGGTGGGAAGGCTCGGTTTCGCTCCCGACCACGCTGGTTGGGCCTTATAAGGCTCGTCGGCGTTGCCAGAACACGCGACTAAGAGAAGCAGAGGAAAAACACCGCGGGAAAAGACATGCATGCGGCGACAACTATCACAAGCTGCAGCCACGCAACAAGTTTTGTGGGCCAAGAGAGACTTGAACTCTCAGCCAACGGATTAAGAGTCCGCTGCTCTACCAATTGAGCTATTGGCCCCGATGTTCGAGCGCTCTTTTAGACATCCCCTGAGGCCTTGTCAAGGCGAACAGCCACGTGCCCAACCATTGACCTCGCCGCGCGAACGCGGTCTATGCCTCGTTCATGCCTCCCATGCAGGCGGTTGTCCTCGCCGGCGGCCTCGCCACCCGAATGCGTCCCCTCACCTCGCGCCTTCCCAAAGCGCTCCTCGAGGTCGCGGGACGTCCCTTCGTCGACTGGCAACTCGAAAAGCTCGCCCTGGCCGGCTTCTCAGAGGTCATCCTCTGCATCGCGCACCTGGGCGCCATGCTCAAAGACCACGTGGGGGACGGAGCCCGGTTTGGCACCTCGGTGCGGTATTCCGCGGAAGGCCCCACGCTCCTCGGGACCGCCGGTGCCCTCCGTGCCGCACGCCATCTGCTCGCCCCGACGTTCCTCGTCACCTACGGCGATAGCTACCTCCCCTTCGACTACGCCGCCCCCCTCCGAAGCCTCAACCTCGATGGCGCGTCCGACTGCGACGGCGTCATGAGCGTCTTCAAGAACGAGGGGGCGTGGGACCCCTCCAACGTCATCACCGATGGCACATGGGTCCTCGCCTACGAAAAAGGGACCCGCAACCCCGCGTTCGACCATATCGACTACGGCGCCATGGCCCTTCGTAAGAGCGTGATCGACTTGGTCCCCGACGGGATCGCCTCGGGCCTCGACGCCCTTCAGCGCGACCTGGCGCAACGCCGACGCTTGCGAGCCCTCGTCGTGCATGAGAGGTTCTTTGAGATTGGCTCGCCCGAAGGGTTGGCCACTTTGGATGCTCGCCTTCGAAAGGAATCGTATTCCCCATGATCGTCTCTCGTGCCCCCGTGCGCTTCTCCTTGGGAGGAGGCGGAACGGACCTTCCAAGCTACTGCCGAGACCACGGCGGATTCCTCGTCGCTGCGGCCATCGACAAATTCATCTTCGTCTGCGTTGCCAAGCGCTTTTATGAAAACCTTCGGCTCGCCTATTCCAAAACTGAGGTCGTCGACTCGGTCGACAAGGTCGAACATCCCATCTTCCGCGCGGCGTTACGTCTGACCAAGCTCGAAAAAGGACTCGAGCTCCACAGTCTGGCCGATGTCCCTGCCAACTCCGGACTCGGCTCGTCGAGCAGCTTCACCGTCGCGCTCCTCAACGGGCTTCACGCGTTCAAACGCGAGTCGGTCCCCGCCGCGCAGCTTGCCGAGGAAGCCTGCCAGATCGAAATCGACCAGCTCAAAGAACCCATCGGAAAACAGGACCAATACATCGCAGCCTTCGGCGGAATCTCCGCCCTCACGTTTCATCCCGACGGCCGTGTCGATGTGGAGCGGGTCCCCATGAAGGAGGAAATCATCGACGCTCTCGAGAGCAACCTCTTGATTTTCTACTCTGGCGTCGAACGTCCCGCCTCCGTCGTGCTCAGCGAGCAGGGGAAAACCATCACGGAGAACAAGGACGGGGCTTTGGCGAGGATGCATCGGATCAAGGAGCTCGGCTACGAAACCCGACGCATCTTGATGTCGGGCAACCTCGACGCCTACGGCGAGTTGCTGCACGAGCACTGGACCAACAAACGCAAGCTAGCGTCCAAAATGACCGACTCCGCGATCGACGAGCACTACGACGAAGCACGCAAGGCAGGAGCGTTGGGGGGAAAGCTGATGGGGGCTGGGGGAGGCGGCTTCTTCATGTTCTACACCCGGCCGGCCGACAAGCGACGCGTCTACGAAACGCTTCTTTCACGGGGACTTCGACCGCTTCGGTTCCACTTCGACTTCGACGGCGCCCGTATCGCGGCCAACTTCCTCCGCTCCTCCTAAACCAAACCTACTTTGAGAACCGCAGGTCCGAACCGCGCCATCCGCGACCCAGGGTTACCCACCCTGGGCTGA
>CAITRH010000725.1 GCA_903894755.1 uncultured delta proteobacterium
AAGCGTACACACGTTTGAGGGAGCTGTCGGCCGATGAGAAGGCGCAGGCCGTGGCGCGGGATCGTGAACGCGCGATGGCGACCTATCGTATCGACATGGGGGCGGCCATCGAAATGGGCGAAAAGAGAGGCGAAAAGAGAGGCGAACGGAGGGCGCTGGCCACGTACGTGCTCCGTGTGCTCCAGGCACGTGCGATCCCCGTGGACGACACCGTACGCACCCAGATCCTCGCATGCCGCGACCTTCCCCTCCTCGACCGCTGGGTCGCCCTCGCCGTTTCCGTCACACGCGCTGAGGAGCTCCTGGCCCCACCCGCAGAACGCTAACCTTGACACGCCGTAAATCGTCGTAGCGCCACCATCGATAGCAAATACCGCGTCGACGAAAGCCTACGACGGCGACGAACAGGCCGAATGGTACGAAGCCGCCATGCGTGCGGAACGGGTCACTGCGCGTGCCTCCCATGCGACCCCCGAGCCTCCTCGCGTGTCGGCGCAAACCGTGGCCCAGGCGCCTGCGGGGTGGAGCCCGCTGCAAGGTCCCGTGGCCGTAACCCCTGCGTTTGCCCCGAGTCCTACGGTGGGAAGCGATCCCCATCGTTTGTGTGGCGACAGGCTCGAAAGGACCCACTCCTGCGCCTGCTGATTCCGCGGTGGCTGTCGTGTCCGCAAAGCCAACTCCCACCGTGGACCCGCATCGATAGAGGGTTAACGTGGTTTCTACAGTCCGAACCAAGGTACGGCTCCGCAGCAAGTGACCCTCCTCCGCCAACGATGGCCCGTTCTTCCGGCGCACGCCCCGTCGCCCCGTCTGGTACGCTTCGCGCGCGATGTCCCACGATCCCTCCACGCCGCGCCGCGTCCTTGACGAGGACGACCTTCGCCGCCTTGGCGCTGCCGTCGCGGGCGTCTTTCAGGGGGAGTCGGACATCGTCGCAGTCTACCTCTATGGGTCGGCCGCACGTGGTGAGGCCGCGCGCGACGTTGACCTCGGGCTGCTCGCCTCCGGGGCCGTGACACCGACGCGCCTGCGTACGTTCGTGGAGGCCCTCTATGATCGAGGCGCAGCGCCTGGTCCGCTCGACCTCGACGTTCGCCCGCTTGTGGGGACGGCTCCCCGCTTCCGCGCGACCGTGGTGCGCGAGGGGCGTGTGATCTTCGAACGGGACCCGGAAGCGCGCCTGGCCTTCGAGAAGCGTTCGCTGCTCGACTGGCTCGACTTCGAGCCGGTCTGGAGGAAAATGCGCGCGCGAATGCTCGCGAGGTGGACGGATGGGTGAGGCGCAGCTCGATTTGCTCGAGCGGCTGCTCGATCGGCTCGACGAGTATGCGCGGTCGACGTCGCGCGCCGACCTCGAGAATGACCTGGACGCGTGGCTGCGCGTGAGCCGTGCTCTCGAACTCGTGGCGCAGTGCTGCGTCGATCTCGCGATGGAGATAGTGGCACGCCGTCGCCTTGGTGCGCCCGAGACGTATCGAGAGGCGTTCACGCGTCTCGCGCAAACGGGCGTCATCACCCCAGACCAAGCGCGCGAGCTTCAAGGCTGGGCGGGCCTGCGCAACGTGCTCGCCCACATGTACACTGAGCTCGATCTCGATCAGCTCTACGCCGCCGTCGTCGAGGACCGCACCACCGTTCGCGAGTTCGGGCGAATCGCGGCGCGCGAGCTCCGAGGCGAGTGAGCCTCCTTTCGCCACCGGGTCCAACCGCGCGAATCCTCTCGCCGATGGCGATCACCTCGGCGAGCGGGTGGTCGCCAGACTTCATCGGGGCTCCTTTGCCGTCCCCGTCGAGCACCAACGCAATCGTGGGCCCGCGCACCTTCACAAAGGCGCTCCCGGTGTTGTCCTCCTGGGAACCATCGGCCGCCGGGTCGAGCGCCGTGATCTCGACGTCGTAGCGGTGAAGTCCCGGCTCGCTGGCCAACTCCGGGATGCGCCGCACGTCCTCGCCCTTCTGGATCCTGGTCCTCCCCTTCTGCACGAGCACACCGTCGCGCAGCACGCGGATCTCTAAGTCGGTATCCATGGCGCTCAGCAGGCAGGGAGCGGCCTCTCGAATCACCAGATGTGCTGATATTAAACCAACCCCATCTTGAGAACCGCAACTTTCTCTCGTCGACACGGCACCGCGACACCCGCGATCCAGGGTTACCCGGTGTCGCGGCTCGGTCCTGGTTCGGACCTGCGGTTTTCAAGATGGGCTTGGTTGTCGCTCTATCGGATCGCCAAGCACAGACAGACATTCTCGCCGCTTGAGTTCCTCGCCGCGTCAGAAGGGACGCAATGTTCGAGCGTTGGGGTAGACTGCAAAGTCAATCAGTGTCTTGCGAACAAGTGCGAGCTTGCCAATGCGTCGCAAGGGAGTCCCTGCGGTAGCGGAGGGGTTTGCAGCGGTGACGGAGTCTGCTGGGACTGCCTTCCTAACACGAACACCTGCTTTGGAAACGCCCCACGAGCATGCGATGCCAACGGCCAAGCCACGGTGCTTGCCACCTGCACCTCATCCCCTGAGGCTTGCCAGAAGCCCAAGTGCCTTACGAGTGGTGTTTGTGGTTTTGCCGCCCTCGCAAGGAAAGTGCGTACAATGCGGTCCCGGCGCTACGCGGTGCCGCCCCGACCTCCCCGAGGTTCCCCAATACTGCAGCGGATATGGCCAATGGGTGGACCAAAATAGCTGCCGCTCCCCGACTCCGTACTGCAGAGCCGGCACATGTTCGGCCACCGTGTGTGGCAATGGGATTGTCGAAAGTGGCGAAGAGTGCGACAACGGCATCGCACCGCCCGCCCTTTGCACGGGATGCGAAAGCTGTTGGCCTCGCATCGATGAAGGGGTGACGTAGTTCCTACAGGAGGGAGCCTCCCCTCGGATGCTTCTGGGCCTCGCATCGATGGAGGGTTGACGTGGCACCTATAGGTGCGAGCTTCCCTTCGAACGCCATGTGGTGTCGAGGGCGTCGGCTCTTCTTAACTCAAGGGCTGAGGCCGCGCAGCGCCATCGACCGCCGGCCACCACCGATGTCCGGGTAGGAGCCGAGCATCGGCCGCCAGCCGTCGACGGCGAGGACCGCCATCGTATCGTCCCCCGCGCGACCGAGCGGGTTGAGGATGACCGCGCTGCTCCAGGTGCGACCGTCGTCGCACGACGTGGCGACCACCTGCGTCTTGTATTGGTCATAGTAGGACATCCAGAGTCTCCCCTCACCGTCGAAGCGGAGGTCGATCCCCGAATATTTGTCGGTGCCCGAAATTTTGTGGCACGCGTTGGTGGGGGATGAGGCCCAGGGCATGTTCTGCGAATAGATGTTGGAGGCGCAGACGATCGCCACGGCGGGCATCGACGCCGGGATCTGCGGCAGCGCGATGATTGCGCTCGGATTGACCGATGTCGGCCACACGCCGTTCGTCGCTTCGATCAGCGTGTACTTCGGAACACCCCCTTCGATCCATGCGATTCCCGCCGCGTGCCCTCCCGGTGCAAGGGCGATCACGGGGGACGTATCCATACTTCCGGCGAAGCTCAGGATCGGAGCGGCAGGGGTGGGCATCGACGCTGTCGTCCCGCACGAATACCAGATCTCATTGTGCATGTTCGGCTGGGGCGCCCACGCGAGGCAGACCGGGTCCGGCGGATTTCCCAGTTGGGGGGCAGCCGTCGTCAGCGGCAGCACGGAGAGGCGCATCCAGCCCCCGGTGGCTGTCTTGGGGATCAAGTACTTCGTCACCCCGGGGGCCTCGAATGCTGCATTGGGGGCGAGGGACGTCGGTGCGGCCGTGGGGAGGCTGTCGTAGTTCGCGATAACCTGGAGAATGGGGGGCGACCCGCCGCCCGACGCGTAGCTGTTCCCTCCGTGCCACGCATGCCTCGCGATCACGATCCGACCGCTCGGCAGGACCCGGAGGCGCGTCTGCGTCGTCGTGATGCCCCCCGCTTGCCTGGCGATGAGCCGGGGATTCGACTCCCACTGGAGCCGCTGGATGCCGTTGTTGGTCACCACTTTGCCCCGCACGAGCCACTGCTTGGACGTCGCCCCGTGATCTTGGCCCGCTACCCACGACGCGAAAACGATCGGATCCACCGTCTGCTGGTACGACACGGCGATCGACGGATCCTCCTGGTGCTCGTCGACGCCCGGAGCGGGCAGCCCCACACCGAGGACCGACGTCAGCACTTGCGTCGGCGACCGGTAGAACACATTGCTGCTAATCGTACGGCTCCCCGAGAGCACATAGACAGCGAAGGCGCGATCCCCCATCGTTGCGAAGGCGTCCTGGTAGTTGCCCCCCGGCGAATAGAGGTCTATCCCTGCGGGGAGGGGGAGCGTGGCGTAGTCCGGAGAACTGCTCGTCGTCGTGGGGAACGCAGCGGCGACCGGGAACGGGGCCATCGTCCCCGGATCGAACGAGAGACTCAGTCCCTGGCTCGCCGGCGCGGCGGTGATCGTGACCGGGATCAACTGCTGGCCGTTCAGCGCAGCGAGCCCTGCGGGCGTGGTGTAGTCGGCATAGCCGCCGAGAATCCGAGCGGGGGAGGGACGCACGAACGTGGGGGCTTTGTAGTGACCGTTCGCGGTCATTCCCCCAGCGGGACTGGCCGAGTACGTAGCCCCGGCCTGGAACTGGCCGAGCGCCGGCACCGTGAACTGCTGCGTCCCGCAGGACAGCATCCGGAGGCTCATCCCCATAGGCAACGCTGGCGACGGGGTCGGCACCAGCTTCGGCTTCGCCCCCGTGGGCTGCGGCCGCGGCAAAGGCAAAGGCGCAGCCTCCGACACCGCCGCGAGCGCCACCAACGACGACAACGCTACAACAACTCCTCGAACCTTTCGCATAATCGACCTCCCCGGACTCCAGAACCAAAGGTGAACAGCCGCCTCGCAGATAAACCGCGTCCAGATCGAGACCCGCTATTTCCGCCAACCTCCGTTTAGGCCGAGGAGCCCGCGCAGCGTACTCAACTGTACGTGAACAGGCACCGCAGGCCAAAACGGAGGTTGGCGGAAATAGCGGGTTTCGAGACGGGCGCGGTTTACCACGGTGCGCGGCCGGTTGACGAGGGGGTGGGGCGCTTTGTTCATGGGTCCGAGGAGCGTGCCGTCGTTTCCAAGCGGGCCCTCGCACATTTCCCGGCAGGAAGCGCATGAAGGTCGCGCAGTCGCAGCGTGTCGAGTCCGTGGCTCTATAGGTGCGAGCTTCCCTTCGAGTGCTCCTTGGCCTCGCATCGACGGAGGGTTGACGTGGCACCTATGGAAGCGAGCCTTCGAACGTGTGGTATTTGGCCTCGCATCGATGGAGGGTCGCCTCGGACGTTTCGAGCTTAGGTCTCTCTCCTGGCAATCGGTGCCTCGAACGTTTCGAGCTTCGACGCGTTCGCATCGATCCGAGGGCTTCGATCGTCGAGATCTCTCGATCCCAGCTGCTTCGCCACCACGCTCCTCCGTCGACGCCACCAGATGCGTCCCAAAAGCCCCGCCATGGACGCCAGGTGCCATGGCCGAAGCCCGCTAGGCGCCCCCTCGTACACTGGACTCACTGGCACCTACGCAATGCGAAGTGTCTCTTCACAAGGGTTGCAAGCAGATCGTTCGGGTAGCCGTACGTCGGCCAGAGCGCGTCGAGATCGAGCTGCTCGCACGCCGCACGGGACAGCGCCGTGTACCCACATTGGCTGTCCGTGACTGCCATCCCCGTGGCCTCCGACGCTTCCCAAGGGGCAGCGATCCCACCAAACGTTCGGGCAAGGGCAGCCCCGCGGTCGAAGCTCCGGTTGCACATACGCACCGCCTTCGCGCCTCGTCCCAGGCCCTTCGCCGCCGCCTCGGCCATCTCCCCAGCGCCGAGCGCCGTCTCTGTTCGAACGCGCTTGGCCACGGCAAACGCGCGATGCACGCAACGTCCTAGGAAACTCCCCAGGGTCCCCGCCGCTACCGCCGCTTCGTAGGCGTCCTTAAAGTTTGCCGATCCAGAGCGAAGCGACGAACCGGCAGATTAAGGAGGCCAAACTCGCGTGGGAAGACACGGAGCGGGACCGGCAAGAAGCGGAGCTGGCGCGGGAAAACACGAACCACATGTCCAACATGGTTTGCCTCTACGCTCTGGTTTGGCGTACAAGATCGATCGTGTTGCTGCAGCCGGGTTTCGTGGTCGGAGGTCGCTATCGCATCGTCGCCCATCGGGCCCTAAAGGTGACCATCGAGGGACGGGTGAAGACGGCCTCCGCACGGGCCGACTACGTCGCGACGTACAACCATCGAGGTCGGGGACGTCAAACGTTGCGTGGCGACGTTCGATGCTCTCACCGCGACTTCGAGGCTTGCACACTGCGACTTCGAGGGTCCAACCCATGGACTTCGAGCATTGCACGCCAGACGTGAATTATGGGCACGTCCTGCATGCCGATGTCGAGGTCGAGACGGTAGATGCTCCAACGCCAAGATGTAGAGCATTGGCCACATGGCCCCAAAGCATCGAACAGCTGGAAGTCCATTTCGGGGCTGTGGCGACGTCAAGTTCGAGGTCGCGATGTACAACCATGGAGGTCGCGGTGTACGAGGGTCGAACGGGCGGCGTGCAAGCATTCAGGTCGCATCGATAACGTGAAGTCCTTGGACACTCACGACCCGCGACCCAGGCATTGGTACCGCGACCGGGGGGGCGCGGCGAAGCTCCCCGTCCGGCCTAACCGCTCCCTCACGGTCGCGGTGCTTGGAACAAGTCCAGATGGAGGCGCCAAAGGGGACGCCTTTGCGTAGCGGGGCTGGCTAATCGGGCAAGGAGTGGGCGAGCATGCGGGCTTCGTCCCGAAAGAGCACCTCGATCTTTTGGGTGTCGACCACTCGAAGGACAACCCCGTCGCCAAACTTCTTGTGGCGCAGCAAGTCAGCTTCCTGGAACACCGCCGAGACACTGTACGGCTTGAATTCCGTCGACGCGTGTCCTCCGGTAGCGCGCTCCCAGTTTTGTTCTCGTCCAATGCGCACCTGTTCGGCGCGCGTGGCTACCGTCGAACGGGGCACACGCGGAGCCGCGGTGCTTTCGCGTTCGATGCGAGGTTTCTCGCCTGGGGGATGCGCCCGGAAAAGGTGGGACTCACGACAGGTGAGGCACTCGACTTGGTGCGCTTTGGCCCCCTTCATCGACACGATGCGATGATTGAGCATCAGACGACAACGCGTACACCAAGAGTCGACTTCACCAGCAACCCGAAGCACTTTGGCCATGTTATTCCCTGCTGCGACGCCGCTCGCGGCGGGGCTCATCACGTTTAATGTGCACGTCCATCTTGACCTCGGGCTTTGGAAGGGGGGCTATCGAGGGATTGCGTGAAGCACCGGAGGGTCCAGGTTCCTCCGTGCGCTCTTCCGACGGGACCGCAAGCCCATCATTTGGTTTGAATCGAATGGTCGTGTTGATCTCGAACTGCACCGTGGTGAGCATCTTTTGGAGCTCCCCGGAGAAGTTCGTATGCTCTAGAAAGTCGCGCACCTCTTTGGCCACGACCCGAAAAAGACCGTTCTTGGTCTCGTCGATCTGGCTCAGTAGGTAGCCCGCAATCTCCTTGGGGACCTTCATGCCCCCAACAAACTCTTTCAGGTTGTCCGGCGCCTCGGTCGCTTTTTCGACGCCGAGCTCCACGGCCCGCTTGAGGAGGTCCGGAATGACCCCCTCGAGCCTTCGGCGGCGCGTATCGGCCGGATCCTTGTCACTCATTGTCTGTGAGGTACCTGGATACGCTCGAGGGGTCAACCGCGCAGAGGGGAATCGACGCTTGGGCGCTCAGAGCGGCATCCGGTAGCCCAGGGTGACCCCGAGCTCGAAGGCTTCCACGGGGCCGGAAAGGGTCGGGCAGTCCCCGATGGAAGAACACGCGGGGTCGCGCGTCGGATCCCCCGGGGCGTTGGGGAGAAACCAGCGATTGGCACGAAGCGCCAGGCCTAACACCCAGGTGTCGGACAACGCATAGGTGGTCCCAACCTGAATGCCGAACCCGAAGCCTTCGGTGCTCACCGTCACGTCGCGGGTGCCGAGGATCGCAGGGACCGGAGTTCCATTGGTGCTGAACCGGTCGGCAACCAGCACCCCTCCGACAGAAAAGCCCATCCAGACCTCGAAAAGAGGCGAGTGGTACAGGAAATGACGGACCTCGGCGCCGATGAAAAGATAACTGCGAGCGTGGGTTCGCTGCAGCCCAAGGGCGTTTCGGTAGTCGCTGTTGCTCGTCGGAAGCGGCGAGAAGAGCGCTCCGGCCCCCACTGCCCAGTCCACGCCGCCGCGATAGATCACGTGGATTCCCGTTTGAAGCGTCGCGTCGCCGCGCCCGATGCGTCCAAACGGAGTGGCTCCCCCCTGGTTAGCTATGGAAATCGGAGCGTTGGGGAGCGCAATGAGCCCGAGTTCGAGCTCCGCGATCGTGTGCGGTTGAAACGCGACGTCGGTCGGTGTCGCGCGGGCTCCAGAGGCGAGGACGCCGACGGCGACCACGTGTAGGAGGCGGCACAGGCGGCACAGGCGGCGCAACATAGCGGTCAAGGCTAGTGCAGACGGGGGTCTGGCGAAACGGCCCCGGGTACGCCAGGATGCGGCGCTCGACCCATGGTGTTTTTTTCGGATGCGTTGGTGCTGCTCGCGGCGCTTTGTTACTTGGCGTCCTCGACGGCGTTTGTCGTGTACTTGGCCGGATTGGCGCGACCGGCCCTCGGCGTGGCGACACGACTGGTCGCTGGAGGAGCGCTTCTGCACGCCGTGCACATCGTGCTCGCGTCCATGGTCACGCGCATCTGCCCCGTGCGCGGTCTGCACTTCGCCTTGAGCCTCGTCTCCGTGTTGGCGTGCGGCGCTTTCTTGGTCGCGCGTCGGCGCTACCGCGTCGATGTCGTCGGGGCCTTCGTCGCTCCCCTGGCTCTTAGCTTTCTGCTCGCGTCGTGGTTCGTTCCGAGCGAGCCGTCCAAGGGGATCAAGAACGCGGTGCTGCCTCTGCACGTGGCGGCCAACCTTCTCGGAGTGGCTCTCTTCACGCTCGCATTCGCGGCTGCCGTCGCGTACCTGCTGCAAGACTCGCAGCTCAAAAAGAAGCGTGTTGCGGGACTGTTCCAGCGCCTTCCCCCGCTCGAAGCGCTCGATCGAGCCGAGCACGGGTTTCTCTTGGCGGGGTTCCCTCTGCTGACCCTTGGGATTCTAACCGGTACGTTGTGGGCAGGTCATGTCGAGGCCGGCAATGCCCGGGACATCGCGCGCTCCGCCTTTGGCTACGTCTCGTGGCTGCAGTTCGCCGCCGTGCTGCTCCTTCGTGCCGGTTGGGGATGGCGCGGACGTCGTGCGGCATACGGCACCATCACCGGATTCGGCTTCACGCTCCTCGTGCTCGTGGTGTATCTCGTACGGGACATCGGGACCGGCGTGTCGCGGACGGAGCATCCATGATTTTCGTTGTCGGGCTTTCGCACCGCACCGCGCCTCTCGAAGTGCGGGAACGTTTTTCGACGGCATCCGATGTGCTCCCCGCGGTGCTTGCCCGGCTGGCTTCCCGACGCGAGCTCGACGAGGTCCTGTTTCTGTCGACCTGCAACCGCGTGGAGGTGTTTGCCGCGGGCGGTGAGCATGCGACCCAGGCGCTTCGGGAGGTCCTGGCGGAGCAAGGCGGCGTCGAGCGGGCCGACATCATGGAGGCGTACCTCTACGAGCATGCGGGGGACGACGCCGTACGGCACATTTTCCGCGTGGCGGCTAGCCTTGATTCGATGGTCTTGGGCGAGCCGCAGATCCTGGGGCAGGTCAAGGATGCCTACGAAGCCGCAGTCGCCGCCGGGACCCTCGGGAGTTTCCTAGGACGTTGCGTGCATCGCGCTTTTGCCGTGGCCAAGCGGGTTCGAACGGAGACTGCGCTAGGCGAGGGGAACGTCAGCATCAGCAGCGTGGCGGTGGATCTCGCGAGACGTATCTTTGTCGATCTGTCGTCGACCACGGTGCTGCTGATCGGGGCTGGGGAGATGGCCGAGGCGGCGGCGAAGGGGCTAGGACGAGGCGCGAGGGCGGTGCGCGTGTGCAACCGGAGCTTCGACCGGGGGGCTGCCCTTGCCCGAACGTTCGGTGGGGTCGCGGCCCCGTGGGAAGCACTGAGCAGCGAGCTGGTGATCGCCGACGTCGTGGTGGCGAGCACGGCAAGTCCGACCTTCATCGTGACCCGCGACATGATGCGCAAAGCCATGAAGGCTCGGCGAGGACGTCCGCTTTTTTTCATCGACATCGCGGTCCCTCGCAACGTCGAGCCGAGCGTGCACGGCATCGACAACGTGTATGTGTACAATATCGACGACCTTGAGCAGCAGGTGGCGGAGGGGCTCAAGTCACGCCAGGAAGAAGTAGGGCGAGCCGAGGCCATGGTGGCGGCGGAGTTGCGCGACTTTCAGTCGTGGGCTCGGGGACTCCATGTGCAACCCACGCTGGTGGCGCTTCGGTCCCGTACGCGTGCGGTGCTTCTCGGAGAGCTCGAACGGAGCCTAACAGGACGGCTCAAACATCTTGGCGAAGGGGATCGAGCGGCGTTGACGCAGATGATGGAGAGCGCTGCAAACAAGCTATTGCACATGCCTACCACTCGTCTCAAGGCACGGGCGGGCGATCCGGAAGGTCTCGATCTCGCGCGAGCCCTCGAGCACCTTTTCGATCTCGAAGACGCAAAGGCACAGGCGCAGGCCGACGACGCGGGTCGTGTCACCCACTAGAGAGGTCAACGTGTGGTTTGGGATCAAGGTGGTGGTAGTGGTTCCGGCGCGCAACGAGGCCCGGAGGATCCGGCGGGTCGTGCGGACCCTTCCTGAAGAAGTCGATCATATCCTTGTGGTCAACGACGCGAGCACGGACGCAACGACGCTGGAAGCCACTGGCGATCGGAGATTCGAGCTGCTCACGCACGACCGTCAACGAGGCGTGGGAGCAGCGATTGCAACAGGGTACCGGCGTGCTCTGGAGCTCACGACGGGGCCGACCGATGCGTTCGTGGTGATGGCGGGCGATGGCCAAATGGACCCGAAGGATCTTCCTGGGCTCCTTCTCCCGATTGCGCGCAACGAAGCCGACTACGTAAAAGGCGACCGGTTTTTTTCTCCCGAGGCGCGCGCGATGATCCCGTGGCCGCGGTACGTAGGGGGACGGGTATTCTCGTGGGTCACGTCGGAGGCCACGGGGATAGCAGTCACGGACAGCCAATGTGGGTACACGGCGCTTTCCCGTGCGGCGTGCGAGCAGCTCGATCTTGACGCGTTCTGGCCGACGTACGGCTACCCGAACGATCTGCTTGCAACCCTTGTGGAGCGGAGACTTCGTATTGCGCAGG
>CAITRH010000726.1 GCA_903894755.1 uncultured delta proteobacterium
GTCGCCGCACGCAGTACATGCATCGCCTTGTAGGCTTCGCGGACAAGTGTCAGCTCAATCTCGCGTTGCTGTACTATCCGCCATATCATAGCAAGTACAATCCCGTCGAACGCTGCTTTGGCCAACACGGCGCCTATTGCGTCTGCGCCAACGGAGCCGGCGTCCGAGGGACTGTTCGTACGCGACCCGGAGGGCAAGGTGACGTGTCCAGCAGGCCAGCCGATGCACCGAGTGGAGATTCGGCAGCGGCGAGACGGACCGCACGTGCGGTATGAGGCTCCGCGGGCGGAGTGCAACGCGTGCACACTCGCGCCGCGCTGTCGCCACCCGTCCGCCCCAGCGTTGAAAGGGCGGATTGTGGATTTGCCGCTGGTATCGACTGGCGCCTGCGTCCCGCTGTTGGCTACGCCTGCAGATCGGCCTCTGGTTTTGGCTGCATCGCCATCAGCATCGGCGGTGGATGCCCCAGCAGCGGGTCGACGTCGGTTGCCAATCTACCAAACCCCCGATCCGATCTGGACCGACCTGCCTGCGAGCGCGAGGCGTGGGCAGCTACATGAGACGCTCGACCGCCAGAGGGTCGACATCAGCGCACCGCCGCTAGCGCCTCAGGCTGCGCCGCACATGATCGAGCGAGACAAGCGCGCCCACCGCCGGCGCACGTGGAAGGAACACCTAGCCCGCAACGCGCGCGGGCCCAACGCGCCGCACGTCACGGTCGATGTTTCAGGAGTGCCGGCGAAGCTCGCACGAGCCGCCGGACTGACTTTGTCTGCAGCCTAGGCGCTCGATATGGTTGAAGGTTCTGTCGGGATGGTCGCGACCACGTAGGAGAGGAGAGGAGAGGAGAGGAGAGGAGAGGAGAAGAGAAGGGACGGTACCGGTATAAAGTTGGTGCTAGGGTGTTGTTCTTGGTTGCGGTGCACAATGTTGCCGTGCTATAGGGGGTACGGCAACCGTACGACGGGGTGGGCCCGACCTGGCAGGGCCATTAGTGAGCCTAGGAAACAGTGGGTGAGCCAGGCATCCAAGCGAGGCGATGATGAACAACGTTACCACTGAGAAACCGATCACCAAGACGGCATTTGTGAAGAGCCTTCCCGACGACATGGCGGGCAAAGAGGTAGTGGAGAGGGCCAGGGCGATCGGGATCGATCTGTCTGAGGCCTATGTGTACGAGATCCGAAGCAAGTTGAAGAGGAGCGGGAAAGGAAGGCTAGTAGGAGGGACTTCGGACGTGGTGCCGATAGAAGACGGGCTTGCAGTGCGTGCCAAGGCGGGCCCTCCGCCGAACAAGCGGGACTTTGTCGAGAGTCTTCCTACGACCATGCCTGTGTCCGAAGTGATCGCAGAGGCGGCCAAGCAGGGGATGTCGGTAAGTCCCACGTACATTTATGCGCTCCGTGGGGCGAAGAAGACCAGGACTTCAGACGTCTCGTCGCCTACGTCTTCCTCGCGTGCGTTTGCGTCACCGGAAGCCTCGTCCGCACAGCGGAGGCTCTATCCCCCCGTGGATTCGATCGAGAGCCGATTTATCGGCTTGGCGCTGGAGGTGGGTCTTGCGCGCGCAACGGACTTGCTCGAAAGCGTGCGTCTCAAGGTGAAAGATTTGGTCCCCACTACCTGAAAAACTGAAGACACGGTGCGACTTCGGGTCTCCACTTTGCTCCCAGATGGCGCAAGCCAGCGGGTGCGATCGTGACTCGCACGAGCACAGGAGAGACCCGATGGAGCGATTGCAGAAGATCTTGGCGCACGCAGGGTTCGCGTCGAGGCGTGCCGCGGAGCGGTTCATTGTGGAGGGACGTGTTCGTGTGGATGGCCATGTGGTAAGCGAGCTTGGTGCCAAGGCCGATCCACGCAAACAGCGCATCGAGGTGGACGGGCGACGTCTAGTGGCGGAAGCTCCCGTATACATCGTGTTGCACAAGCCCCGTGGGGTTGTGACGACGATGCACGATCCAGAGGGACGGGCGTCTGTACGGGAGCTGCTTTCCGATATCTCAGCGCGGTTGTATCCGGTAGGACGGCTTGATTTCGCTACCAGTGGGGTGCTCCTTGCGACGAACGACGGTGACTTTGCAGAGGGGTTGATGCACCCACGGAGCAAGGTTCCCAAGACCTATGTTCTCAAGGTGCAAGGGGTCATGGGACCGGATGCCGTCGACGAGTGGAGAAAGGGGGTGGAGCTTGACGATGGCCCGACGGCGCCCGCCGGGGTCCGTTTGTTACGTCACGAAGAGGGGAAAACCTGGCTTGAAGTCACGCTGACCGAAGGGCGAAACCAGCAGCTTCGCCGCATGGGAAAGGCTACGGGCTTTGCCGTGATGCGCCTAGCGAGGATCTCGTTTGCAGGGATTACCTCCGAAGGGCTCCGTCCCGGTACCTGGCGCGCGCTGACCCGAGAGGAGCTGGTGGAGCTCAAGAAAGAGTATGGGGTTCCCAAGCGTGTCACGGGGGGGGCGGTACCGCAGCGAGAAGGAGCTCATCGCAAGCCCTCTTCCTTTTGAAGCTCCCATGACAGCCACGACAGCCATGACCGCCATCCAGCGGCGCTGTCCCTGGGTGGTTTCAGTCTTCCAGCGGCCCCAAGTCTTCCCCAGAGAGAACAAAGAAAGCGTCGCCGTAGCTCTTTAGAAGCTCCAGGGCGATGTCGAGGTCTTCTTTCGTGTGGCCCCTTGTCACATTGACCCGGAGCCGTTCTTCGCCATGTTTGACCGCTGGATAGGTGATAGGCACCATCAACACGCCGCATTCGAGCAGCGCGACATGCATGAACAGGGTCTTGCGTTCGTCCTTGCACATCACAGGCATGATGTGGGTGTTGCTAGTTCCAAGGTCGAAGCCGATCTCGGTCAGCTTGTCACGCATGTACTTGGCTTTGTCGTGAAGCTCGCGGACTAGCGCTGGCCCCTCGGCTTCGACGATGTCCAGGATTGCAGCGGCTGCTGCAACGATGGGCACAGGAAGCGATGCGCTGAACAGGAAGGAACGCGCGGTGTGCTTTACCAGGTCCACGGTGGTTTCATCGGCAAGAAGCAACCCACCGATGCCACCAAAGGTCTTAGATAGCGTTGAAACGACTACGGGAACGTTCCCCTGTAGGTTCATTTCCTCGAGGATCCCGGTTCCTCGGGTTCCCAAGGTTCCTGTTCCATGGGCGTCGTCGACGACGAGTGCGGCGTCGTAGCGGCTGCAGATTTCGACGAACTCGGCAACGTGGGCTTTGTCGCCATCGAGCGAGTAGATGCCTTCGACGACGACCAGGGCGTTCTTGCGCTCTCGGGTCTTGAGGATCCTTTCGAGGCTTTTTGCAGAGTTGTGGTTGAAAAAGCGCACCTCGGGACTTCGACCAGGCACACCGACGGCGAGGAAGGTGCCATCGAGAATGCATGCATGCGACAGGTTGTCGAGGATCACCGTGGTGTCTTTGTCGGCGAGCGAGACGATGGTTCCCAGCATGGCCTGGTAGCCCGTGGTGAAGAGAAGGCATTGCTCGAAGCCAAACCAGGACGCAAAGCGTCGTTCTAGCTCGACATGTTCCACGGTGGTGGCCTGGACACGCGAGCTTGAGAGGCCACATGCGTATTTGTCAACTGCCTTGCGTGCGGCCTCCTTAGCCTTCGGGTGGTTGGTCAGACCGAGGTAGTCGTTGGAGCTAAAGTTGATGACGGGTTTTCCAGCGATGGTTGTGTGGAGTCCTCCCGTCTCGAACTCTCGGAAATAGGGGTACACCTGCTTCTCGCGGGCTTCGCGCACGCGCGCCAGCTCCGCTTTGGCCTTGTCGTGGATCCAGCTCAAGGGACTCTCCTTCGAGGTGCCTTGTAGATCGGACCGAGTCCCGTGACCACCGGGCATCTCGTGAAAGGGCACCGCACGGAAACTCCGGAGACCCTATTGCTCCAGGGCGGCCTCACTTGGTCTCGAGAGGCGCCGTCGAGCCTGAAAAAGCGACCTCCCATGGTCTTGGAGGCGCACTCAGGTCTGGAAAAATGACCTCATCTGGTCTTGGGAGGCGCACTCGAGCCTGGAAAAATGACCTCATCTGGTCTTGGCGACGACCGCGCTGTCGCGGTCACGTAGGCATGAGAGGAGTCGGGCTGAGGCCTCAGGGCTTGCGAAAGAAGTGTCTGCGGTAGTGTTCGAGCTCGTCGAGGCTGGCTCGGAGGTCGTCGAGCGCCGTGTGGTGCTTGTCGGTCTTGACGAACTCAAGCTCCGGAGCCCACGCCTGCGCGAGCACCTTGAGGCTCGAAACGTCAAGCTGTCGGTAGTGGAGAAACTTCTCGACCGAGGGCATGTAGCGCAGAAGAAATCGACGGTCCGTGTGGATCGAGTTGCCCGCCAAAACCCCCTCGCGAAACCGGCAATGCGTCGCAAGAAGCCCCAGCACGTCGCGTTCGACCATCGAAATATCCGTTTTCGAGTGGGTCACGCGGCCTAGAAGCCCGTTGCGCGTGTGCATCTCGCGCACGAAGGGCGACATCGTGGCGAGTACGGGGTCGGGCTGCCACACCGCGGCTTCGTAGGTGGCCAAAGGCAGAAGCTCCGCGTTGGTGATGATCACCCCCACTTCGAGAATGACGCAGTCGGCGGGGTCGAGCCCCGTCATTTCCAGATCCATCCATACGAAACGACGCTCGAGCATGTGCGGAGCGTGCCGCAAACCTGCCAGCGGCGTCAACTTGGCTGCTGGGCTTTCGCTTGGCAGGCGGTCTAGCGGACGTTGGTCAGGGAAAATGTGGCCGCAACGGCGTTGTGGTCGGAGGCTCCGTGGGTGTCTACGACGCGGGCGCGGAGCAGATGGGGCAAGAGGCGCGGGGAGACAAAGACGTAATCGGTGCGGGTGTCGATGGGGACCCCGCCGCGGTCGCGATGGGCGGTGACCCAGTGTTCTGGGGACGTTGCGTGGAGCGTATCGCTCCATCCGAAGGCTTCGAGGGTGCGGATCACGTCGAAGCGGGCGGGGTGGCCGTACTTGTCGGTGGCGGCGGCGACGAGGCGGGCGTCGAAGTCGGGTGGGTAGGGGTCTCTTGGGGAGAGGGCATTCAAGTCGCCAGCAAGAAGCGCGAAGCCCTCGGCAGGACCGGCGGCGAGGGAATTGACTTTGCGGGCATCTTTGAGGCGTAGGTCCTCACTTGACGCGTCGAAGTGGGTTGCAAAGCCGTGGAGTGTGGTTTGAGCGAACGGAATGGCGAATTCGACGATGCAGTGGCCGACCTCACGGGCATCGTTGTGGGTTCGGGCGAAAAGCAGGGGGACACGACTTGCGATGCCGACATGGTAGCGGTTTCCGCTAGCGCGAGCCCGGGCGCGTCCCAGGTGAACATCGGTGGCGTCGATGGCTTTTGCGACCTGGCGGAGCCTTTCGCCGTCCTCCCATCCCAGGCACTCCTGCAAGATGACAAGGTCCGGTTGTTCGCGGTGCAGGAGAGAGGTGATGAGGTCCATGCGCTCTTCGCCACCGAAGAGCACATTGAGGGTGATTACGGAGAGCGTATCGCGGGGCACGTGGGAGCTACTGGATCCCGGTCAGGCAGGTTTGGAATCCGCGGCACTTGAGAAGGCATTGGACCATTTGGCCACGTCCGCTGGGATTGAGCCCCGAGAGGTAGGACATGCACTTGGTGCGCTGGACACCGCTGCAGGCACGGAGGATGGAATCGCATTCCGCGGCAGCGGAGGGGTCTGGGCAGGCGGTCATGAGCGCCTCGTGACCGCAGGAGAAGGGTTTGCAGCCGTCGCTGCCTTTGCCGGTTGCGCCCTTCAGGCATTTGTTGGCGGCTTCGGCGACATGGGGTTTGAAGAGGTTGTTGTACACGATGCAACGTCGTCGGTACTGGGCGGGACCGGGGCTGTGCTCGCTGGCAGGGTAGTGACCGCTGCTGACGTCGTCGCAGTCGAGCTCGACGCCTTTGGAGTCGTCGCAGCCAGTTCGGGTCGCGTCGAAAGTGGCGCGGCTCTTTCCGCACCCGCCAGGGTCCGGCGGCATGGGTCTTTGATTCCTCGGGTCGATGGGAGGGGGGGCGGGAAGAGGGGGGGCGGGGTCGGCAACGGAGCTCGTGGTCGCCGGGGTTGCGCTTGGGGGTGGCAACGGCGGTGGCAACGGAGAGGGGGAAGGGCTTGCGGATTCGAGGGTTTGGGGAGCGGACGACGTCGCGGCGGCGGTCGACGGACCGACCTGGGGTGGGGACGTGGTCGCGCAGGCGGCGCCCGCGAGGGTCCCGGTGAGCAAGAGAAAGAGCGATCGGTCGAATTTCATTCGTGACAGGCCTCCAGCACGGGGCGTCACGATGCGCGAGGCGTGGGCGGCACGCAACCGGAATTGGCCACCGTTAGGATGGGGCGTCAGCGGGGCAATGGGGTAGACTCGGACTATGGAGGAGAGCACGCCGAAGGCGCAGGACGTCGTATGGCTTCACAGCGCGACGGAGGATGGCGAAGGAATGCGCGTGCTGCGAGCGCGAGGGGAGGGGCTTCAGGTTGGCGAGGTACGTCCTCTCAAAGAGGGTCAGTCGCTGCTTGGAGGCGAGGTGGTTTCGCTTCATCCACGCGAGGGCAAGCCGCGACTCTGCGATGTTGAGGTGGTGCACCGAGTTCCGGAGGTGGTCGCGTCGAGAAGCGGGCCTGCGCAGATCGCGAGTCATGCCTACCGCGACAGCTGGGACCGGGTATTTGGCACGGGGCAGGTGGGGACAGACACGGTCAACTGAGCGCGCGGCGTAGGTAGCTAAACCACGCCCATCTTGAGAACCGCAACTTCGTCGCCGGCGATCCCGAGGACCTCACCCCCACACGATCCAGAGCGTTCACAAGGTCCCCCTCCCCATCGATGGGGAGGGGGCGCTGTGAAAGGGCGAAATAGCGAGGGGTGAGGTCTTCGGTTCGGACCTGCGGTTCTCAAGATAGGGTTGGTTTAGCTAGCTATTTGGCGCCTTCGATGCGGGCGAGTCCTGTTTTGGAGAGCTTGCCGGTCACCGTGGCCCCCTTGAGGGTCACCTGGGCATTTCCGGAAGCATCGATGGCTTTGTCGGTGCCTTTGAGCGAGCCGCCTTCGAGGGTCACGCGCGCGTTGCCAGCGGCCTCGAGGGCAACGGGGGCGGAGACGTTGACATTTTTCAGCGTGAGCTCGCAGTTGCCCGATGCGCTCAGGGCGGACCCGGTGGTCAAGTTCGCGGTGATGGCCTGGAGCACGACGTGGTCATTGCCGGCGCAGGCAAAGGGCGATTTGCCATCCCAGGTTGCGACGCGAAGTCCGGCGGTCGACGGAGCGCTGGTGGCGACGACGGCCGAGCGCACGGTCCAGAACAGGTATACGCCGACGCCCACGAAGGCGAGGAGGATGATGCCACCGATGATCAGGCCCCAGATCCAACCCGAGACCATCGCGTCGACCTTGTTAAGGGCTTTTTTTTCGAGCTGACCTTGAAGATGTTGGGTGTCGACTTTGCCGTCACCGTCGACGCGAACTTCCCAGCGATTCATGATTTACGACCTTTCTTGGTTGGTGCCGTTGCGCCAGTGCGGGCGAGCGGGGGGCGAGCCTGACACGAGATCAGCGGTCGGGATCGCGAAAAAAGAGGCACTCCTCGGGCGCCTGCTGCAAGACGAGCTCGATGCGTCGGTTTCGTCGCTGCTCGTCGAGGGATGGACGGTCGAGGGAGCCGGCGATGGGGTCTGTGGTTCCGAGCGCGGCAACGGACCAGCGGACGGTGTCCGGGGTCGAGGGCGGGAGCACGGCGAGGACTGCGCGGGCTCGGGAAAGGGAAAGCGCCCAGGGGTCTCGGGTTGCGGATTCGGCCGCGTCTGCGTGGCCTACGACCTGAAATGTGCGTTTGGCGAGGGTGGGGTCGGCCACGAGGCGACTTGCGATCTCATGGAGCAGACGGCGTGCTTCGGGTCCCAGGGTAGTGGAGCCAGGGGAGAAGAATGCGGAGCCAGAAAGCTGAATGGTAATACGGCTAAGTCGCACGGTGGCGGAGACGCCGTAGGAGGCGAGGGGGAGGAGTTTGGTGCGTAGGTCACGCAGTCGTGCGGCGAGCTCGGTCAGTTGCGCGAGCCTCTGTTCGTATTCAGCGAAGGCTTGGGCGCGGGTAGCACGTTCTGTTTCGGCTGCGAGGTGCTCATCGCGGAGTTTTTTCTTGAGCTTGTCGATTTCATCCCGTGCGTCGCGTACGTCGTCGTCAAGGGCGCGCAGGCGGGATTCCTGGGCGTCGCAGGCCGATTGCGCCGAAAACCGCGGACCGCAGCCGCCGATGACAAGAGCAACGCCCAGCCCGATAGCCCACCGAACTTCTAGGACAGGGTGATTTGAGCGATTTCTCCCCCCTGGGTTGGCCGACGCGCGGCCTGTCAAGTCGGGACAACGATTTTTTTGTTGACGACGCACTTGGATGACCATATAGGTCACGTACATTACCTCACTGGAGGAACGAAGACGATGGCTGCATCCAAAAAGATCCCCCCGAAGCCCGTAAGGAAGCCTGTGGCGAAGAAGGCGCCGACAACGGTCAAGAAGACAAAAACCACCAAGAAGGTCGCAAAGACGGCAAAGAAGCCGGCTCCTAAGATCGTCAGGGCGCCCAAACGCGCTGCCGCAAAGAAGCCAGCGGCAAGAGTCACCAAAGTGACGGCCAAAAAGGTCGTCAAAGCCCCCGCCAAGAAGGTAGCCGCCCGCAGGCCGCTACCAGCAAAAAAACCAGCGGCTCGCGCTGCTGCACGTAAGCCTCCGCCGCCTCCCGCCCGCAAGGCCGCCCCGCAAAAAGGGGCCACCGCAGGGGTCGCTGCCATGCTCGGCGGCGCCGCAATGGGCGGAAGTCGCATGGACGACGACGAAGAGGAGTAGGTCGCCCTGCTCCCCATCCTTAGCAGGTAAGGTTGCCTGCCTGCGCTCCTCCAGTAAGGTCGCATCGTGGAGGCAAAGGAATCCATAGCATCTTCGCCCCGAGCTGCCGCCTTGGTGGCTGCTACCACCGCCTGGACCGCTGCCGCCTTTGGAAATCCCGATGCCGCACACGACGAGGGGACCCTGCGCACCGTCGGCCTTGCTTGGACCGGAAGCTGGCAATGGCTCGACGCACCGCTGGCAGCTGCTTGGACCGCACTCCCCATCAGCACCCGCTATTGTCGAGCCGCACTCGCTAGCGCTCTCATCGCAGGCTTGGCCAGCTCCATCGCTTTTCTTCTGACGCGAAGACTCCTCGTAACGTGTGCCGACCTGTCGCGCCTTGGTCCCGTGGTCAGTGCCCTCGCCACTCTCACCGCTACCTTGGGGATCTCCTGGCAGGTGGAAGCGTCCAGTGCCGGTGGTGCCTCGCTGGGGGTCCTGCTCGCGCTTCTTCCTCTTGCCCTTCAAACAGAAACCGTCTGGCCCCTAAGTCGAACCCTCCCCCTCCGTGCGCTCACCGTCGGGTTTGCTTTTTCCTACGAACCTCTTATTGGGGCCGTGGCCTTGGCCTCTTTCGCAACGCAATGGCGAGGACCGTGGCGTCAGGCCTTGAGTCGTCGAAGGCAACTGCTCGCCGTAGGGGCGTGCATCGTCGGACTCAGTCCTCTTGTCCTTTCCGTGCTCCGCTACCGCGCCCCGCTCGCGCTCACCACGGCTCCGTTGGCACGCATTTGGACCCCACTCACTTCGCCCCTTCCGTGGCTCCTCAACGAGGCGGGATTGGTGGTTCTTGGACTCGCCGCGGTCGGGGCTGTTCTGGCCCTGATGACCTCCCGTGCCAGGCCATTGGCCTTGGGATTGCTCGCGGTGGCGGTCGTTGGAATTGGCGGCTCGAGCTTTGGGGGGCCTTGCGGACCTGATCGCTTTGGGCCGCCGCTCCTCGCAGGCCTCGCTGCGCTCTATGCGCTGGCCGCGGTCGCTCTGCAGGCTTTGGTCCGAGCGGTCCGCTTTGCGCGTATTCCTTTTGCTCGAACGAGTGCCGCACTGGTGGTGATCCTTTTGCTCACGTTTCCGGTGCGCTCGCTCGACGAAACTCTGGCCCGAGCCGCCGACCGAGGACGAGAAGCTGGGACCGTCTGGGATGAAACCGCTTGGGGAGCGGTCCCGTCCCATGCGCTCGTTTTGGTGAACGAGCCACAAGTGATCGTGCGGGCTCTTGCGGCGCGGGCCTCAGGTACGCTTCGTCCTGACCTCGGGCTGTTTCCCAGTTTCGACCTCAACGGGCCTCTCGCCCGCGCCGAGCTCGAACGTGAACCGGCGCTCGTACCGCTCTGGCGTGATCTTGCTCTTGGAGCAAAACCGAACGAATGGTCGCTATCCACGCTCGCCGCCGCTCGTCCGCTCCTCGTAACCTTCGACCCCCGCTGGGATCGCCCCCTCGCTCGTCACCTGGTCCCCGTGGGTCTTTTTTCGCGCTTCGAACCCGAACCCCGCGGCCCAAGCGACCGACGTCGCGCCCTCGAGGCCCTTGTCCCCCAGCGTCGCCGCCTCGCCCATGCGCTCACCTCCGTCCCCGAGCCAACGCTCCTGGCCCTTACGACGCGTCTTCTTCGCCTGCGCGCCCTTGCCATGGCGGCCACCGGTGACCGGGAAGTGCTCGCCCCAGCCCTCGAAGAGCTCCTCACCTTTGCCCCCTCCGACCCCTTGGCTGCAGAACTGGCCCGACGAATGGCGGACCGCAAACAACTCGAGCTCCAGGACCTCACGCCTTAACTCCGCTGGCTCGAGTGCGAGCCGCGCCAGAAATGAAAGTCGCGTGGTATGCTTCTCGCTACGCTAAACGAAGACGCTGCGCACGTGTCCACTGCGGACACGAACCCGGGAAACCGGGCATGATCGGACCGCCAGCCCGCCCGCATCCTCCGTGTCGGACGGCCTAATTCCAAGGTGTACGCAATGCCCCAAATGGGTCCCCTTTTCGCTTTTGCATCCTTCCTTTGTGCTGCCGCTACCGCCTGCAGCAGCACCAGCTCCGACTCGCCTGATGCTGGTCCTGGCCCCACCGACGCTACCGTCGACGCCGACGCTGGCCCTACCTCCGACGCTAGCGCTCCCGATACGAGCGCCCGCGACGGCTCTATCTTCGACACCCGCACCGACGACGCCCGCATTCGTCACGACGGCGACCTCGGCGATGCCGCCTGTGCGGCAAAGTCCCAGGAAACCGGCAAAGCGGTCCCCGCCAACCTCCTGTTTCTCGTCGACCGCTCGGGAAGCATGAACTGCAATCCCCCCCCAACCACCCCGTCGGCCGCTTGTGAAGCCAATCCCGTCAAAGCCGACCCCACAAAAGACTCCAAGTGGGAAATTGTCCGCGGCGCCCTCAAACAAGCTGTCGACTCCATGCCCGAGACCAACGGCGTCGCCATCACCTACTTCAGCAGCGACAACGACTGCGCTGCGACCAGTACCCCTTCGGTCCTCTTCGATTCCGCCACCGCCACCCAGAAGCTCCGCATCGCAAGCACCCTCAACGCCGTCGCCCCTTACGGCGATACGCCCATCGTCGCGGGTTCGCTCGAGGCCTACACCTACCTCCGCGACAATCCCCGCCCGGGAAAACTCTTCCTCGTGCTCCTCACCGATGGAACCGAAACCTGCTGGCCCGAAGGCCAAAACATGCTCGTCGATGAGAGGGTCCCCCGAGCCCTGAGCTTGGGAATCCGTACCTTCGTCCTCGGCGCCCCAGGAAGCGAAACCAACCGCGCGTTCCTCTCCGACATCGCCTTCCAGGGCGGCACCCCCCGATCCCCTTCGTGCCTCCACAACAGAAGCGGTGACCCGACCCTCGGCGACTGCCACTTCGACATGACCCAGCCCAACACGAACTTCGCCGAAGAGCTCAAAAAAGCCCTCGACATCATCGCCCGCGAAACCATCGGCTGCGAGTTCGATGTCCCCAAGCCCGACGCTGGAACCCTCGACTACGGCCTGGTCAACGTCAAATTCGTCGCCGGTGGCGGAGCCTCCCACATCATTCCCCAAGACCCCCAAGGCACTTGTGTCGCCGACGTCGAAGCTTGGAAATACAGCGACGACAAGCAGAAGATCATCCTCTGCCCAAAGGCCTGCGACAACGTCAAGGCCGACACCTTCGCCGCCATCTCCATCGAGCTCGGCTGCGAAACCCAACCCATTCCCCCTCCCAAGTAGGCACCGTCAACCACCATGGCCGAGACCGGAAAGGTGATGATCGTCGACGACAGCGTCACAGTCCTCGACTTGGCAAAAGCCAAGCTCTCTGCAGAAGGATTTCGCGTCGTCACGACCTCGAATCCATCCCAAGCCGCCCGCCTCCTCGCCGGCTGTCACCTGGTCCTCATCGACTTCCACATGCCCGGTACCAACGGAGAAGAGGTCTGCGCTCGCCTCCGAAAAGCGGTCCCTGAAGGCGAATCCCCACTCTTTTTCCTGTACACGACCGACGCAAAAGCCAGCACCAACTACCTGTCGCGCGGCTTCGACGGTGTCTTTGTCCTGAAAGGCAACGCAGACTCCCTCCTCCGCCAGGTCAAAGCCGCCATGCGTCTGGCCGCTATCCGCGCCGTGAAATAAGCTCCCTCGGGACGATGCACACCGAGTCCTTTCCTTCTGGACGGTTCTTCTCCCTCGGCACCAAGCTCGCCGTCGTTACGGTCGCGGGAGTCGCCCTCGCCTCTGTCCTCGTCTTCTTCGAGATCACCAACCGGGAACGCGCCCGTCTCGTCGGCGCAAAACAGCTCGCCGCCGCCATGGTCGCCGAAATCTTCAAGGAGGCTCTCGTCGCCCTCCGCGACAAAGCGCGCAAAGGCACCATGGCCGCGAGCGACCCGAAGTCCTGAACATGGCGCGCCTGCGACGTACGTTTCCCGTCGTGCTCCTCGGGACTCTCGCGCAGGTCCCCGTCGTGCACGAGCCCCTCGCTCCCGACGCCCAAGAAGACATCGCGCTCGGCGTCGTGGTCGAAGGAGGCCTCGCGGCTGCCGTCGAAACGCGAAGTGGAACCGTGCGCGCCCCCGAACCGCGACGTGCCATCTCTCCAACCGATCCTGCGTACGCGTCCGACCCAGCGCCTCCCGCGTTCCGTCCCGACCGCGACACGCGCCGTCCCGATATCGACCGCTACGACGAGCCTTTCACCCCCGCGACGGCCCCCTTCAAACGCCTCTTGGCCTACGACTCGGTGAGTCCCACCTACGAGCTCGGGGTTCGCGATCCGCGCCGCCGACCGCTTGCCACCCGCGCCGAGCCATCGCCCGACGACGACGTGTTCTATGCCGACATGGTCGTGTCGCTCCAGACGGGAGTCGCGGTCCGTATCCCGAGTGTCGGGCCTGGTGCTCGCGTGGTCCGGGCGCGTCTCGGGATCGGCGTGCGCGATGTGCCGTTCGTACTGACCCACGACGGAGCCGACCAGTGGTTCGTCGAGGCCTCGGAGACCGCCCGCGCGCGTCTTGTCATGCAGCTCGCTATCCACCGTGGAGCCTTTCGAGCCGACTTCGCCGAGGTCACCTGGGGACAACTCCTGCCAGTCCCACCGCTTCCCGAACGTGTGGCCTACGCGGCCGGCGAGGTCCTTCGGGCGCTGGGTCTAAGCCGACAGCTTGGTCCCCAGGCCAACGTCACGCGACTGGTGGCGCATTTCCGATCGTTTAGCGAGTCCGACGAGCCACCGGTAGGACGAGGCGACATCTACCTGGATCTTGCGCTCTCCAAGAAAGGCGTGTGTCGTCATCGCGCCTTTGCCTTTCTCGTGACTGCGCTTGCTTTGGGCATACCGACTCGGATGGTGGCCAACGAAGCGCACGCGTGGGTCGAGGTGCATGACGGGGTCATGTGGCGTCGCATCGATCTAGGAGGTGCAGGGCGCCTTCTGAACGCGCCGACGTCGGCGGTGGAACGTCCCCAACACCGAGCGCCGCCCGATCGTTTCACCTGGCCGGAGGGGGCGGAGCGCGGGCAAGACATGGTGGCCGAGGCACGGTCGCGGCTGGTTGCTGCGGATGCGGGGCCACCGCTGTCAAGCGAAACGGCGAGTGCAGCGGACGCGGGGGAGCGGTCGCATCCGCGCGACGATCGTCCCGAGTCGGTGATCACGCTCAGCATGGTGGACACGGTGGTGCGACGAGGGGCGGCTCTTGGGATACGCGGGCAGGTGACCTCTGATGGGGCGTCGTGTCCTGGGGTAGTGGTGGAGTTTTTCGTGAGGGGGGGGGACGGCAGGCGAGTACGTCTTGGTGCGATGGCGTCGTCGGAGGGGGGCACGTTGGGCGGGTCGCTGGTGGTGCCCGGGACGCTTGCTTTAGGCGGTTACGAAGTGGTGGCCAGCACCGAGGGCGACAGCAGGTGTGGGCCGAGTGGCCGTTGATGTGGGGTTATTCGTCGCGGGCTGGACGCATGGAAGGAGAAGGGGTTCGCACGCGCATGCCTCCCGGGTTTTGTTCGAACCAGGGGGATGGCGCGCCGCAGCCGGTGCAGACGAAGCGGTAGACGCCAGCGGCGGCGTCGACGGCGAGGGCAACGGCGCCGCCGTCTTCAGGGCATTGGACGGCGCCTCCTTCGCGAAAGAGCTCCCAGGCCTCGGCGAGGGTGAGCGATGCGCGAACTTCGCTGGTGCCGTCCGACGGTGTCGATCCGTCTTTCATGGGGGTGTACCGTCCTCGGTGGTCAAACAAGTTAGGGGTGCGTTCCATCTTGCGCTCTGCTCAGGCATGCGAACAACACGAAGGGGAGCGTAACCCCTCTTCGGGGAATTCACCACAATCTGCGGAACGTTTTAGCGCGGCAGGACCCCCCAGGCTGGGCCCTGGGTAGCGGGTGGCCCCTCGGAACTTAGCGGGTCGTTGCTTTGGTTTAGAGTGGCTCCGTGGGGCCACTACCCCGCTCCTTGGAGGAACGATGACCCCTGAAATAACCTTCTACTTCGACTTTGTAAGTCCCTATTCGTACCTGGCTTCCACCCAACTTCCCCACATCGCATCCGCAACCAACGCCGTCATCGACTGGCGTCCCATGCTTCTCGGAGAAGTGTTTCGCGCAACGGGCAACCGTCCCCCCGGCGAGGTTGTGGCCAAGGGGCTTTACTTATGGAGGGACCTGATCCGCTTTGCCGAACGCTACGGCGTCGAGCTCCGCTTGAACCCGCATTTCCCCGTCGACACGCAGAGTCTGATGCGCGCGGCAACCGGGATGAAAATGTTCCGACCCGAGGAGCTCCTCTTTTTCGTGGAATCCGTGTTCCACGCCATGTGGGTCGAGGCCAAAGACATCGCCGACCCCGAGGTGTTTGCCGACGTTATGTTTTCCGTCGGACTCGACCCCGCAGAGGTCAACGCTTGGGTGAGTGATCCCGCCATCGAAGAGGCGCTTGACATCGAGACGGAAGGGGCCGTGGCTCGTGGAGTCTTTGGAGCGCCAACGTTCTTCGTGGGTGACGAAATGTTCTTTGGTCAGGACCGCCTGGACTTCGTACGCGAAGCGAGTCGCTTGGCCGCGATCTCTCAATGCGGCGTTGGTGCGGGGGCGGCTGTGGGTAGAGGCGGGGGAGGGTCCTTCTGAAGCCCCACGAGCTTGAGCGTGTTGAAGGACATGCTGTAAAAGAAAAAGGCTCCGTCGTAGAGAGGACGATCCTGGTCTCGGCGGTTGTTCTGCATAAACCCCCCGAACGTGATGTAGCTTCCTGGAAGGACCTGCAGGTTCACCGCAAAGTACGTCGAGGCCAGCTCGTTGTAGCCCGCCACATGGTCGATTCCTACGCTGATAGGACCGAACTCCGGTGACAGGTACCCCAAAAGCAAGCCGTACTTCTCGTCCCGAAACGGCCAGCTTCCCCCCCCAGAAACCCTCGGGTCATCGGTAAAGTTGTATTCCATCCCCGCAGTGACCGCCCCGAAGTTGTGCTCTCCAAACCGAAGGGTCTTGGTCAGCGACACATAGCCCATGTTGAGACTCAGCGACGGCTGAAAAGCTGACCACTGGGAAAAGCCGACCGCCACATGAGGCGTAAACGTCGTCTCCGTGACCAACTGCAGCTTCCCATTGAACACCGTCTTGCCTTTTCCTCCGCTGAAGAAGAGCCAGTCTACCCCCACCTCGAGCCCACCAAAAGACACCCCGCTCTTGCCATACGGCACCTTAGGAAGAACCCCGAAGTTGACACCGGACCACGACGCCCCCGTTTGTCCTGACAGCTCGGGGCTCAACATGACACTGGTGTACGCATAGGCGAGCGTCTCCCCAAAGCCCTTGGCCTCTCCAGTGGGGGCGAAAACCACCGAGGACGGATACGCCCAAACGGACGACGAGACACATCCCACTGCAACCAGTACGGCACCGAAACCCAGCGTCTTGCTCCAAAGCATGAATCCACTCCTTCTGTTCTTGAGCGCGCCAGCCTATGCGCTCTCCGTGCGCTTCGCCAAGTGCTATCGAAATATGCTGCACGCCAATCTGCGCTGCAGTGCAGCATGTTGGCGCAGTGCGTAAGATAAAACTGGTAAAAGGGCTTGTGCCACGAGCCTGTCCCAATCTACCTTTGGATGGTCGAATTCTCGACGTCTGCTGGGAGATGGTCATGTCGATGGAACGGCGCGGAATGGGACTGCGCACCAAAGCACTGCTCGCAATTCTAGGAACCCTGGCGCTCTGTTTCGTAGCCAGTACCACGATCACCCAGGCCATCGTCGCGCGGCAAGCCGTGACCATGAAGGAAGCCGAGCTCAATAGCGAAGTGCGTCGCTACCTCGAGCAAATCAACCAAACTTCCCTCGACAACCAGCAAGTTGCAGCCACCTTGGCCCGCGCCGGCGAACGCCTCTTCGCCATGAAGAAACGCTACTCCCAACTGGATGCCCCCACGGAAAGTATGGGTCTGGTCCGCGGTATCCTCGCCGCCACCCAAAGCCCCGCACTTCTCGGTGGCGGCCTCTGGTTCGAACCCTTCACCATCGACAAAGACAAGAAATACGTCGGCCCTTATGGCGTCGTGAAGACCCAAGGTCAGGTCGACGAAGACTGGGAATACAACGACGACAAGTACGACTACCCCACCCAGTCTTGGTACACCCTCGCGCTGCCCGCCGACTGGGACCGCGCCAAGCCCCGCAACGCCACGTCTTTTCGCACCGAGCCCTATGAAGACAAGCTCGACGGGGTCCCTACGGTCTTCGTGACCACCGACGCTGTCATGGTCGACAACGACACTGGACGTATCGTTGGGGTCGCCACCGCCGACTGGACACTCACCTCCCTGCGCGACGCCCTCGGCAAGTTCAAGGTCACTCCCAGCTCCTTTGCGTTCCTCGTCGACCTGCAGTCGCGCAAGGTGCTCTATTCGCCGAACGAGGCCGACAACTTCAAGCCCCTCGAAGAAACCGCGTGGGGGAAGTTCATCCCGCTGTCTGGCCTACGCGAGGGGGAGCTCCAAGCGAAAAATCAGCTCTCGCTCCAGAGTCGTCCCTTCGACGCCCTCTACGCGCGCACCAGCGGCGACTTCGTCTTCGGATTTTTCGTTGCCCACGACGAAGCCTACGCGGCCCTGAAGACCATCCGCGATCGCAACATGCTCCTCGCTGCCGCCACGCTCCTCATCACAGCGTTGGTCTGCTTTCTGCTGATCACCAAGTTCATCTCCCCCATCGCGGCGCTCCAACGCTCCGTGCGCCTCGTGGCCTCGGGCGACCTCGATCAAGAGGTGAAGGTCGAGACCCGCGACGAAATCGGCCAGCTTGCAGTCGATATCGCGAAGATGACCAAAGAGCTGAAGAAATCCTACACCCACCTCGAGGCGCGGGTGGCGGAGCGTACGAGCGAGCTGAACGAAAGAAACCAGGCGATGCGTCTCGTTCTCGACAATGTCGAGCAGGGGTTTCTCAGTATCGACCGGCAGGGAAGGGTCTCGGAGGAGCGCTCGGCGATTGTCGACCGCTGGTTTGGTCCTTGCGGCCGAGGGATCACCTTTGCGGAGTACCTTCGTCCACATGCGCCGGACACGGCGGAGATGTTTGCATTGGGGTGGGAAGCCGTTCTCGACGGGTTTATGCCTCTGGAGCTTTGTCTCGATCAGCTTGCCAAGCGCATGGTCATTGGCGATCGTCATTTCGAGCTTGCGTACCGTCCAATTCTGGACGACTCCGCGGAGGCGGAACTTGCCAACTGTCTAGTGGTGATGACCGACATCACGAGCGATGTGGAGCGGGAGCGGATCGAAGCCGAGCAGCACGAGACGGTGCAGCTTTTCGAGCGGATTGCACGCGACCGGGCTGGGGTCGTGGAGTTTGCGACGGAGGCGAGGCGCATGGTGCAGCTCATCACGGGATCGTCCATCAAGAGCCTTGCGGACATGAAGCGTGTGGTGCACACGTTGAAAGGGAACGCAGGGATTTTTGGCATTACTCGGGTCGCGTCGCACTGCCACGAGATGGAAATCGAGATGGAGGAGACCAAGGGATTGCCGACGGTTGCAATGCGGTCGGAGCTTCAGACTCGTTGGGCCAATGTGGACAGCAGGTTAGACTTGTGGCTTGGGGAACGAGCAGGACGGGTCCTTGAGATTGACGATGAGGAGTACCGTGGAGCGCTTGCGGCGCTGCGTGCGGGGGCGCCCAATTCGGTGGTGGTGGAGCGGATCGATGCATGGACCCTCGAGCCGATGCAGAAGCGTCTTGCTCGCATTGGGGAGCAGGTGACCGGACTGGCGACCCGCCTTGGAAAGTCCGTGCGGGTCGACATCGAGGCTGGACGAGTCCGGCTGGATGCGGAGCATTGGGGGGCGTTCTGGGGCAGCTTTGTTCATGTGGTGCGCAATGCGGTGGACCACGGGCTCGAGACGCGGGAGGAACGTCTTGCAGCCGGCAAGGGGGCCGAGGGACGGGTGGTGTTGCGGACATTGCGTACGGAGGACGCGTTGCACATCGAGATTGAGGACGACGGCCGAGGGGTAAACTGGGATCGTCTTGCACAGAAGGCAGCGCTCCTGGGACTTCCTGCGTCGACGCATGAAGACAGGGTGCGTGCGATGTTTAGCGACGGCGTTTCGACGCGCGATGAAGCGTCCGAGCTGTCTGGACGAGGGGTGGGGGCTGGGGCGGTCTTGCGGGAGTGCGAGGGGCGTGGGGGGAGTGTGGTGGTGCGGTCCGAGTTGGGCAAGGGGACCTGTTTCTCGTTTGTGTTTCCGGTGGCCGAGGCAATGATGCGAGCGAGGCCACAACTGGCTTCGGTGGCTCCAAAGAGGGTTGCATCGGTACTGCCGTCGCACTCCTACCGTCCTGCTCAAGGGCTGTACCGTCCGTCGCTGTTTCCGGTGCGTCCATCGCAGGCTCCCGGTCATCTGGCGCTGTCGCCGTTTGCGCCTCCGCTGCTTCCAAGTGAATCGCGGGGGTGAGCGCGGCTACCGTCCCCTACCGTAGAAAAACAACGGCTTCCATCGTTCCTCCACCCGCTGCCGTCGTTCCTCCACCCGCTGCCATCGCGCCTTCACCCGCTGCCATCGCGCCTTCACCCGATGTCATCGCGCCTTCACCCGATGTCATCGCGCCTTCACCCGATGTCATCGTTCCTTCACCCGATGTCATCGCGCCTTCACCCGAAGTCATCGTTCCTTCACCCGATGCCGTCGTGCCTTCACCCGATGCCGTCGTGCCTTCACCCGATGCCGTCGTGCCCGAGTATAAAATGATCTGTCCTTACTTGACGTCAGGCGTGGCTGGCACTACACGCTAACTATGCAAGTAGTGCTGAAACTGGCGAGATCTGTTCCCAAACTGATTGCCCAGTCCAACTCCATCGTGGCGTCGATAGGCGCTCACGCGACCATTTTCGCCACGCCGAACCCCTCCTTGGCCACTATCACCTCGGCGACCGAGGCGCTGGCGCAAGCACACACGGTAGCTCTAAACAAGACCAAGGGGGCGGTGGCAGCGCGCCTGGTCAAGGAGAACGCGCTCAGGAACCTCCTCAAGGCTCTCGCGGCGTACGTACAGATCCTCGTGAACGCTGCCGCGACCCCGGAGGAGGCCGCCGCCATCGTCGAGGCTGCTGGGATGTCGGGGAAGGCCCACACCACGTACGTCAAGCTCCCACTGACCGCCGAGCAGGGAGCCAAGGCCTGCAGCGTGGATCTGGAAGCCAAGGCCGGCGACGGGCATGGCCGATGTTTCTACGGTTGGAGATGGTCGGTGGACGGTGGCAAGACGTACGGTGCGGGCACCACGACCAACCACGCGCATGCAACCGTCGAGGACCTACCGCCGTTGGTGACGGTCCTCTTCCAGGTTCAGATCACGACCAGCGATATCGCGGGGGCGTGGAGCAATCCGGTCCCTTTCCTTATTCAGTAGGGGTCTGCGCTCTCTCAATAGTGCCGGCGGCGCTGTTGCGGCAAGCGGATCCTTTTGAAGCCCCATTAAACCAACCCCATCTTGACAACCGCAGGTCCGAAACTGGTCCGAACCGCGCCATCCGCGACCCAGGGTTACCCACCCAGGGTTACCCACCCTGGGCTGGTTTGACTCGCCCCTTCGGGGCTGCCAATCAACGCGTTGGGTCCGTTCCATCGAAGGAAAAACTTGGGTTTCCTCGCTGCAATGGCGCACGCGGCACCAGATGATGACGACATGGCTTAATTGGCAGCCTGGCAGCCCCGAAGGGGCGAATCAAATCAGCCCAGGGTGGGTAACCCTGGGTCGTGGGGGGCGCGGGTCCGACCCGGTTGCCCTGCATAAATCCGCCGAACCTGATGTAGCTTCCTGGGAGCACTCTACGCTGCAGTGCAGCACGTTGGCGCAGTGCGCAAGATAAAACCGGAAAACGGGCTTGTGCCACGTGCTTGTCCGGCTCTACCTTCGGGTCGTCGAATTCTCGACGTCTGCAGGGAGATGGCCATGTCGATGGAAAGGCGCGGAATGGGACTGCGCACCAAAGCGCTGCTCGCAATTCTAGGAACCCTAACGCTCTGTTTCGTGGCGAGCGCGACGATCACCCAGGCTATCGTCGCGCGGCAAGCCGTGGCCATGAAAGAAGCCGAGCTCAATAGCGAAGTGCGCGGCTACCTTGAGCAAATCAACCAAACCTCACGTGGCAGCCTGCAGATCGCCTCCACCTTGGCCCGCGCCGGCGAACGCCTCTTCGCCATGAAAAAACGCTACCCCCAGATCGATGTCAGCGGCGAGGGGATGGCCCTGGTACGCGGTGTCCTTGCCCCCACGCAAAGCCCCGCACTCCTCGGCGGCGGCTTCTGGTTTGAACCCTTCACCATCGACAAAGACAAGAAATACGTCGGCCCCTACGGCGTCGTCAAAGCCCCCGGCCAGATTGACGAAGACTGGGAGTACCAGACCGACGCGTACGACTACCTCACCCGGTCTTGGTACACCCTCGCACTCCCGACCGACTGGGACCGCGCCAAGCCGCGTGATGTCCCCACCTACCGCACCGAGCCCTACGTAGACCAGTTGGACGACGTCCCTACGGTCTTTGTGACCACCGATGCCCTCATGGTCGACAACGACACTGGACGCATCATTGGTGTCGCCGTCGCCGACTGGACCCTCACCTCCCTGCGCGACGCCCTCGGCAAGTTCAAAGTGACTCCCAGCTCCTTTACGTTCCTCGTCGACCTGCAGTCGCGCAAGGTACTCTATTCGCCGAACGAGGCCGACAGCTTCAAGCCCCTCGAAGAAACCGCATGGGGGAAGTTCCTCCCGCTGTCTGGCCTACGCGAGGGGGAGCTCCAAGCGAAAAACGAGCTCTCGCTCCAGGGTCGTCCCTTCGACGCCCTCTATGCGCGCACCAGCGGCGGCTTCGTCTTCGGAGTTTTCGTTGCTCACGACGAAGCCTACGCAGTCTTGAAGACCATCCGCGATCGCAACATGCTCCTTGCTGCCGCCACGCTCCTCATCACCGCGTTGGTCTGCTTTCTGCTGATCACTAAGTTCATCTCCCCCATCGCGGCGCTCCAACGCTCTGTGCGCCTGGTGGCCTCGGGCGACCTCGATCAAGAGGTGAAGGTCGAGACCCGCGACGAAATTGGCCAGCTTGCAGTCGATATCTCGAAGATGACCAAAGAGCTGAAGAAATCCTACACCCACCTCGAGGCGCGGGTGGCGGAGCGTACGAGCGAGCTGAACGA
>CAITRH010000727.1 GCA_903894755.1 uncultured delta proteobacterium
CGATTTTACTTGCCCGAATGGGCAAGGAAAATGTCGAGGGAGAGGGGGGCTGGGGGGGTGAGGTCCGCGGCTCGGAACCTGCGGTTTTCAAGATGGGGTTGGTTTAGATGCACTTGTTCGACATGGCCGGCGGGTACGGGTTCTTAGAAGCCTTTGCCTATGCGAAGTTCGTGGCCCCCGCGGTGGAAAGCATGGGGGAACCGATGCTTCGTCGTCTTGAGTCAAGCTTGCCGGAGGGGGCGCGGGTGGTCGACATTGGATGTGGCGGGGGGAACATCCTGACAGCGCTTGGGGCTCTTCGGCCTGATTTGTTGCTTCGAGGGGTGGATCTGCACGGGTCCATGGTGCAGCGGACGCGACGGCTGGCCAGTCAGCGCAAGGTGCGTGTGGAGGCGGTGGAGGGGGATGCGATGGCGTTGCCCTTTGCCGATGGGGAGTTCGATGCGGCGTATTCGGTGGCGTCGATCAAGCATTGGCCGGATGCGCGCAGGGGATTGCTGGAAGCGAGTCGCGTACTTCGTCCAGGCGGCAGTTTACTGGTTGTGGAAGCCGACAGGTCGTGCACGCACCAAGAGGCTTACAACTTCGTGGGGCGTTGGCGGGTTCCGCGGTTGCCGGGGTTGCGTGGCGCGATGCTGATGTATTTCCGCACCTACGTTGCGGGTCAGAGCCTGGACATGGCGGATGCGACGCGGCTATTTGCGGGATTGTCATTGTCGACGTTTTCTGTCGAGAAGGTTGCACTGATGCCGGCTTGGATGGCGGCAGGGCAGAAGGCGGTGCAGTGACGCCCCGCAACACGTCGTGTTCGAGGATGCGCTCACGCGTGCCGTCATCTGCGGTCAGCGCACGCGCGCGGAAGATCATGAGAACATCTTCCGCTCGCCCCTTCGCCTCCCCCTCCGTTCGCCCCTCTGCCTTCCAGATTTCTACGTATGTCACGAACACCTCCTCGGCCTTTGGCCCCAACTCGCAAATGGCATCATTGCGCGCCCCCTAAGCTCGTCGTCGCTCTTGAACGCAAGATCGTCCAGCACGAAGCCAAAATCTGGCCAATACGGGCCGCTTCACAAGGGCCGTCGTGGGGCGTTGTGGTCATGCCGGCGTCCAAGGACTTTCCGCCACAAGCACATCAAAAGAGGTTTGAGGCGCCGAGTCGCGGTGTAGCGTTCGTCCCCCATGAGCAGCAAGCCCGAGACTCCTGCCCCCAAGCCGAACGACAAGGCGCTTCCATCCCCCACCAGCCCCACCAGCCAGGTGCAGAGCCTTCGGATCCTCGTCCCCACCAGCACCACGGACCCGAGCCCCATGGTCAAAGTGGTCTTGGGCGAGCCCGAACACACCAAAGGAAAGCTCACCTTCGGTTTCCCGGGAGTGTCCATCAAGACCACCCAGCACATGTATCTCAACGTCGCCGGCCACTCCCTCTGGTTCCTCGAGAGCCCTGTCAACCTGATGGCCTCCGCCGAGTGGTACCAGTACATCGGCGGTGAGGCGTTCACGTCAGGCGAAGACCGCGTTTCCATGCTCTCCGGCGCGCTCCTTACCCTCGCCGCAGGCCCCGCCGCCAAGCGCGATAAACCTCTCGACCGCGGTGGTGCTGCCCCCGCGCGCCTCACCCCAAACCGCCTGGAGCTCCAAAACCTCCTCAGACCCTTGAAGCTCGGAGTCCAAACCTTCGAGGCCCAATGCGAAAAAAACTTCGCCTCGCTCTCCGTAGGGCTCGGACGACAGGTTCCCTCTCACGCAAAGCCGAAGCTCGCCTGGGCCAAGATCCTCGCGGGTCTCCTCGGTATCGCCCCCAGGGAGGGGACCGACGCCAGTTACATCGACCGCTTCGCTCGCGGTGACGCGGGACTCCTCGGACTCCTCAACAAGCTCAATAACCGCCTCGACGGTCTCGATAAGCGTGTCCAGGAAATCCCAATCCTGCAGCCGCTGCTCACCAAGGTGAAGAAGGCCAAAGGACTCGTCGACTCCGCTATCGACACCTACAACGCCGCGAAGGCCGCGGTCGAACGGGCTCCGTGGGCCGGGGTCCCCGACGACTGGAAAAAGACCAAGGCAAAAACCATCGACCCGATCGCCGCCGCCGAGGGCACGTCTGGACTCACCCCCTTCGTGAAAATCGGAGAAGCCACCCTCGGCGTTACCGATGCCATGAAGACCCTGACCAAGTCGATCAGGCAAACGATCGCCGAAGTACGCGATGTCGTCGATTCGGCCGCTAGCCTCGTCGCCAGCGTTGGCAAGTTCCTCGACCTCACCGGAGGCGACCCGAGCAGCATGGGGCTCTTCTCTAAGGAGGGGATCACCCTCGCTACCCCGGACCGGATTGTCCAATACGCCGCCGATGGCTTCTCGTTCATCAGCGCCGAGACCGGCAAGGACAAGGACCCCACCGGTTTGCTCGGAAAGGTCCTGGCGCTTCCCGACAAAGGACTCGACTGGGTCGACAAGAAGACCAAGGCGCTCAAGAGTTTCCCCTGGAAGGCCAAGGGGCTCGATGCGGTCCCTGGGTTCCGGGTGCGCACGACGGACCTCGACCTCCAAGCGAGCACATCGGCGAACCTGACGGTCTTCGGAACCGGCGCCTCGGCGCGCGTCGAAAGTGCCGGACAGACCGAGGTTGCGGCGATGCACGAGGTGCTCGTGAGCTCCCGCAATGCCCCGCTCTTCCTCTTGGGAGACGAGGTCGTCATCGGGACCACCGGCAAACATGCGGTCACGATCTCCGAAGACCCCGTCGTGGTGAATTTGCTGAAGGGGACCAGCACCAGCATCGCGTCGGCAAGAAAAGAATGGAACGACGCGAAGGCAAAACAGGCGGACGCAGAAGACGCGGTCTCGGCGGCGAAGAAGGAGCACAAGGAAGCGTCCAAGGAAGCCGTCGCCGCGGCAGCACTCAACGTGAAGGCGAAGGAGATCCTGCGAGACCTCGCAGTGGAAACCACCCGAGTGATGGAGCTCGCGCTCGGTAGTGCGGTCGCCCTCGCGCGCCTGGCCCGCGCGGGCCACACCGAGCTTCCCAAAGGCTTCGGCAGCGCCGATGCGCAAAGTCAGGCCCCGGCGAAAGCCGTGTCCATCGGCGCTTGGAGCGACGTGAACGTCTACGCCGGACAGCACCTTGACCTGGCCTCGGGCGAGAACGTCACGCTCACGGCAAGTCAGGCCAGCGCCGGTGCACCGTCCGTCGCCCTCTCGACGAAGAGCAAGTTGGGGATCGCGCAGGCGACCGTGGCCTTGACCCAAAAAGTGGAGATCAAGGTGGGCCTAACGACGGTGGTGGAGGTCGGCGACGGAAACGTGGTGGTGAAGCTGAATGGGAGCGAGGTGGTGCGGATCGACGCAACAGGCGTGGTGATCAAGGACCCGGCTACATCGCAGGAAGCGATAGCGACCAAGGCGGGAAACGTGTCGCTGTCGGGAACGACCGTGCAGGTCAACGGCCAGGCGATCCTGCTGGGGTAGGAGCCTACTTCCGGAACCGCTCGCGAAGGGCCGCACATACGGGCGCCGGCGCATACCGGCTCGCGTCCCCGCCGTGGCTTGCGATCTCGCGCACCAGCGACGCCGAGATGAACCCGTTCTTCGTTCGTGTCGGTAGAAACACCGTGTCGACTTCGGGAAACAGATCGGCGTTGGCGTGGGCGATCTGCAGCTCGTATTCGAAGTCCGTGGCGGCCCGTAACCCGCGGACAATGACCCGCGCGTTTACCTGACGACAGAAGTCGACCAGGAGCCCCTCGAAGGACGCGATCGTCACGTTTGCAAGGTGCGCCGAGACCTCGGTGACCAGGTCTATCCGCTCTTGAACGGTAAAAAGCGGGTTGCGACTCGGGTGCTTCCCAATCGCTACGATCACATCGCTAAAGAGATGCGACGACCGCTCGATCAGATCGAGGTGCCCAAGTGTTGGTGGATCGAAGCTCCCCGCATAGACGGCGAGCCGGGCAAAGTTCGAATTCATCGTGTTCCTCGCGGCGCCCTGACACGTTCCGAGGACCCCGAAGGCGCCGGCCGCGGGGCTACGGGTGAAGATCGCGGAGCGCTACTTGGCGACGGCGCGGTGGGCCCCATCGAAGGTGGAGCCACAAGACCAGGATCAACCTCCATCCAGACGAAACGTCCCTCGTCGGCAAAGGTCACCCGGAAATACGTCAGAAGCTCGGCCCCCACCACACCGCCGAAATCCACCCCGAGCGCCTTGTGCGCCTCGCCGAGCTCGATCCCGTAGAACGCCGGGATCTTCGCGAGATCAAAGCCCCCCAATCGAAACGTCGGCAGGTTGCCCCGACGCACATTGGCCACCTCGCCCACGAGCGGAAGTACCTTTGGATCGATGCCCGCTTTCTTCCAGGCGCTCTCCTCGAGTGCGAGTGGGAAAAAACGACCGCTGTCGATCAGAAGCGGCGTCTCTCCGCCTTCCTTGATGGTCACGCTCGCTCGAAACGTCATCCCTCCGCCGCGTACGTACCAAACCGGTACCCGGCTCGCGTCCGGTGGCGGGGTCGCGTCCTGCTTGCGGATCACGAACTGGTCGCCGCGACGGTCGAAGGTCGCGTGTACGTGCCGAAGGAAATTCACCCCGAGCAGCGCCTTGATCGGCACCCCCAGTTGCCTCGAGATGGGGGTGAGATCGACGGCGAGCGCCGGTACGTCGTTGACCTCGATGCGGTCGCCAAAACGTAGGCTCACCCACGCCGGCTCCCGCCTGGAGCTGGCATCCACGACAACCTCGCTGACCCCAGTCGCGATGAGCGCGAGGATCCGTTCCCCCTCGAGCTCGCAGGGGACCACATGGGCCGATCCGAGATCGACCTGTGCGATCCCTTTGGGCATCGGGACCGCCGCAACAATCCCCCCCTCGATCCGGAATGGATGTCGTCCATGCCCAAGCCGCGCGAGACGACTGATGTCACGGGCCCAGGGGTCCTTGACCTTGGGATCGGCCAACATGGCGTCGAGTGCATCGGCAGCCGCTTCGAGGTCCCCAGCGTACCAGAGGGCCCGTCCGCGAACCCCCTGCGCGTCGCTCGTCGCGAGCCCCTCGGTCAACAGCGCGGCTTCGGAGAACTCGAGGCGCGCCAAGGCGGCGTTGGCTGCGGCGAGACGTATATCTGGGTCGTTTTTGGCGACGGCGAGGGCGTGTTTGCCTGCGTCGTAGGCGTCTTCGAAGTCCCCTGCCTGGTAGCTAAGCTTGGAGCGTGTGAGCCACTGCTCGGCGAGCGGAGCTCTCGACGGGACCTTGGGCTCGAACACTCCGCACGCGGCCACGAGCACCCCACCGGCAGCAAGCGCGGACAGGTGTGCGGAGGAAGGGAGGGGAAGACGCATGCTCTCGTTCGGGTCAGGCCCGCTCGCTAGGAAGAACCGTTTTCGCGGACGGCCCGACGCGCAAAATGCGGTCGGCACGGATCTCCCTACGGCCACGGCCAGGCAGCTCATAGCCGATGACCTTCGGCGGGTCGAGATCCGAGCGGACCTCGACGACCACGAACAGCAAGGTCACCGGACGACGTCCGCAAGGACGGAACACGAGCTGGATGGGGCCTTCCACGATGGCCTTGCGGCACGCGTCGAGGACTGCCGCGCGGGCGTGATGTTGCCCGATACGCACCTCCCAGAGGTCGCGAGCGCTCGACGGTGCCAACGCGTCCACGCAGCGGTCGAAGAGGACCCGAAGCGCCGTGACATCGGACTCGGCGCGATGCGCCCTTCCTCGATCGATGCCGAGCTGCGTGCAGAGCGCACCAAGCGAATGGGTGGGGCCGACGAAGGCGCGACGGGCCAACGGGAGGGTGTCGACGAAGGCTTGCACTTCGAAGGGGACGCCGACGCGAGCGAGCTCCGCGGTGAGAAAGCGCACGTCCCATTCGGCCGCGTGGGCGACGAAGATGGCGCCGTCAAGTACGCGCTGGAGCGGGACCACCAAGTCGGCAAACGACGGGGCTCCGAGCAGCGACGCCTCGTCGAGGCCGTGGACATGGGAGGCACCTCCAGCGCGTTCGGGCGGGCACACGAGCGTTGCGAGGCGGTCGACGCATTGGCCTGCGACGACCCGTTCCACGCAGAGCTCGACGATGCGGTCACGCACCGGATCGAGGCCTGTCATTTCGAGGTCTACGAAGGCGAAGGGGGCTTGGGAGACGGGAAGATCCCAAACGGGATCGGTGGGGGACACGCGTGTTTAGGAGCGACGTCGTCGGCGCAGGGTCGCAAGGACAAGTGCGGCGCCGGCGGCAAGACTGGAGAGTCCTGCCTGTGGAGTTGCGCCGACCGAACACGAGGCGCAGCCCCCCTTTGGAGGGGTCTTGCCCATCGGGTCGGTAGAGGAAACGAGCGCGCTGGCGGCGTCGGGAAGGTCCGGCGCCGTCGGTTCTACGGAGGCATCCGGTTCGCCCGACGGGGACGGTGCGGCGGCAGCGTCGACGGTGGCTCCCCCTGCTCGGAGCGGGAGGCTCGAATTAGGGAGGGCGGCGAGGAGATCTTTGGGAAGGGCGGTGCCGGTCCCTTTCTTACGGCACCAGATTTCGCGCCACACGGACGCGCCTGAAGAGCGGCACTTGCTGGTGTACGCAAAGTCACCCAGCGCTTCGCAGCGGGTGGCCTGTCCGTAATAGGCTGGACATTCGAGACAGTCGTCGTTTTTGCCCGGCGCCTTCGCCATCGTGCATTGCTCGACGTAGCCAGGCGGTGGGGGAATATCCGCCAAGCTGACCGGGGAGAACAAGAAAAGGCTCATTCCGAGCGCTGCCATCATCGCCTTGGTCATGCATTGCATGGCGCTGAAGCTACCACATCCTCCTCCCATAGGGTCGTGGGAACGCTTGTCGAAGCGCTTGGGCCCGGTCCGAACGGAGGTAGGAGCGTGTCGGGGCCGTTTAGGGCGAGGTCCGAACGGAGGTAGGAGCGTCTTGGGGCCGTTTGGGGCGGAGTCCGAACGGAGGTAGGAGCGTCTTGGGGCGTTTAGGACGGGTCCGAACGGAGGTAGGAGCGTCTTGGGGCCATTTAGGGCGAGGTCCGAACGGAGGTAGGAGCGTGTCGGGGGCGTTTAGGGCGAGGTCCGAACGGAGGTAGGAGCGTGTCGGGGGCGTTTAGGGCGAGGTCCGAACGGAGGTAGGAGCGAGTCGGGGCCATTTAGGGCGAGGTCCGCGAGCTACTAGCCGTCTTGGCCCACGGCACGGAGCCTCACGCGGCCGGAGCCAGGACAAAGCACGGCACTGCAGGCAAGCCGACGTTTGCGGGGGTCGTCGGAAAACAGGTCGAGCAGGTCGAGCTCTCGGTCCTCAGGAGGAAAAAACGCGTCGTCTCCTTCGAGCACGTCGACGCGGCACGTGCCGCACCGTGCGTTGCGGCAGGCAAAAGGGACCGGCGCCGCAGACCTGTCGCAAACCTCCGCGAGTGGCCCTCCTTCGGGGGTATCCACACGAAGTTCCGTGGGCTCTCCCGGCGTTTCGAAGATCACAAGCGGCATGGTCGAACGCCTCTAGCACGGGCTGGTGGAACGTCCGCCGATTGACGGACTGCGTGCGACCATGCGAGGCTGGCGGTCGATCTGCCAGGTCATGAGGGCGGACTTCAGCCGAAGGGGCGAGATGGGCGACAAGGCTGCGTACGACGAAGAATTATTAGGGGTCGTCCGGGAATTCGTCGATGAGGCTCGCGACGCCATGGACGACGTGGAGCCGCGGCTTCTCGACCTGGAAAGGCAATGGGAGGACGGGGGAGGATTGGCTTCGGAGATCGTGAACTCGATTTTCCGGCTCTTTCATTCGATCAAAGGCAACGCGTCGGCCCTCGACTTCAACAATGTCGCCCACATGACCCATGCGGCCGAGTCGCTTGTCGACCTGTTTCGCAGAGGCGTCACGCCCAGTCGCGCCAGCATCAGTCTTCTGTGCCGCGTCGTCGACCGGCTCCGGAAGCTCATTGCCTACATTTCCAGCGAGCTCAACGACACCTTTGAAGTCGACCAAACGGAGGCGCTCGCCAAGGAAATTGAGGTGGTGATCGGGACGCTGTCGTTGCCTCAAACGGCGGCCGCGCCGGTGCCCGCGCCTGCAGTTCCTCCCTCTCTGCATCGCACGTCGCCCCCCAGCGGACTGGCCGACACGGCGATGACCGCCGCGTTCGTGGCCGATGCTGCCGAGCAGCTCGACACCCTCGACGCCATTTTCGTTCGAGCCGCTCATGCCACCGAGGACCCGGAAGATCTGAAAACGGTCTTCCGCGGGGTCCACACGATCAAGGGGAATGCGGGGCTGCTCGGCTTCGCGGCCATCGAGCGGATTGCCCACCAACTCGAGTCGATGCTTGGGGCGGTCCGCGAAACGGGGGGAGGGCTCTCGGTCAATCTTGTCAAGGCCGTACTCCCTCAGCTCGATCTGCTCCGCAACGAGGTGCGAGCCATCAGCGCCCCGGAGCCTCCTTCGCGCGGCGACGTCAGCGGCATGTCCATGCCTCCGCTTTCTATGCCTCCGCTTTCTATGCCTCCGCTTTCCATGCCTCCGCCTTCTCTGCCTCCGCCTTCTCTGCCTCCGCCGTCTCGCTCGTCGCGCTCGTCGCTCCATCCGAACGACCCGCCCTCCCGGCTTATCGGGGAGATCCTCATCGAAACGGGGGCCGCTCCCGAATACGCGGTCAACGAGGCCCTGTCGCTCCAGCAGAAGACGGTCGGTGAAATCCTTCTCGACACCGGTGTCGTCAAAGCCGATCAAGTCGAGCGAGCCCTGCAGATTCAGCGCGATCGACGTCCCCCCACAGCCGCGGTCGCCACGCAGCAAAACATTCGAGTCGACCTCGGCAAGCTCGATCTCCTCATGAACCTCGTCGGCGAGCTCGTGATCGCCGAGACGATGGTCACGCAGAACCCCGACCTCGACGGAAGGAGCCTCGAGAACTTCGAAAAAGCGTCGCGTCACCTCAACAAAATTGTCCGCGACATGCAGGACATCGCGACCTCGCTTCGCATGATCCCGGTGGGCGGCTCGCTTCGAAAGATGCTGCGGCTGGTCCACGACCTTTCTGAAAAGCAGAGAAAAGACGTGGACCTCCTCATCGTCGGCGAAGACACCGAGGTCGACAAGACGGTCACCGAGCTCATCGCCGACCCTCTGGTGCACCTGCTGCGCAACGGGGTGGATCACGGCATCGAGACCCGCGACGAGCGCCTTCGTTCCCGCAAGTCCCCCCGCGCCACGATCCGTCTCGAAGCCAAGCATCAAGGGGGCGAGGTCCTCATCATCGTCGAGGACGATGGACGGGGGCTAGACCGCGACAAGATCCTCGCCAAAGCAAGGGAGAACGGGCTCGTTGCGGCGAACGCTCCGCCGATGTCCGACTCCGACGTGTTCCGACTGATCTTCGAGCCAGGCTTCTCGACAGCCGAGAAGGTGACCGACGTCTCCGGCCGTGGCGTCGGAATGGATGTAGTCCAGCGCAACATCGAGAAACTTCGAGGACGGGTCGATATCAACAGCGTGCTGGGGCGGGGGACCACGGTCACGCTACGAATTCCGCTTACCCTTGCCATCATCGAGGGGATGCTCGTACGGGTGGGACGGCGCCATTACACGATCCCGCTTCAGTCGATTCAGGAGTCCATTGTCCCTCGCACCAAAGACATCACGAGGATGGTGGACGGTCTGGAGGTGGTGCGGGTGCGCGATCGGTTGATCCCGGTGCTCCGTCTCCATCGGCTCCACGCGATCCGACCCGAGAAGGAGGCGCTCGAAACGGGGGTGCTTACCATTGTCGAAGAGAGCAACGTACGCATTGCGATGTTCATCGATGAGCTCGTCGGCCAGCGTCAGACGGTCATCAAGAGCCTTCCAAGCTACCTTGGCTCTATCCGCGGCGTCTCCGGCTGTTCTCTCCTCGGAAACGGCGAAATTAGTCTCATTCTCGATGTTTCCGCCCTAGTCAAACTCGGCGGAGACGAGCTCGTTGGCAAGGGACACGCCACGTGAATCGAACCCCCGATAGGAATATCCCGATGGCGCAGACTGGCAAACACTCCTTCGGTGAGGTCTCGGACGAGCCCGACGAGGAGGACGTTGACACACAGGCGGGCAAGTACCTCACCTTCCAGATCGGAAAAGAGTCCTACGGTCTCAAGATCAAGTACGTGACCGAAATCATCGGTATCCAGCGCATCACACCGGTCCCCGACGTTCCAGTGTTCGTCAAGGGCCTCGTGAACCTGCGGGGACGGGTGGTACCGGTGATGGATGTCCGTCTTCGGTTCCGCCAACCCCCTCGCGACTACGACGACCGCACCTGCATCATCGTCATTCACATTGACGAGTCCGACGTAGGGCTTGTGGTCGACATTGTCTCCGAGGTTCTGTCCATACCGGATGGCGACATCGAGCCGCCGCCCCGCATGGGAGGAGGTTCCATCACGAGTTTCATGAGCGGTCTGGCCAAGGTAGGCGACGAGGTCAAGATCCTACTTGATGCCAAGAAGCTCCTGTTCGAGGGGCTCGAGGCGGCGAGAGCCGCTGGACGCGACTAGCGCGCCACCGCCACGCCACCAGGAGCAGCGAGCCAATGATGGAGACGGAAATAACGGACCGCGAATTCGCGTTGCTCGGCGCTATCGACGCCTGCGTCTTTGTCCTCGATGCCCAGGGACACGTGGCCTTTTGGAGCGACGCGATGGCAGTCCTCACGGGACGCAGTTCCGAGGAGATGCTTGGCAAGCGCGCGTGGCCGGCGTTCTTCAAGAAAAGCCGTCCCACCCCAGCGGACGTTGCCCTGGCCTCGGGCGAAGAGCTCGACGAAGAGTTCCCAGTCCGTCATCGTCAAGGCGGCGAGAAGCACACGGTTCGATTTTTAGCCAAGCGCATCACGCGTTCTTCCGGTGTCTACGTCGTGGCCACACTCCGCGACGGGACGACGCGCGATGCGGCGATGTCGGGCCTTCTCGAACAGATGGACTCGACCCTTGCTGCCGAGGAATCGGGCGATGTCGAGGCCGAGATCGATCTGGCCCACCACGAAGGGGTGACCAAAGAAATCGCCGAGCGTTTCAACCGAGCGCGACGTTCCGCCGTGGGTCTCCTCTACGACGTCGAAAAGGTGGTCTCGGCCTATGCCGAGGGGAACTTCGCTCTCGTCTGTCCGCCGCTTCCAGGACGTCTTGCGCCCATGAGCCGTGACCTTGGCGTGGTGCGCGAGTCGATGCATGGCCTTCACGCTCAAATCGAGGCCATTGCAGAAGCCGCAAGAAAAGGACAGTTCGCCCAGCGCGCCGGCATCGATGGACGGGGCCTTTTTGGCGAGGTGCTCGAATCCGTCAATGGGGTCCTCGATGCTTGGTCTACGCCCCTCGGAGCGATCACCGCTGCTCTCGAGTCTCTCGCAAAAGGGGAGCTCCCCTCGAAGCTAGGGGACGATCTCCACGACGAATTCCAACCCCTTCGCAACAGCGTCAACAACCTCATCGACCACATCAACGCGCTCGTGAGGGACACGCGCGCCATCGCCCGGGCGGCGATGCATGGACAGCTCGGGATCCGCGCCGACTCCTCTGCACACCAGGGCGAATTCCAGACCATTGTGGACGGCATCAACGACACCCTCGATGCGGTTCTTGGTCCGCTCGGCGTGGCGGCCGATTATGTCCAGCGTATCTCGAAGGGGGATATCCCCAAGCGCATCGAAACCGACTACGCGGGCGACTTCAACGAGCTCAAGGACGGCCTCAATACCTGCATCGACGCCATCAATGCGCTCATCGACGACACGGACATGCTCGCCACCGCGGCGGTGGAAGGGCAACTGGCGAGTCGTGCCGACAGCTCGCGTCATGGCGGCGGGTTTCGCAAGATCGTCGAGGGGATCGATCGCACGCTCGACGCGGTGATCTCTCCTCTTGCTGCGGCAGCCGCGACCATCGACCGGATTGCGAGGGGCGATATCCCTCCACCTATTGTCGAGGCGTATCCGGGCGACTTCAACGGCATCAAGGAAAACCTCAACACGCTCATTGCAAGCCTGGTCGACATCACCGAGGTGTCGCAGCGGATGGCGGACGGCGATCTTACCGTCGACGTGGTACCGCGCTCGAATCTCGACACGCTGCTCAAGGCGTTCCAGCAGATGATCGAGAACCTCAACACCAGCGTACGTCACGCCCAAGCGGTAACCCAAGAGGTGACGTCGACTGCGAACGAGGTAGCGGGTTCTAGTCAATCGCTTTCCGAGGGGGCTATCGAGCAGGCTTCGGCGCTCACACAAATCGGAAGCGCGATGAACGAGCTTGCGGCGCAGACCAAACAAAACGCTGCGCATGCGTCGGAGGCCAACCAGCTGACCCGAGCTGCGCGAGAGGGGGCCATGCGAGGCAACGACCAAATGCACGAAATGGTCGTCGCGATGACCGAGATCGAGGCCTCCAGCAAGAAGATCTCCAAGATCATCAAGGTGATCGATGAGATAGCTTTCCAGACCAACCTGTTGGCGCTGAATGCGGCGGTCGAAGCCGCGCGGGCGGGGCAACATGGCAAAGGCTTCGCAGTGGTGGCCGACGAGGTACGAAACCTTGCGGCACGAAGCGCGCGTGCTGCTGAAGAGACCACCGACATGATCGAGGGGTCCATCGAAAAGGTCGAGCGGGGGACGGGCATTGCGAAAAGGACTGCCGAAACCCTTTCGGACATTTTCCTGCAGATCGGCAAGGTGACCGAGCTGGTCGGAGAGATCGCTGCAGCAAGTTCGGAGCAGGCCACGGGGTTTCAGCACGCGACGACGGCGCTCGAGCAGGTCGAGCTCGTGACCCAACGCACGTCCGCCAGCGCCGAGCAGGGGGCGGTGGCCAGTCAAGGACTGCTCGGGCAAGCGCGCGGTCTTGGGGAGACCCTCTCTCGTTTCAAGCTGAAGGCGCTTCGTATCGAGGGGGAGCTTCCCGCCTGGATGTCGCTCGAGATGATCGAAGCGATCCAAGAGGTCCTGATGAAGAAGGGGATCAAGTTTCCCGGCATGCCGTTTCGACACGACGGCAAACGCGCGGCTGGCGAGCCACGCAAACCCGCTGGGTTGCCGTCCCCCAAGACCGAGCCGCGCAAGATCATTGCTCTCAACGACGTAGATCTCGGCAAGTTCTGACCCGCTCCCTGCGAGGGTGCGATATACGGGAATCGATGGACGACACGATCAACCGGTCTGCTGCGCGGGGGAGAAGTCTCCCTATCGAACAGATCGATGTGGCGCTTTGTGTGCTGGGCCTCGACGGTCGGGTGACCGACTGGAACCAGGCTTTAGTGGATCTGACCGGGTTCGCAGAGGAAAACGCGCGAGGGCTGCTACTCGGAGAGGCGCTTACGGGGGAAAAGGGTCCTCCTATCCCTTGCAACGGGTTTCCATGGACCGTGCTCGATCGACGCACCGACGTGCTTCGGCCGGTCCGTGTCACTGCTCGTCTTCTACCGGAGCAGCAAGGGGTTGTGGTGACCCTGTCAGAAGCCGCGAGGTCGGACGATGCGCTGGTGGCCTTAGTTGACGAGATGGCGGCGGTCTCCAAGGCACACGAAGGGGGATGGGGCTCGGCGCAGGTCGATCCGGCGCGTCACCAAGGGCCTTGTCGAAAAATTGCGGAGCTCTTCAACCGAAGCCAGCAGGTTCATCGCCGCGTGATCGCGCGTGTCATGGAAGTCGTCGCAGCCTATGCCGACGGTGACTTCAAGGCGGTCCTCGAGCCCTTTGCCGGTGACCATGCGGTCATCAGCGAAAAGATGGGGCTGATGCGCGAGGCCATCAGCGGCATTCAGCGCGAGCTCAGTTGGCTCATGATGGCCGCGCGCGATGGACGCCTTTCAGAAAGGAGCTCCGCGAGCTACTTCAAGGGGGCGTGGGCGGATATCCTGGCCGACGTCAATGGGATGCTCGACGCGACCTTGCAGCCCATCGCCGAAGAGACGCGTATCCTGACGAAAATTGCCCGCGGTGATCTACGCGAGCGCGTCGAGATCGCCTGTGGGGGCGACCACGCCAAGGTGAAGGCAGCGGTCAACGCACTCCATGGCTGGCTCAACGACCTCATTCACTTTGTCGAGCGCATCGCTTCGGGCGACCTGAATGCGACCATCGCCAAGGCGTCCGACGACGACCAAGTCCACGGTCACCTGGTGCTCTTGTGCTCCTCTATCCGCGCGCTTGTTGACGACACCAGCGCCTTATCGAGCGCCGCAGTAAGCGGCAACCTTGCGGCTCGAGCCGACCCTGCACGCCACCAGGGCGATTTCAGACGGGTCATCGAGGGGGTCAACGCAACGTTCGACGCGGTCATTGGGCCCCTTCGCCTTGCGGCCGGGTATGTCGACCGTATTGCTCGAGGCGAGATCCCCCCGAAGATCACCGAAACCTACGCGGGAGAATTCCGAACCCTCATCGACAACCTCAATGGATGCGTCGACAACGTCAACGCGCTCGTCGCGGATGCCGAAATGCTGGTGCAAGCCGCGGTCGATGGGGACCTGTCGACCCGTGCCGACGTAAACCGTCACGCGGGACAATTCCGTCAGGTCATCGTCGGGGTCAACTCGACCCTCGACACGGTCATCGCGCACTTCAACGAGGCCGCCGGCTACATCGAACGCATCTCGAAAGGCGACATCCCGCCGCCTATCCTCGAGCCCTATCGAGGCGACTTCAACATCGTCAAGGACCATCTGAATGTCCTGATTTCAAGCCTTACCGAGATCACAGCGGTCTCGCAGCGGATGGCCGATGGCGATCTGGCGCTGGAGGTCACTCCTCGTTCGAAGGCCGATCAGCTCCTTCTTGCGTTCGAGCAGATGGTGGCCAACCTCAACGCAATTCTGCGCGAAGTTACCACGCTTACCGAGCGTGTTGCTGTGACCGCCGACGAGGTGGCCAAGGCGAGTTTGTCCGTCTCCGATGGAGCTGGAAAGCAGGCTTCGACGCTGGTCGAGGTCTCGAGCGCGATGACCGAGCTGGCTGCGCAGACGGGGAGCAACGCCGAAAGCGCCTCCCGGGCCCACAAGCTTGCGGCGGGGGCGCGCAACTCCGCCAAACATGGCAACGATCAAATGGGCGGCATGACCGGAGCTATGCGCGAAATCGAGGAGTCGAGCCGCAAGATCTCCAAGATCATCAAAGTGATCGACGACATCGCGTTCCAGACCAATCTGCTCGCTCTCAATGCTGCCGTTGAGGCCGCCAGAGCGGGTCAGCATGGCAAAGGGTTTGCCGTGGTAGCCGACGAGGTGCGAAACCTTGCGGTTCGAAGTGCCAAGGCGGCCGCCCAGACCACCGAAATGATCGAAAGCTCCATGATCGCCGTCGAGCGTGGCGCCAAGATCGCCCTGAAAACTGCCGAAGCGCTCGGGGCCATCACTGCGGAAATCGACCAAATGACCCGCCTCATCGCCGACATCGCCCAGGCAAGTGCCGAGCAGGCCCGGGCCATTCAGGAGACCACCAGTGCGCTCGGCCAAATCGAGCTCGTCACTCAACGCACCTCGGAAAAAGCCGGCGCAAGCGCGTCGTCGAGCCAGAACCTCCTCAAACACGCCAGGGGGTTGCAAGAGACCATCTCCAGGCTCCGGCTCCGTGAGGAGCCCGCGGTGACCTCCCTCCCCGACTGGGTGACCCCCGAGCTCCTCGTGACCCTGCGCGCCATGCTTGGCCAAGAAGCGGCGTCGATCCCTGCGCTCCCTGCTCCGAACCGTCCCGCAGGCCTCCCGCCAAAGGTTGCCCGGGGTCTCCTTGACTTCTGACCCCTTGCCGCCCACCGAAGTGGTCTATCTTCGACCATCGCGCGGTCAGGTCCCAACGATCTGACGCGCGGATTTTGCCCAAGGCCCGAAAAAGACGGACCACAGGAGGAACGTCTCGATGTCCGAGTTGAGAGCGCAGGGGCTATCGAGCGACGAGGACGATGAGGACAGCCTTCAAGGCAAATTCCTCACCTTCAAAATCGGCGAGGAGACCTACGGGATCGAAATCCGTCATGTCACCGAAATCATCGGGGTTCAGAAGATCACGCCCGTGCCAGACGTGCCCGAATTCGTCAGGGGCATGATCAACCTGCGCGGACGGGTGATCCCGATCATGGATGTCCGCCTTCGGTTTCGTAAGGCCCCCCGGGCCTATGACGACCGCACCTGCATCATTGTCATCCACATCAAGGACGCGGCGGTGGGGCTCGTGGTCGATACCGTCTCGGAGGTCCTGAGCATTCCCGACAGCGCCATCGACGCGCCTCCGCGGATGGGCGGTCCATTCCAGCGGGTGATGTTGGGGCTCGGCAAGGTGGGCGACGAGGTAAAGATCCTTCTCGATGCGACCAAGCTTTTGTTCGACGAGGCCGAAGCAAAAGCGCTTATCGGCAAGGCGCAGGACGCGAGCCGGCCCAGACCCTGAGCGCAAGACAGTGGGGCTTGGGCCTGGCCATTGGAAATTTGGAAAGACGACGGGAGAGAACGAATGACGGAGAAGGATTTTCGATTGCTCGGCGCCTCCGATGCCGCTGCGTTCGTGCTGGACGAGCACGGCCACGTGGTGTTCTGGAATGCCCATCTGCACACCCTCACGGGCTGGCCCGCCGCCGAGTTGATCGGCAAAAAATGTGCGACCGCTTTTCTCGACAAGAATAACCCCGCCGATGCGGCGCTCCGCTCTGGAGAGGCCTGCGACGAAGCGTTCGCTGTCACCCACAAAGACACCCGTGAGCTCCGCCGCGTTCGCTTCTTTGCCTCCCGCACCCAGTGGGAAGGCGAGCCTACGCTCGTCGTCGCTACCCTCACCGACACCGGGCTCGCCCTCGCGGCGCGTGAAGTGGTTCGCCTGGAAGGCGCGTTCCAGGAAGGCCGCCTCTCGGAGCGTCTCGACGCTTCCCTCCACTCGGGCCCCGCAAAAGAGCTCGTGGTGGCGTTCAACAACGTCGTCAATGTCCTCTTGTCCACTCTCGAGCGCGCGATGGGCATCGTCGATGCCTTTGCCGACGGGGTCATTCCGGAGCCCGTCGAAGGGACCTTCAAAGGCGATTACGTTCGCATCACAGACCGCATGAACCGTATCAGCGAGCTGATTTCAAAGCGCGGCCAAGACACCCTCGCCCTTGTCCACGCCATTCAGCATGGCCACCTCGATGTCCGTGTCGACGCAACCAAATACCCGGGCTACCACGCCAAGACCTTCGAGGTTGTCAACTCCTTGGTAGATACACTCGTCCGTCCCCTTCGCACCGCATCGGACTTCATTGCCGCCGTCGCTTGCGGCGAGGATCTCGTACGCGTGGAAGGCGAATACAAGGGCGACTTCGCTGCCGTAAAAGACAACATCAACGCTTGCGTCGAAATCCTCGCTGCCCTCGTGGCCGAAAGCGACAAACTCGCCGCTGAAGCCGTCCAGGGAAGACTCTCCACCCGCGGCGATGAAACCGTGTTCCGAGGCACCTGGGCCGGTATCGTCAAAAGCTTCAACGACACCCTCGACGCCGTCATCGTGCCACTCCACATGGCCGCCAATACCGTCGACCGTATCTCCAAAGGGGATATCCCTCCCAAGATCTCCGAACCCTACCGTGGTGACTTCAACACCATCAAAAACAATCTCAACACCTGCATCGACGCAATCAACGCGCTGATCTCTGACGCTGCCATGCTCTCTAAGGCGGCCGTTCAGGGCAACCTCAGTAACCGCGCCGAAGCTACCAAGCACCAAGGCGACTTCCGCCGGATCATCCAGGGGGTCAACGACACGCTCGATGCCGTCATCGGCCCGCTCAATATGGCCGCCAGTCACGTCGATCGCATCGCAAAAGGCGATATCCCTCAGCAGATCACCGCAAGCTACAACGGCGACTTCAATACCCTCAAAAATAACCTCAACACCTGCGTCGACGCCGTCAACGCACTGGTCGCTGACGTCGCCATGCTCTCCAAGACCGCTGTCGAGGGCAAGCTCGCCACTCGCGCCGACGCCTCCAAACACCAAGGCGACTTCCGCCGGATCATCCAAGGGGTCAACGACACGCTCGATGCCGTCATCGGCCCGCTCAACATGGCCGTGAGCTATGTCGAGCGCATCTCCAAGGGCGATATCCCTCCGCCCGTCTCCGACGCCTACCAGGGCGACTTCAACGAAGTCAAAGGCAACCTCAACTCGCTGATCGCAAGCCTCGAGGAAATCACCGAGCTCGCCCAGCGCATTGCCGACGGTGACCTCACGGTCAGTGTGGTCCCTCGTTCCCATGTCGATACGCTTCTCAAAGCCTTCGGACAAATGGTCGACAACCTCAATGTCATCCTCCGTCAGGCCCGAGGAGTCACCGAACAGGTCGCAGGAGCTTCCCGTGAGGTCGCCGATGCCAGCCAGTCGCTCTCCCAAGGCGCCACCGAGCAGGCCTCGGCGCTCCAAGAGATCTCCAGCTCCATGACCGAGCTCGCCGCCCAGACCAAACAAAACGCTGAAAACGCCTCCCAGGCCAACCAGCTCACTGGCAAAGCCCGCGAAGGCGCCATGCGCGGCAACGAGCAAATGAAAGAAATGGTCTCGGCTATGAGCGATATCGAGGAGGCCAGTAAGAAGATCTCCAAGATTATCAAGGTTATCGACGAAATCGCTTTCCAGACCAACCTCCTCGCGCTCAACGCTGCCGTCGAAGCCGCTCGCGCCGGTCAGCACGGCAAAGGTTTCGCCGTCGTTGCCGAAGAGGTCCGCAACCTCGCGGCTCGAAGCGCCAAGGCCGCCGAAGAAACCACCGAAATGATCGAAGGCTCGATCAGGAAGGTGGAACGCGGCACTGAGATCGCCCAGAAAACCTCCGAGGCGCTTTCCTCAATTTTTGCGCAAATCGGCAAGGTCACCGAGCTCGTCGGCGAGATCGCTGCCGCAAGTACCGAACAGGCACAAGGGATCCAACAGACCACGCAGGGACTCGGACAGATCGAGATCGTCACCCAGCGTACGTCAGCCAACGCCCAGCAATCGGCTACCGCAAGTCACGAGCTGTCGTCCCAAGCCAAAGCGCTCCAGGCAACTATCTCCAAGTTCCGTCTGCGCGAAGAGCGCGTCGCTGCAGCAGGGCTTCCACCAGGCATCACCCCTGAAATGCTCGAAATGCTCAAGCAGCTCCTCGCCCGCGGTGCGCTGCCGGGCATGGGACGTCCCCCCGCACCGCCTCCCCAACCCGCTCGACGTCCCCCGGTCCTACAGGACCCTCGCAAGGTGATCTCGCTCGACGACGCCGACCTCGGGAAGTTCTGACCGAATGAACGGAGAGGGCCCTACGTCAGCTGCCACGAGGTCGTCCGAAGAGCGTCGCGAGCGTTGCGTCGCGCAGCAGCCTTCCGAATGACCTTCAGCGCTGGCTTGCGGCTCACCCTCACCCGAGGCGAGTTCGATGCTCTAGCGACCATCATCCGCGCCCGCCTCGGCATCGCACTCGCCTGGGAAAAAGCTAGCTTCGTGGTGGGACGGCTCGAGACGTACTTGCTTGGCAAGGGGATCCGCTCGTTTCAAGAATACGCCGAAGCACTCGAGTCGGACTCCACTGGACTGCTGCTCGGCGAGCTCGCGGACCGCATCTCAACCAACTACACTTACTTCAACCGCGAGCGCGAACACTTCGACTTCTTCAGAAACCGAGCGCTCCCCGAGATCGTCGAACGGGCAAAAGCGGAACGAGACCCCTACGTGCGCGTCTGGTGCGCCGCCAGTTCTACAGGCGAGGAGCCCTATATGTTGGCCATGCTTCTCCACGACTTCTTCGGCCAGGACTACCGACGCTGGGATGTGGGGGTGCTGGCTACCGACATCTCCGATTCAGCGCTCAAAACCGCAACGCGAGGACAGTACGACGAGGAACAGATCGCCGCCCTCCCCCCAGCCTTCCGTGCGAGATACTTCTTGCCCCTGCCAGGTGCACGCTTCGAGGTGCGTCCCGAAATCCGTAAGGACGTCCTCTTTCGCCGCCTAAACCTCATGTCCTCGGCGTTCCGCTTCAAACGCCTGTTCGATGTCATCTTCTGCCGTAACGTGATGATCTACTTCGATGAGGTCACCCGGGCCGACTTGGTGCGACGGCTCTGCACAGTGCTTCGCCCAAGTGGCTACTTGATCGTCGGACACGCCGAGCCGCTGACCCAGCTCGAACGCTCTGGCCAGGGCATCCCACTGCAGACGGTTCAAACCTCGGTGCACCGGAGACGTCCATGAGCGGTCGAATTCGTGTCCTGGTGGTGGATGACTCCGCTATCGTACGTCAGGTCCTCGCGACCGGGCTCGCCAAAGATCCCGCTATCGAGATCGTCGGCACCGCGCCTGACGCCTACGTCGCGCGTGACAAAATCGTGCAGCTCGATCCCGACGTCATGACCCTCGATATCGGGATGCCCAAGATGGACGGTATCGAGTTTCTCAAAAAACTCATGCCCCAGTATCCGATCCCCGTCGTGGTCGTCAGCGGGCTCGCCCAGGACGGGGAAGCACTGATGCTCGAGGCACTCGAAGCGGGGGCCGTCGACTTCGTCTCCAAAGCGCTAACCGAGGAGGGGACTGCGGCGATGCTAGCGACCCTCTTGGCCAAAATAAAGGTCGCCGCGACGGCCAACTTGAGCACGTGGAAAATCCGTCGTGCGTCGTCCTTGATGCGTGTCGCCGCGCCTAGCTCTCAGGCGCTGGTAGGATCGGGCAAAGTGGTGGCTATCGGGGCATCTACAGGAGGGACCGAGGCCCTTCGTGCCGTATTGCCAAGGTTCCCAGTCAAATTCCCGCCGGTCCTGGTCGTGCAGCACATGCCGCGGGGCTTTACCACCATGTTCGCCGAACGTCTCAACGAGGTCTGCACCATGGAGGTCAAAGAAGCCCAGTCGGGGGACTCCGTCATCGAGGGGCGGATCCTCATCGCTCCGGGCGACCTACAGATGCGCATTGTCAAAGTGCCCGGTGGGTACGAAGTGCAATGCAACCACGAGAACCTCGTCAATGGACATCGTCCATCGGTCAGTGTGCTGATGCACTCTGTTGCAAAAGCTGTGGGTCTAAACGCAATCGGAGTCATTCTCACCGGCATGGGGGGCGACGGTGCCGATGGCCTCCTCGCCATGCGCCAGGCGCGAGGAAGAACGCTGGCGCAAGATCAGGCAACCTCCATCGTATTCGGCATGCCCGACGTAGCCTTCAAAAAAGGGGCTGCCGAAACGCTTGTACCGCTCGACGAGATTGCCGAGCGCATCATGAATCTCGTTCACCTGTCCCCCGAGCGGTAAGCGCCTGGTGACCCCTTGCTCTCGCCTAGGGCGCCCTTCTCACTACAACATCACTCCATGGCCCCTGCTCATCGCCCACCCCCGCCACTCGAACCGCATACTCCACGCCGCTCTTGAGACCACCTATCGTCACCCGCGACTTGCGCGCCGAGTTCCTGATCGGTGGCGCGCTCGACCCCACCTCTTGCGCTTCCCAATTGAAGCTCTGCGCGCCGCCCCCCTGCCACGAGCATCGCAACGTCCCCGGTACATCGCCCGCCACAACGGTTACGCTCGTCGGCGCAGCAAGTGGAGCCGCCGGCGCTCGCTTCCCAGAGTCATGCGTGTCGAACCCCGCCCCCACCAGGAATGCCTCGACGCCGTCGCCCAGCTTCCTGGCCTCTTTCTCAGCCGACGACGCTTGCGCGCGTAGGGCATCGTCGACCGTCTCCTCCGAGACGTAAAGTGCCTGCGTCGCCTTCTGGCGCGCCTTCTCCGCAGCGTCTCGCGCCGCGTCTTTGGAATCGAGATCGTCGGCAAGCGCTCGAAGCGCGGTGCACGTGTGATCGAACGACGCATAAACGGCCTTCCCGTCGATGCTGTCGGCGATGGTGCGCAGCTTCTTTGACTTCTGCGCGGGGGTCATGGTGTGGAGCCCAAGGCGGATCTTGATCATCGCCTCAGACTACAGGTGCGCGACCAAAAGGACAAAGCTTTCTGTGACCAAAACCGACGTCCCAGCGGCTAGGTCACCGGTTTTTGTGGCTGGGACGGCGGTTTCTGTGACTGGGACGGCGCTTGTTGTGGCTGGGACGGCGGTTTTTGTGGCTGGGACGGCGCTTGTTGTGGCTGGGACGGCGGTTGTTGTGGCTGGGACGGCGGTTTCCGTGGCTGGGACGGCGGTTGTCGTGGCTGGGACGGCGGTTTCCGTGGCTGGGACGGCGGTTGTCGTGGCTAAACCAAACCCATTTTGAAAACCGCAGGTTTCCGCTCGCGCAGACCACACCCCCCCCAGCCCCCCTCTCCCTCGACATCTTCCTTGCCCATAAGGGCAAGGAAGATCGTCTTCGAGCGAGGGGGGAG
>CAITRH010000728.1 GCA_903894755.1 uncultured delta proteobacterium
CTACTGGCCACATCTCATTGCGCAAACCGTGGGTCAGCCCAGGGTGGGTAACCCTGGGTAGCGGGTCGGGAGTGTCCAAGGACTTCCGCCGCGAGCTACTAGGAAATATCTGTCCCAAGCCTCTGGCATTGGTACCGCGACCGTGAGGGAGCGGTGAGGCTGGCTTTGTGAGCTTCACCGCTCCCTTACGGTCGCGGTGCCGGGGCAAGTATATCCTGGGTAGTCCCTTAGCAGGTCATTGAAAACGGAGCCCTCGGTTCGCCTCCGAAGGAAGCCGTCCGCCGTAAGCCGCCGTCTCAGCCGCGGTTCAACGCCGGACGCGAAATGCCTCCGCGGCGTGAGGTCCGGTCCGGTGCTCACTCGAGCCCTTCCCACCACCACCGCAAATCGAACGCCACCGCGTCGAACGGTTCCATCCGCGCCTCCGCCTCGTTGGCATCAAAGGTGCCGAGTTCCACCCAGCGCCCCTGTTCCAAACGGAGCACGTTGATCGCCCGAGCTTCCAGATCCACCAACCACAAGTGCGGTACGCCAATGCGAGCGTAAAAAGGCTTCTTGGTCGCCAAGTCGTAGCGACGCGTCGATGGTGACAGGATCTCGCAGATCCAGTCGGGAACCGTCGTGATGGCGTCGTCTTTGGGCAACACCGTGAGTCGCTCCCGTCGCCAGCCCGCGACATCTGGGGAAAACTCCGCAGACGTGGGAAGCTCGATGCCCGGCTCGGGAAGAATCCACCAGCCTCCGGGTCCTCCGTGGCCCCGATGGAATGGGGGACCCACGCTCTGCACCACCGCACCGTCCACGCTCTGATGCCGAGCCCGCGGGCGCGTCATCGTGTAAAGGACCCCTTCGATGATTTCGCCCTTCATCCCTGGCGGTAGGGCATCGATGTCCGCAAGGGAAGGGAGCTTGAGCGCGGCTACAGCCATAGGCCTAGCCTAGACCAAAGGAGCATCACTCGAACAGCTTTCTTCACGCGCGGCGTCTATCCCAGAGCTTCCTCGCTTACCCGTCTTGCCTTCTTGCTCCTCGCGCCCCTTCATGGCTGCCAACCAACGCATGTCACTCTTTCCTTTCCACCGGGGTGAAACTCGGGCTCACCTCGGGGCACCGTGCGTTGTTTGGCAGCCCCGTGTCCGCCAGGTGCTCGTGCGTGACCGCGCGGGTTGACCCGTGCGCACCTCCGAAAGGCCGTTTTGCTATGCTCCCGACCCTATTGGGCCGTAAAGTGCTCAACGAGAACGTTCGGCACCCATCAACATCGAGTCCGTGTTTCAGAAGCCGCGCCCAATCCACCCGCGACGACGTCGCCATGCCGCAGCGTTGACAATGAACACCGCTGGCGCCATCGCGTGATGTAGCCTGTCCCCTCCGTGATCTACTCGCCAGTTAACACGCCTACGAAGGCAGCCACCATCTTCTTCGACCGGGACGGAGTCCTCATTGCCGACAATGGCATGGTGCGAGACGAATCGCTACTCACGATTCTCCCTGGCGTGCCCGAAGCGCTGTCCGCCCTCAAAGAGCCCTTCCGCCTCGTCGTCGTGAGCAACCAAGACGGTCGATGCGAAGAACTCCCTCGCGATCGACATGGCGACCAAGGCGGGACTCAAGCCTTGGCGCGAGGTGATCACCCCACACAAGGACGTGGCGTCTGGGCGCTACATGCAAGCCGAATTCGCGGCTGATCTCGCGCAGGTTTACCAGGGAGAGGGAACGGACGAATACCGCGATCCGGAGGAATTCTTCCGGCGCACCTACATGACCGTCGGTCTCAAAGACCTGCTGGTCGGTGCGGTACAGAGGCTCGCCGGGAGCCCGAGCGACCCAGTCGTCGAACTTCAAACGAATTTTGGCGGAGGAAAGACGCGCTCTTCCACTTCTTTGGGGAGCCAAAGGGCATCGTCGTGCGGACCTTGTGGGGCGGTCGTGCGGGCTTTCGCAAAGATGTACAAGGACGCGTCCGACGAGTTTCCGCAGTGATGCGGGGAGAAGTCCTACGAACGGGACTTGCTCAACGCCTATCCCATCCATCCCGAGCTATTTCGGCGACTGTACGAGGACTGGTCGACGCTCGACAAGTTCCAGCGGCCCCGTGGAGTCTTGCGGCTTCTGGCGAAGGTTGTCCATCGGCTCTGGGAGAGCCAGGACGGCAGTTTGCTGATCATGCCGTCGAGCGCTCCGATGTACGACGGAGCGGTTCGCTCCGAGTTGACCCGATACCTGCCGGACGTGTGGGAGCCGATCATCTCGCAGGACGTCGACGGCGAGCACTCCCTCCCCCTTGAGCTGGACCGGACCACTCCGAACCTCGGGAAGGTCTCGGCGTGCCGCCGGGTCGCACGGACGCTCTACGTAGGGACCGCTACGGGGGCCGACCAGAACAAGAATCAAGGGATCGACGACCGTCGCGTCCGCCTCGGTTGCGTCCAGCCGGGCGAGGCCCTCGCCGTCTTCGGAGATGCGTTTCGTCGCTTGAGCGACCGGGCGAAGTATATCCACCAGGATGGCAATCGCTACTGGATCAACACAAAGGCGAATCTGAATCGACTCGCGGAGGATCGGGCGAGTACGTTGCTTCGGGACGTGGAGACCCTGCACGTCGAGATCGTCACCCGCGTGCAGAAATACGCCAAGAAGCGCGGACTGTTCGCTGCCGTCCACGGCTGCCCGGAGAGCAGCGAAGATGTCCCCGACGACGCCACGACGCGGCTTGTGATCTTGCCGCCCAAACAACCCCACAAGAAGGGGCAGAAGGACAGCGCGGCTCTTGCAGCCGCAAAGGCAATCCTGGAAAGCCGGGGCTCGGGGCCGCGCCTGAAGCGAAACAGCGTACTTTTCCTCGCAGCGGACGTGAAAGAGCTCGACGCGTTGCTGAATGCGGTGGCGCAGTTCCTGGCGTGGCAGTCGATTGCGAAGGAGGCTGTCCCGCTCAACCTGGACAAGTTCCAGGAGACTCAGGCTGCCTCGAAGGTGAAGGAGGTCGACGGCACCATCGACCTTAGCCGGACCCGACCGCAGAAATCGAATGGGAGGAGTTCAAGGCTTCGGGGGATGCGCCCATTGCAGAGCGGGCGAGCGCCCGTTTCGATAAGGAATGGGCACTGCGTCCCACCCTCGGTGGCGTCGAGCTGAGGAAATTGCTCGACCAGTACCTGTGGGCAGAGCGAGACCACGTGAGCGTCGACCAGCTCGCCGAGTGGTTTTCGCGCTACCTGTATCTCCCCCGGCTCACGAGTCGCACCGTGCTGGAAAAGGCCGCTCATGACCGCGGAGGAGACCTTCGCCACCGCCTCGGGGTTCGATGAGGGGAAGAAGCGTTACCGGGGTCTTCGGATCGGGGAGGGACACCTTGCGGTAGTCGAACGAACGACGCTCCTCGTGAAGACGTCCATAGCCCGTGCGCAGAGGCAGGAGCAGAATGCGTCAACCCCTCCGGGCAACGGCGTCGAGAAGGGGACGGGGGATTCAGGAGCGGGTTCGGTTGGAACTGCGCTCACTCCGGTGGTTATGCCGAAATTCCTGCCGAACGCGTTCGATGGGTCCGTGAAGCTGGACGCCACACGGGCCGTCCAAGATGTGGGGCGGGTGGTTCAGGAGGTCCTAGAGCACCTTTCGACGCTCCCTGATTCCGAAGTGGAGGTCAGCCTAGAGATGCGGGTTCGGGTGCCGGATGGGGTCAAGGACGACGTTGTGCGTACCGTCTCGGAAAATGCGAAGACGCTCAATTTCCAGGTGGCGTCGTTCCAGAGGGAGTGAGTCTCATGCTCGTGTGGGTCATTTCGTCGTGCTTGCGCCTAAATTGAATTGGCGAAAGCTTGTCGTGCCCAAGCCGTTCAGTTTTGAGCACGCACGGTCTCGGTTTGATCTAAAAGATCAAAACGTAAAAGATTTGGGAGACTTCAATGGACCCACGTTGGAAAGCAACAGTGGAAAGGTTCCTCGCCGAGGACGGCGAAGGGCCGACGACCCATGAGGACTGCAGTTGGAGTGTGAGCGTGAATTGTACGCTCAAATCCATCTCCAATCTACTGCGAGATGCGCCTGCAGATTTCGAAACGGCCTATTGGGGGCGCGATGCCATGATCGACGACACCAGCAACGACGTCGATGATGAGTCCAGCTTTGGAGTCGAAGACTGCGCGGCCGAGCGGGCGGTTGTGGGTTGGATGGACCACTGGCAAGCTGGGCTCGATGCCACGCTCACCGTGTACCCGACCCGCAAGGCGTATGAAGCTGGGTTGCGCAAGGAGATCGCCTCTACGCGGGAGAACGACCCTTGCGAAGAGGACGATGAGTCTGAGGCGGAAGCGTATAACGACTACTTGGCTGACCTGTGGACTTGCGCGAACTCGGACCCGACACTCAGGGGCGAGTTTGCACTCCCATCGGGAGGACTTGTGTTACTCGGCGATACATACGCAGACAAAACGGACCGCGAGAGGCTCTTTGCCCTACTCAAGGAACTCGAGGTAGCGGCCGTGGCATCTCGGGAATTCGTCGACTCAGTCGGAGCACTTTACAACCGAGAAAACTGCGTTTCCGTGTTCGGTGTTCACGGGGTTATCCAATTTATGGACGATTGACGACACGCTTTTGTTTCACCGAGACCTGCTTCACGTAGCTGCGACGGTGGATCGCGGACGCCGGGCATATGTCCACTCACCCCACGGACCCCAAGCCATTGCCCTGGCGCTCGGTGCTCTCGCGATCAATCGCGGGATGCAGTTGGGCGAAGCACTTAGTGCCGTGAGCGAGGCCTGTGAGTGTGCCCTCGACCATGCGGTACGGTCAGTCTTGAGCACCGTTCCCGCCGCCGGTGCGTCACGCTGATTGCCATGTGACGTCGACGGCCTCGGGGCCAGCTTTTCTCAGGTACAGGATCATCACGGGCCCGGTCGGTTCTACGCCGAGAATGTGGGTGTCGATCTTGAACTCAACATCTGGCACGGAAGCATGAGCTGATCCATCTTGGCTCATGCGGCTGAATTCAGGCAAAACGAAGATATGTGTTCGAATGGGCTTGAAAAGCATACCCGATACAGGGGAGAAACTCGAAAGTACTTTAAAGACCCGTCTACAAAAGTTGAGAAACCTGTTCCTCAAGATGAAATGTACCCCAGTCTTACTCGAAGACCACCTTTAAACTAATATTAGTCCGTGCGAAAGCCTGTATAGGGGAAGCTGCTAAAGGGGATTGATTACCCTTCAAATTGAAGGATATTAACTTTTGTTGCAGTGTGAACCATGGTATGAATAATCTCTTCAACCTCAGGGGTATATGGCTGAAGACCTAATCTGAAAATGGTACCTAGCAAAATATAACTAAAATGCTCGGCATTTTTATAGTTGTCTTTTGAAAAGCTCATCACACACTCGCAAACGTCTTGAACGGCTTTCCCATCTTTGTCGGTGAGGGCAGCAATAAGCTGAATATCACAAAGGTCTTCAATTGACTCGAATCTAGTTTCACTGAGCATGCCCCGTTAACGCGTATGCTTTTGGTTTTGTACAAATTTTCTGAACTTTTAAGAAAAAAAGTGGACGCGGATTTTCTTGTGCTCCTTGACGCGTTGCGTCCACGGTCGTCGGCCGCAGCCGCTGCTCCTTCGACGTCGTCGAGCCCTCCAGTCGCCTTTACGGCTGCCCTTCCCATCGACCCACAAGCGTATAAGAAAGGTCGAGAACAACTTTGCCAACAAGAAGAGCCCGCTCGAGAGCACCGGTCGGTGGTCCGATACGTCAAAGAGAAACTACAAGCGTGGCTCGAGAAATGGCTAGAATGGCTAGGATAGTGACTTTCCTTGATTGTGCTTTGCCAGGTTACCAAGAAGCTCAGTTGGCTTTAACTCGCGGCAATTCGTCCCATCTCGTCGTATATGCAGGTGATTTTAGCTTGGCGCGCATCTTCCAGTGATTACTCAGGGCCTCGCTGCCGATGTGAATCGTCTGCCGTCCGAAAGTCCGGTTGATGCGGTCGATGGCTTCCATCCGACGCCCGCAACGCTCACGTTC
>CAITRH010000729.1 GCA_903894755.1 uncultured delta proteobacterium
AAGCTCTTCGTATTGGTCGAAGGCAAGGTGCGCATCACCCGTGAGGTCTCGGGCCTTGGCGAAGAGGCATTAGCGGTGTTCGGCCCTGGCGAAGTCTTCGGTGAAATGGCGCTTCTCGACGACGCTCCGCGGTCGGCCGACGCCCGGGTTCATGAACGCTGCAGGGTCCTCACGATTGCCAAGGACGTCTTCGATGACCTCTTGTTCATTCACAAGGACCTCGCCTACGAGGTCCTCTGGAACTGCGTGCGCATCTTCTCGGCGCGTCTTCGGGAAACCAACGACAAGCTCACATTCCTGACTGCAAGCGGGCGGTTCTAGACCTCTGCGCCTCCTCAGAGCTGCGCCTCGTGATCGTCGAGAAGCGCGCGCTCCCGTGCGAGATCCTCGGCGATCACATCAGGGTTGTCGTAGGCAAATGCCAGGGCGTCGAGTAGACGGGCCGGTCCGAGCTGCGGGTAGCGTTTGAAGAGCGTCTCGATGGGAACCCCGCCTCGAAACCAGCTCCAGAGTCGACGCACCGGGATATGGGAGCCACGCACGATGGGGCTTCCCTGCAGCACCCGTGGGTCAAGGACAACGTGAGGGTGGGGGACCTGGACAGGCGGCAACAAATTCATGTCTGTTCGATCCTTCGCAACGCCCGGACGTGAGGTCCTAAGGCGTGCGAACAAAACCATTGCGTCTCCAGCGCGCTTCTGCGGTACCTCAATGGAAGGGATTTCAAAAGTATTTCCGCTCGCTTCGGGTCCTGACCGCGCGCTTTTTGTTCTTGAGACTAGCCAACCGCGTCCCGTGCGCTGTAATGGAGCCCGTGGATCTGCACGGCTGGGTGGACGTTTTTCTCGATCACCTGCGGGTCGAGCGCGCCCTTGCTCCCAACTCGATCAGCGCCTACGCGGGCGATTTCGCGAGGCTCCTTCGCCACGTAGGCGACGTGGCTCCCGAGACCGTCACCACCGCCGATCTTTCCGCCATGCTCCAAGCCAACTCCGGGGACGGGTTTGGAAGCCGCTCGACGGTGCGACAGATGTCGGCGCTCCGCGGTTTTTTTCGTTTCCTCGTGCGCGAGCATGTGCTCTCCGAGGATCCGACGCAGCTTCTCGAGCGCCCCAAGTTCGCCAAGGCGATCCCACAGGTTCTTTCTTTCCATGAGGTCGAGCGGCTACTCGACGCCCCCGATCGCTCGACGGACCGCGGGGTTCGGGACGCCGCGATGATTCAGCTTCTCTACGCGTCGGGGCTTCGCGTCAGCGAGCTGTGTCGTCTCAAGGTCGACGATCTCGACCTGCAGACCGGACTGGTGCGCGCCAAAGGCAAAGGAGGCAAACGTCGTCTTGTCCCCATGGGCGAGGTGGCCCTCGAAAGCCTCGGGACCTATCTCGAAGAGGTGCGTCCACGTCACGCCGCACCCGCGGACTCGAGCCTGTTCGTCTCGCCTCGAGGCGGGCCGCTCACTCGGCAGGGGTTTTGGAAAATCCTCAAAGGCTACGCTCTTGGAGCGGGGATCACGGTCCCCTTGTCGCCTCACAAGCTTCGGCACTCGTTTGCCACCCATCTGGTGCGCGGCGGTGCGGATCTGCGCGCTGTCCAGGTGATGCTCGGGCACGCAAGGCTTGCCACCACGGAAGTCTACACGTCCGTGGCGGCCGAACACGTTCGCGCGGTCCATGCCCGCACGCATCCGCGCGCGTGAACCACCGCCCATCTTCACCAACGGGCGCCCATGGATGATGCGCCCTACCACCTGGTCCGACCGCGTGGACACGAAACCCCCCTGGTCGTCGAGGTGCCGCACGCAGGGCTGCTCGTTCCTGCGCAATATGCGCTCCCCCTGTCCGCTCCGATCCCGTCCATCGCCCGCGACGCAGACCTGTATGTCGACGAGCTCTACGAAGACGCTCCACTAGAAGGCGCAACGCTCCTGGTCGCCCGTATGTCGCGCTACGTGATCGATCTCAATCGTAGCGAACAGGATGTCGACGAAGCCGTGATCGAACACGCTCGGTCCAAGAGACGCCTCCATCACGGTCTCATCTGGCGCTCCACCACCGATGGACATCCCGCTATGGCGCGTCCTCTGCGCGAGAGCGAGCTCATCGAACGTCTCGACCGCGTCTACCGTCCCTACCACCGGGCCCTTCGCGCCGAGCTTGTGCGCAAACAATCCCGTTTTGGAGTGGCCGTTCTGCTTGCCGCCCATTCGATGCCAAGCGTGGGACCGTCCGCGACCAATCCAGAGCCAATCGCCCGGGCCGATGTGGTGCCGGGATCGCGTGGACGGACCACCGCGGCCGAGCGCTTTCTCGACCTCGTCGAGGCCCATGCGAGGCTCGCCGGTTGGAGCGTACGCCACGACGACCCCTATTCTGGTGGGTTCTCGACGCGGCATTATGGAAGCCCCAAGTCAGGGCTCCATGCGGTTCAAATCGAGCTTGCGCGACGCCTCTATCTCAACGAAAACACGCTCCGCAAGACGGGGTCATTCGATCATGTCCAGACCTGGTGCCGTCAGCTCACGAGGGCCATTGGCGAGCTCGCGCTCTCCTTACGTTCGGCTCGACGTTGACCGCTCCGAGCTTGACAGCCCGTGGACTCCGGATAGTCTGCCGCTCCCCGAGCCCGGGCCCTTCCGAGCGCTCCTTTTTGAAAGTCTTCACCATGGCGAAGAGCGACATCACCGGCAAGCGAAAGCTCCGCGGAAACAACGTCTCCCACTCGAACATCAAGACCAAGCGCTGGCAGCACGTAAACATCCAGCGACGACGGGTCTGGGTGCCCGAGCTCGATCGCTTTGTCTCCCTCCACATCACCACTCGCGATATCCGCACCATGGACAAGATCGGCGTGACCGCCTACGCCCGCCGCTACGGCATCGACCTGAGCAAGTTCTAACGGAACAGCGGGGCCAGTTTCCTCGGGTCGTCCGTCATGATCGCGTCGGCCCCAGCCCGCAGCAACTCCTCCGCGCGACTGGGCTCGTTGACAGTCCAGAAGTGCACCTCCAGACCGAGCGCGTGCATCTTGTCGACCCAGTGCGGCGTTCCCAGATCCAGCGGACCGACGCGGTGAGGAAGCTGCGCGGTGCTCCCTTGCGGGCGCCTCCACTTCAAGACGCGCTGGGGAAGCGCCAAGAGGGTCAATACCTCCCTGCGGGCAAACCCGGTCTTTCCTGGGTATCCCGCACGTCGGACCTCCCGCAGCGTGGCGATGTCGAAACTTGCGATGAGCACCCGCTGCTCGGCCTTCGCGCGTCGAAGCGTGTCGAGCAGCGGTCGCACCATGCCGCGCACCTTCGCGTCCACGTTGATTCGAACCCGCGGAACCGCTTCGAGAAGCTCGGTCAACGTCGGAATTCGAAAGCCTCGGCGTTCAAAAGGACGGTCCCCGAAGCGGTCGACGAAGCCCCAACCCACGTCCCAGGTCTGCACCTCGGCAAGCGTGGAGTCCCGAATGGCACGCTGCACGTTGGCCATGCGTTCTGCGGTCTCGTCGTGAGACACCACCACAACGCCGTCTTGGGTCAGGTGGCAATCGGTCTCCAGGGCGTCAGCCCCGACCTCGATGGCTCGCTTGAACGACGGGATCGTGTTTTCTGGAAGCTCCACGGCGGCCCCACGGTGCGCGTACAAGAGAGGCATGGCGCCTCTCTAGTGAGGAATGGATGCTAACCGCAAGCCTGCTTTTCTGGCGCCTCGGGCGCTCATCGGTTTTCCAGCTGCTGGTGCTTCTTGGAGCGCTGTCTCTCTGTATTGCTGCGTGTGAGAAGCCGCGGTCGCATCACGACGTGGGGACTGCGTCCGCGCCGCCTAGCTCCACGCTGGCTCCAGTGGCCAGCTCGGAGAGCGCGCGCGACGCTGGCCTTGTGGGTGTCCGGCGGCTTCCTGACCCAGAACGCGCCCCGGAAGTCAACCGCACTTTGGACCTCATCGAACGGGGCGGACCGTTCCCATATCGCCAGGACGGTGTGGTCTTCGAAAACCGAGAAGGGAGGCTCCCCAAGAAACCTCGAGGCTACTATCACGAGTACACGGTCCGTACCCCCAGTGCTCCGAACCGTGGAACGCGTCGCCTGATCACCGGCCAGCAGGGGGACATGTATTACACAGACGACCACTATCGAACCTTTGTCCCTATTGATCCCAAGAGGTATTGAGTGTTTGCTAACGATGTGCTGTCATTTGCGGATTATCCGGTACACTTTGTCGAAACCGACGAGCTGGAAGCCATTGTAGCGACTGCGCGTGCCGCTGGATTCTTAGTGGCGGAGCTCGATGGTTCGAGTGTTGAGCCCCCGCTTTTCGTTGCGGTGGGGGCGGTTCTGAAGAGCCCACTTGAGGCGGTCGGTTGGGACTCCCTGCAAGATATCCTTCGCGACTTCTCGTGGGTCGATGCCCCAGGTTATGTGTTGGCTGTGTCCGGCGCGTTGGACCTTTGGCAGAAGGACCCGCGGTCGGCTGGGACCCTTGTGGAATGTGTGCAGTCGGCGTCTCTCGATTGGCGTCACTGGGGCAAGCCGATGCACCTCGTATTTGCGTGGTGACGCGAACCAAGCGCCGAGCGGGATGCCCTGGGTAGCTAAACCAAACGGTAGCTAAACCAAACCCATCTTCAAAACCGCAACTTCGTCGCCGGCGATCCGGAGGACCTCACCCCCGCACGATCCGACGCGTTCACAAGGTCCCCCTCCCCATCGATGGGGAGGGGGCGCTGTGAGAGGGCGAAATAGCGAGGGGTGAGGTCTTCGGTTGGGACCTGGGGTTTTCAAGATGGGGTTGGTTTAGCTACCTAGACGGAAATACCCTGTCGCTCAACGTCGCACACTCGGTGGACTGGGTGGTCGCGGGGCGGAAGTGCGAGCGTTGAGCACGAGCATCAGCATGCTCAGCGCGGCACTTGCTATGAAGACCGCGATGGGCTGCGGCGCGAATGCGATGACCCATGCAGATGCGAGGTGCAGCATCGTGTTGCGCCACATCATTGGCCAAATGAGCACAGAGCTGACACCAAAAAACGACGCCATGATGTAGGAGTCCGTGATGAGGACATCGCGCAGGCTCATTCCTAGCCAAAGCCCCTCGATGCGATGGCAGATGATGGCGCACAACACGAAGATGAGCGACGACAACGCCTTTCGGTACACCCCCATGACGCGGATGGTTTTGCGCTGCAGACGCGTTGCCGCGATGGCCACGAGGAGAAGCACTACAGGAGCCGCGAGTACGGGACGCCAATCCGACCGGATCTGGCCCGCCAACGTTAAGCCTGCGAAGAGAGCTGCAAGGGATGCAACGGTCCCAAAAATTGCAGATGTTAGCTGTCGTCGCTCCTTGGCCGACAGGGACGCGTCGAAGTCCCGTTGCAGTGTTTCCAGTGCGCGTGCTCGGTCCGCGTCTGCCTGAACGGCGCTGCGGAGCTCCTCCAGCTTGGCGAGCAGTTCCTCGGGAGGATGATCGAGCTCGTCGAGGAGCGCGGAGGCTGACTGCAGATCGCGCCGGTCAATCTCGTAGCGCACCATCAGTTCCAAGCAATCGCACAGGCCGCCAAGTGCTTGCGGATTGTCGGGCCAGTCTCCAAGGGCCTCGCGAAAGCCAAAGCGGCACTCGTCCATCAAGCGCAGAAGGTCGCGCAGGTCGCGTTCCGTGCGGTCAGTGGAGCTCTTTTGCGCTGCGAGTCGGAGGTCCACAAGACGCTTCTCGGCAACCTTGCAGAGGGCCAGAGACCCGCGATGACGCCAGTACTCGGCAAGGGCTTGTCGAAAGGCTAGGGCGGAAGGATAGCGATCCTTTGAGGCGAACGACGTGGCCTTTTGGGCAATGGCTGCCAGGGGAGGCGACACCTCAGGACCATAAAGCGCCGGCTGCTTGTTGAGCGCGGCGAGCAGTGCCAATTGCAGGGTCGCTCCGGAGTTCCGGAAGTCGCCAGTGAGGATCTCGTGAAGGATGGCACCAAGGAGGTAAACGTCGGTTCGAGCGTCGACCGTGCGAGCAGCTCCAAGGACCATCTCGGGAGCCATGTAGGCGGGGGTGCCGACAATGGTGCGGCGAGCCGTGCGGGGCTCCGATGGCAAGTGAAGGGCAATGCCCCAATCTGCAACGTAGATGTCGCCAGCGTCGCCGATCAAGATGTTTTCTGGTTTGAGGTCGCGATGGACTACCTCTCGGGAATGGGCGAAGTGCACTGCGGCAGCGACCACCATCAGGATCTCGAGGTTCTTGTGGAGGAGGTCGTCTTCGGTGCTTTGGATCGAGCTCCATCCTGGGTGCTTGCTGTCGTGAATGAGGTCGCTCCAGCGCGCGCCGCCGATGCGTTTCATGACGATGACCGGGCGTCCATCGTTGTCGCGCCCGAGGCTATGGACAGGGACGATGTTGGGATGATCGAGAAATCCCATGAGACGCGCTTCGGTCAGGAGCAGTTGCTCGTCGGCAGTGCCGGTCACGTCCTTGAGGACCTTGAGGGCTACGTCCCGGGACAACGAGCATTGACGCGCAAGAAAGACCTTGCCAAGGCCCCCCTCGCCAAGGGTTGCAGTCACCTGGTAGTCGCAGTGCGTCTCGGGAGGCACGGAATCGGGCCAGTTGACGTGCAGAAGGGGCAGGGTGGGGATTGTCGCGCGAGGGTCTGGGGCAAAGGAGGCGCGAGGATGAGAGCGTGTACTGGGTTCGGCCTCCGCGTCTGGTGGCACGAGGAGCATGTGGGGAGTGATGGTCGCATGGACAGGCAACGTCTCTTGCAGCGCAAAAAGGAGCGGGTCTGTCCAGTCCAGCGAGGCCAGCGAGGCCAGTGGGAAGGTGTTGTCGACAGAGTCCATGGCGTTGGGAGCCGTTCAGTCGACGAGGGAGCCCTTGGTCGACGGGACTCCCTGGGCGCGTGGGTCGCAACGTACGGCAGCAGCGAGGGCTTTCGCGAGGGTCTTGAAGCAGAGCTCGACGCAATGATGAAGGTTATGACCTCGGTGCAAGACGACATGGAGATTGCAGAGGGCGCCGCGGGCGAAGGCCTCGAAAAACACTTCGGCGAGCTCCGAGTCCCAGTCTCCGATCTTGGCTTTGGGCAAAGGGACCTCCCAGACGAAGTAGGGACGTCCCGACAAGTCGAGGGTGACCGTGGCGCGGGCGTCATCCATGGGGAGCGTTGCCCAGCCATATCTTGCGATGCCGACTTTGTCGCCGAGGGCTTTGGCGACGGCGTGCCCGAGGACAAAGCCGAGGTCTTCGGTCGTATGGTGCGCGTCGATGTGGACATCGCCGGTGACGTGTACGTCGAGGTCGAGCAGGCCGTGGCGGGCGAGCTGCTCGACCATGTGGGTCAGGAACGGGGACGGTGTCGTGACCGTGTGGGTTCCCGCGCCATCGAGGTTGATGCGGACCTCGACGGAGGTTTCCTTGGTGGTCCGAGTCAGCGTTGCGCTGCGTGGCATGACGCCCCAGTTATCACGGCTCCCGGGCGTTGGCGATCTAGTACCTCGCAGCGGAAGTCCTTGGACGCTCCGGGTAGCCGAGCCCATGGCACCCGCTCCCCAGGACCGGCTGGGCCCAGGGTCTCCGCGACCCCTTGGCAGCCTGGGACACGTTCCAATCGATTGTTGCCACAGCTAGGAAACTTGGCGTCTGTATTGTGGACTTCATCCAGGTTCGACTGCGAGGAGTGCACAAGATTCCGCACTTAGTGGACCTAAACCAAACCCATCTTGAGAACCGCAGGTTCCGAGCCGCGGACCTCACCCCCCCAGCCCCCCTCTCCCTCGACATCTTCCTTGCCCATGCGGGCAAGTAAAATCGTCTTCGAGCGAGGGGGGAGGAGAGCCTCGTGCACCACTGTTCCGAGCCCCCTC
>CAITRH010000730.1 GCA_903894755.1 uncultured delta proteobacterium
CCGAAGGGGCGAATCAAATCAGCCCAGGGTGGGTAACCCTGGGTAGCGGGTGTCGCGGTCGGCCCCCCCGTGACTTAGCGGGCCGTTGTTGTTTATGCCGGTCAAACGATCCATCCCTCGTTCCCGCGCTCCGTTCCTCCCTTGGGCTCGTAACCCATGGACATTAACGCTGGAAATCCGCGCGCGAGCCTCCTAGCCTCCTTCGCGTCCGGTCCATCGCGCCGAACACCTTGGGCCTCGCAGCCGCAAGCCCGCCGAAGATGCGGGACAAGGAGGATTTGACGCGCCCGCCGCCGAGCGATGCGTCAGCGAACGAAGATCTCTCCGGCATCGACCCAGGGGCCCATCACCTTGCCCACCTCGACGGCCACCTGAACCCGAACCAAGCTGTTCAGCGGGATGTCCGAGATCTGAAACTTCGCGTACGCCGACGGGGTGCCCTTCACCCACGTCGTGCCCCCCGTGATGCAGTACTGCGAGTGCACCAGGATCTTCTTCGCAACCTTCCTGCCCGCGAGCTTCGTCAGGTTGACGTCGACCTCGATGACGCCGGACGTGCCGGGAGGGAGGGACAAGGCGGTCTCATCCTTTTCGTGCACAGGCGTTTCGGCAACCTTGAAACCCGCGCCGGTGATCAAGGAAGCCGCGTTCGCGGGATCCGCGTCAGCCAAACCCTGCACGTAGACGAGGTCGAGCTCCAGCAGCCGGAGAGCATTCGAAGGACACCATGCGGCAACACAGTTCCTCATGGCGGCATTCGAAGGACAACAGGCGACAACGCAGTTCCTCATGGCGGCATTCGAAGGACAACAGGCGACAACGCAGTTCCTCATGGCGGCATTCGAAGGACAACAGGCGGCATTCGAAGGAAACCATACAGCATCCTAAGGAAACCAGGCAGCATCCTAAGGACACCATACAGCATCCTAAGGACACAAGGCGGCATTCGAAGGACACCAGGCAGCATCCTAAGGACACAAGGCGGCATTCGAAGGACACCAGGCAGCCTTCGAAGGACACCAGGCAGCCTTCGATGGCCGACTAATTACAGCGCCACGCGCGCGTCCGCATCGTCTCAGTCGGCGCCCTGCCTCACATGTCAAGCAATAAATTCATTGCCCCCGCCGTCGGTTCTTTCGATCGGCTCCTAAACCAAGCCCATCTTGAAAACCACAGGTCCGAACCGGGTCCGAGCCGCGACACCCGCGACCCAGGGTTACCCACCCTGGGCTGATTTGATTCGCCCCTTCGGGGCTGCCAATCAACGCGTGTAAGTTGCGGTTTTCAAGATGGGTTTGGAGGATATGCCTTGCCCTCGCCTCGGAAAAGCGATACGTCTGCCCGATGTTTCGCAGTGCTGGGCCCATCGTGTCGACGCCGCAACATTCCGTTCACGGCATATCGCCATTGGATCGCCTAGCCTTTTGAGAAGGACCACCCGATGCCCAGGCCGCTCGTCGCAATTATCGTCTTGGCCGCCTGCGGTGGCGGAGACAGCCAGTCCTTCGGGACGCTTGCCAAAACACAGCCCATGGTGCTGGCGCATCGAGGCGCCTCGGGCCGCCTTCCCGAAGAAACCCTGGAGGCTTACCAACTCGCCATCGACATGGGGGCCGACGCCATCGAATTCGATCTCATCTCGACGAAAGATGGCGTGCTGATCGCTCGGCATGATGCGAATCTGGCCATAAGCACGGACGTCGCCAGTCATGGCGAGTTCGCCGTTCGGAAGCGTGTGGACTGGCCCGTCGACGGTGAGAAGCAGACCGGATGGTTTGCTCACGATTTCACGCTGGCGGAAATCAAGACGCTGGGGGCTCTCTCTACCGATGCCGAACGGCCGTCGCAGTACAACGGCCAGTACAAAGTCGTCACGGGTCAAGAGATCATCGATCTCGCCAAAGCGCAGTCGAACAAGCTGGGTCGTCCTGTCGTCATCTACCCGGAAACCAAGAACCCCACCTACCATCGCGAGCTGGGCTTGCCGCTGGAGGACAGGCTCATCGGCCTTCTCAACGACGCAGGCTGGAACAGCCCAACGGCCCCAGTGTTCGTACAAAGCTTCGAACCGGGGAGCCTCAAGGAGATGCGCGCCAAGGGGCTCAACACACGCATGGTGCAACTCATCGACGCGGATGGCTGCGATTACAGGACAGGAGTGCTTACCTACGCAGCGCCGTACGACCGTCCTTACGATTGGGCCAAGGCTGGCGACACGCGGCTGTTCAGTGCGATGGTGACCCCCGCAGGGCTGGCCGAGATCGGGACCTATGCCGATGGCATTGGGCCGTGGAAACCCTACATCGTTCCGGTGAAAGGGACGCTGGACGGCCATGGGGACCTCGTGGATGTGACGGGCGATGGCAAGATCGATGTGGACGACGCCAGCACCCAGTCGCCTACGACGTTGGTGGCCGACGCACACCAGGCGGGGTTGTTCGTGCATGCCTACACCTTTCGCAACGAGCGGCGTCGTTTGGCAGCAAGCTATCATGGCGACCCTGTGGCCGAATACCTGCAGTTCTACCGGCTGGGTGTCGACGGCGTGTTCTCGGACTTCACGGACACGGCGCTGGCCGCACGGGTCGCCTACTTGAAGGAACTGGGGCGCTAAACCGCATCCATTTTGAAAACCGCAGATCCGAACCGGGTCCGAAAACCTTTCTCTTTGAGTTGCTCCGGTTCGTTCTCGACAAGCTCGGACATGCCGCCTCGGGGTTCTGAGCGCTACCTTCTCCCGCTTCTTCTAGCGGCCTGCGCGCCGTCCGTCCCTCCATCGGCGTCCGCTGGGCCGCCGCCGGCACCTGTCCCTATCGCCCCCGTCGCTCCTGCCGCGCCTCCGGCGCCCGTGGCGCCTGACGAGCCGCCCCGACCGCCTCCTCGGATCGTGTTTCTTGCGGGGGGCGATGTGGAGCTCGGTCGCGCCATGGGGAAACGCCTCCTTCGCGACCCCTTCCACGCCCCGTTCGCGTCCGTGAGCCCGCTGCTCGAACAGGCGGACGTGCGCTTCGTGAACCTGGAGGGGCCGCTCAGCGACCAAAAAGGGGAGACCATGTCCCCCTCGAACATGCTGGTTTTCACCGGCCCTCCGAGCGGCGCGGACGCCCTCGCGCGGGCCGGGATCACCGTCGTCTCCACCGCAAACAACCACGCTTGGGACTACGGCAAGAACGCTGCCCTCGAAACCCTGGCCCATCTCGACCGGGTCGGCGTCGCGCACACCGGCACCGGCCCGACCCTCGACGACGCGTGGCGTCCCGCGCTCATGGAAGCCCACGGGGTTCGCATCGCCGTTTTCGCGGTCACCGACATCTGGAACCAAGGCCCGCTGGAAGGTCACGAAGGGCGCAACTTCGTGGCCCAAGCCGACCTCCCCCGCCTCGCCGACGCCATCAAAACTGTACGCACCCAGGTCGATGCCGTGCTGGTCAGTTACCACGGCGGGGTCGAATACCAGGACATGCCGACCCCTCGAACCCGCGCGTTCCTTTCGGGGGCCATCGACGCGGGAGCGGACGCGGTCATCGGGCACCATCCCCACGTCATCCAGGGGATCGCCTGGCATGGCGAGCGTCCCATTCTCTACAGTTTGGGAAACCTCTTGATGCAGATGCACCGGGACCACCCCTGGACCGGCTTCGGCTTCTTTGCGCGTCTGACCTTCGTACGCGGAGTGGCCCCGGACCTGGCCATTTGCCCCTATCGGATTCACGGGCTCGTGCCGCTGTTGCTTGTCCGCGACGAGAACCGCGAGGCTCTGGAGAGGGTCTTTTTTGCGCATCTTCGGGCGTTGAGCCCGGGGGTGGAGTTCGGTTCGTCGGACCCGAGCGGCTGTTCCACGGTCGGCTCACGCTAACGTAACGAGAGAGAGGCCTTCTTGAGTCCTGAGTTACAAGCAGCGGCGGACACCCGGCGGCAACGCGGGCCTTGCGCACGCGCAGCGCGAGAATGGGGAGTCATCCCGCTGCCTGTTTCGAGGGTTCATGGGTGAGGTCGGCGAGCAGCACAAGATGTTCGAGCTGCGTGATGCGAACCTCCTTGTGACCGGGCACACGCGCTCGAATCTCCAGCTCGCCACCGAGGTCGCGGATGTACGCATACAAGGTCGAGAGCAGCATATCGCCCCGACGGTCGAACTTGGAGACAACCTCCTGCGTCACGTCGAGCAAATGGACCACGTCTTCCTGCGTAAGCTCGGTTAGACGCTGGCGTAGCTCCTGGAGATTGAGTTCCAGCAGCATCGCCTCGCCTCGCGCTTTGACCTGCTTCTGGGCTTCTGGCGCCATCCGCGCAACGAGCGTCTTGAACTGCTTTGCCATCGTCACTTCCTCCTGCTGCTCGACTCCTTGTCGATCTCATCTCGACACTGGACGAATAAGGGAAACCAAGCCGCGTCCCCTTGGCAGCGAGCAACTCTACGACGGCGGCAACGCTTACCTGTTCGGGCTCGGATAGCTCGGTCCACCATAGCTCGAACTCACGGGTATATTCGACTTCGCATGCCACGAGTGCAATATGACCTGCTAGGCATCGAGGAGCCACGATCCCGCCCTAGCTGGGGCCCGTCCCCGGCCCACCCCCGGCCCAGCCCCAGGCTCGCTGCCGCCTCCGCGCTATTCAACGCGAAAATCTTGTCTAGGTCTTTCTTCGCCGCCAGTGCGTCGTCCAAGAGCCCAGACACCCGCTTCGTGACTGCGACGAGAGTTTTTGACCATCGCCAACAGCGCGAGGACCATGGGCTGCTCCGTGAACATGGCAACTAGGGGTTCGCGGCCGCCCAAAGGCCACGGGTGGCCTCAATCGCCGAACCGGCCGTCGTCTCGGCGCTGAGAAGGTGCGCAATGGCCTGACGCACCGCCTCGGCGCGGCTCACCCCGTGCACTTCGCGCCAGACGTCGAGAGCCGCGAGCTGTTCAGCCGGAAGATCCACGATGGTCCGCATGGTTTCATCGTGGGGCGATGGACTGTGGGATCGCACCGACCGATGCGCGCTCGATCCACGAAGCGTTCTTCACCGCGGCGCTGGCGCCCGCCAGCCGCAGCCTTGCGGTGCGGCTCCAACAGGACTGCCTGCATGCAGTACAGATAGCACCGTTTGCAACAGAATCCCCTTGACCCATCGCTGCCCATCCACTATATACAACCTATGTAAGTCGAACAGTCAAAAAGACCCCGTCCTCAACGAACACAACGAACGCGGGCTGTGCTGTTTACGCCGACGGCGTGGACGAATTCGTCGAAGCCAACGGGCCACCCGCCGCCGGGCGGACCGGGCAAGGACGAAGACGACCAGTACCAGCCGGTATCCATTCCTGGAAACGCCACTGTACCCGACAACTTGGCTTTGTGCAGTGCCAAGAGTTCGTCATTCGTCGGCAGTCTCCAATCGCTGCCAGCAAGTGTCAACCCCTGGCAATAGGACTTGGCAGACTCCCAGTTCATCTCGTCGGGGGCCGGCTGCTTCTGCCATACCAGGCCGGCAGCACGGAAACCAGCCTGAGCCAATGCAGCTTCCCGCGCCGCTGCTTCCCGCGCCGCTGCTTCTCGGGCGGCAATCGCCGCTCTCCACGGCGCATACACCTGTGCGAGCTCCCGTTTGTACGCTTCCTTCTGCGCGGGGCTCACCACATCGTCATCAAGCGCCAGAAGTCCCTGCAGCTTCGCGTTGTCTTTCTGGTACTGCTCCCACGCGCGCTGGAGCTCCGCCTCCCGCTTTGCCTGCGCCTCGGCCACCGCGCGCCAGCGATCACGCCGCTGCTCGGCCATCTCGCGGTACGGGTTTTTCCCCTGGTAGCGGGCCAGGCGGTCCCACGCGTTGGCCCTCTGGGTGGGGCTCTGCTGCGCGTCCTTGTCCGTCCGCTTGGCGGTCTGGAGCGTCTCGAGGAGGCCCGGGTCGGCGTCCGCAAGCCCTCCAGTCGCAACGATCCCTTGGAACTCGCTCACACTGGGGACCACCGTAATGGCCCCGAGCCCCTCGCCGAAGCCCGCCGTTGTCGCCTTGTCGCCGCTTGCGTACAGCGGCGCCAGCCCCAGTTGCAGCAACGCACCGCAGTCGTTCGCGCTCCCCGTGCCGCTCTTGCACTTGGACACGTCCCCCCGTGCCTCGATGTCGCACTTCCTGCTCGCGCTTTACGCCTCCTACGGTCGCACCGCCGACTTGGGCGCCAACACCGAGGGGAAGACGCGCGTAGAGCTCCGCCTCGTCTTCGATGGCGAAGAAGTCGTGGTTGGGGGCGCTTTTTTTCAGCTCGTAGGTCCCTGGGGCCTGGC
>CAITRH010000731.1 GCA_903894755.1 uncultured delta proteobacterium
CCGAAGGGGCGAATCAAATCAGCCCAGGGTAGGTAACCCTGGGTCGCGGTAGAACGCGGTGCCGTGTTGACGAGGGAAACCTGCGGTTCTCAAGGTAGGTTTGGTTTAGGGACTCCCTTGGAAATATCTGCCCCAAGCCCATGGCCTTGGTACCGCGACCGTGAGGGAGCGGTGCGGTGAGGCCGGCTTTGTGATCTTTACCGCTCCCTTACGGTCGCGGTGCCGGAGTAAGTATTTCTTAGGGAGTCCCCTAAGCCTCTCGAGACTACCCCCTATTCCTTCACCTCAAATACACTCGCGCCAGTCCTACCAAACACCTCGGGTTGGTACATCGCCTCCACCCGCGTCGGTGGCACTACATAGCGCCCAAACGTCGTCGCCCGCGCCAAGTAGCGGTAATGGTACATCCCTGCCGCCATGTGCTCCACAAATGTCAGCACCCGGTCATCCCGTATCTCACGGTGGTACCACGCAAAGTTGTACGCCTGCCCCCCGGACCGCGCATTGTCGTCGCTCGCCTCCGTGTCCGCGGAATCCCCCTCGCCCCCAGCTTCTCCAACCCCCAACGACCTCGACGACGTCTGCAGCCTCGCATCGATCGCCTCCAGTCCCGCGGGAAGCGGATCCTCTACCACCACCTGCTCCCTTGGATCCGGCGTCACTACCAGCAGGTCCACTAACACCAAGTCCCCTCCCGCTACCGACGTCGCCGACTGCGCTGGAAGCGTCTTGAGTGCCTCCCTCAGCTTGTCTGGCGTTACCCTCCGTACCATCTTGCGTATGTAAAACCCTCGATCCAGTGGGTCCTTGGGAAGCTCCCTCCTCGCATACCGCAGACGTGCCTCGTAAAACAGTGTCCCTTTGCCCTGTACTTGAAACGCCAAGACCCCACCCCCTTGACCAAAGACCTTCGACGCTGCCAATGACGTGCTTGCCTCGAGGGCTGTCCTCTCGTGAAACGACGCCTTGAAAAGCTCGTCTTTCGCCAAGTACACCACCGCGTCGAAGTCCGGGGACGCTGCCTCCCGGGTCTTGCGGTAGTCGTCCAGTGCTAGTAGTGCCCACGCCGTCTCTTGAGTCGACCGCCAACGTCCCCCCTGACGCATCCCCAATAGCCCTCGCGCTAGCCTTGATACCAATGCATGATTGGGAGCCACTTGCGTCAGCGCTCGCAGGACCATCGCCGTCGTTCGCCCCTCCGAGTCCAGTAAACGTGCATAACGATCGCCTACGTTGTCTACAACTGTCGCCCCCACCGGAGTCACCCGCAGGTGTTGCTCCAGATCGGGCAGGAGCTCCTTGGCCGATGGCATCTTCATCAGCCCCATCGCATGTGCCAATAGCGCCCTTGCAAATAGTGGCATGTTGGCCCGCTGCTCGAACAACGTCGACGCATACCCCGGGTCCGCTTTGCCCACCGACGCTAGCACGTCCACAATGAACGCTCGCTCCACCAGTCCTAAGTCGCGCGGCTTGTCGTCCTCGAGACGCTTCCTCACATACCGCGTCGCACGCTCGATTGCTTCCGCAGGTACATACCTCCCAGCGGCCTTGCCTATCTCCAAGCCCCATAACGCATACGCCGTCACCCACGGATCCCCCTCAGGGGAGTCGCGCCAGTAGCCAAAACTCCCGTCGCCGTTCTGGTTCAACAAGATCTTGGCCAAGGTGTCATCCACCACCTTGTCGATCTGTTGCGGAAGCTTGAGGCCAAAGTCCGTCGCCAAGCTCCGAAGCGGTAACAGTGGCACCAGTCGGCTCGTCAGCTGCTCCGTGCAGCCGTAAGGATACTCGATCAGCTGTTCTACCCCCCCCGACAGCCCGACAAGCGCCGTGGAAGCTACCCGTAGGTCCAGTCCTCCTACATCCGTGCGCATCGCTCCAAGGTCGCCAAGACGTTCCCCGGCAGCTTCTCTCGTTTCGCCGTACAACGCCACACTCTCTAGTGCAAGTGGCGTCTGCACAGTCCTTGAGACCTCTACTTCATCGGTCTCGCCAGACCCGCTTGCTCGAAATACAAGTTTCGCGGTCCCGGCTTGCGTCACCGCTATCGGCCAGCGCACCTCCATCGAGCCGCTTGCAGGCAAGCTCACCGTGCGCTTGGTATCCCCAGTCACCGTCGCCCCTTGCGCAGTCAACGACAGTTCGACCTTCTGCGCTGCCATCCCCTTCGACGTCACCACCACCCCTGCTTCAATGGTATCGCCCGCTCGCAAGAACCGCGGGAGCGCTGGACGAGCCATGAGAGGACGGCTTGTCACAATCTGCGCTTCCCCAAAACCAAACCTGTCGTCTTCCGCGGCTGCTACCGCCATCAGTCGGTACGTGGTCAGGTTGTCGGGAAGCTTGAACCGTACATGCACTTTGCCACTGTCGTTGGTCACTAGCGCCGGCTCGAAGTAGGCCGTGGACTTGAAATCCGCTCGCCTCGACATCCCGCCTCCATCGCCTCCTTCGCCCCCCTTGTCCAGTCCAGTTTCCCCAAGCTTGGCTAGCGCAATGTGTCCTAGGTCCGAACGGCTGTCGATGCCAAACACGGCCAGGGGACGAGGCGCGGAAAACACTGGCAAGGGATCGGGCGTCTTGTACCCCGTCAGCATCAGTACCCCCTCGTCCACTGCGTAAAAGGTCACCTCGCTCCGTGCAGGCTTGCCCGCCCGATCTGTCACAACGACGTCCGCTTGGACCTCGTCGCCTGGACGGTACTCCTTCCTCGCGGATGCAACCCCCACCTTCAGTCGCCGTGCCTCGGGATTGACCCGAAGGTCCGCATAGCCAAGCCGAAACGCCGGCGCCCCAACGTCGGGACCTGCCACTGGAGTCGCCTTGGACCTTCCTCGAACTAGATGCACTGATACAAAGGCATTGGGACGCAACTCCTCGGTGATGGGGACCGTGATCGTTGGCGTTGCTCCCACCAGGGTCCGACGCTCCGAACGGTATACACCGGCGCGCTCTACAGTCACCAGCGCTTCGGCCTCGCGGTATGGACTCTTGATCAGGATTCGTGCCGTGTCGCCTACCTCATAGGACTTCTTGTCTGCTACGAGCTCCAGTTGCGTCGAATCCGAGATCCGCCAGCCTGGTGCTGCGTTGTCCCCTATCACGTACACCGACGTGCTCGCCGCAAGTGCATTGCCTCGTCCATCTTTGGCCGTGGCTCGCGCAAAGAAATACCCCACATCGTCGAGTGCCAACGTACACGATACCGGCGCCGCTGCCGTCGTCACATCGCAGGAGTGTGCAACCACGTCGACTGCACGGGACTCGTAATGTCCTGCGGATCCTCCGGTTGCCACCATCACCGAATGCCAGGTGCGCTTGACCAGGTCGACCTGCACACGAACCCCTGCGCGACGCCGTCCTGAGGGCTCCAGCGCTACAACCTCGGGATTCAACGTGCTTCCCGCAGAAAGAAACCACTCCTTCGGTGGTTTCAACCCCACATAGAACTCGCCAGGATGAACCACCACACTGGTACGTCCCGCGATGCTTTGCCTCGAGATGTCCGTGACCTCGGCTTCGAGGGTGAGCATCTCGGCTCCTCGCTGCTCGGGAAACACCAGCGCCACTGTGCTGGTGTAGGACCCCTTGGAATCGAGTGCGCCCGCCTTGGTCGCGAATACCCCAGCGCGCATGTTGGCGTCAGGAAGTCCCGAGGCAAACGCGCTGTCGTCGACCACAAGGTCGTCGCTCCCAGGAGGAACAAAGGAACCCATCCCGCGTGTTGCGGTCAACCGCACCGGTCCGCCTCCCATGGGAGCGCCAAACAGGTAGTCGCCATGGACCGTGCAGTCGGCCCTGTCGCCGCGGATGTAACTGGTCTTGGAAGGATCGACGGTCACCTTGAATTCCGCAGCCTTGTAGGCCGCTAGTTGGAACGTCCCAGTGGCCGTGCGCTCGGAGCGGTCTTCAGTCTTGGGCTCGATGATCTCTGCTCGCAGCTCGCCCGTGCCAAGACGGACCGTGGCTGGAATGGCCACATCGAAACCAACCTCCCCAAAAGCATCGACCTTCGCGGTCAACGATGCGAACTTGTCGCCAGCAGCGTCGAACACGTCGAGACGCACATCGCGTCCCTTGGGCGTCTCTGTCCCTTTGGGGGTGACTCTGCGGAACAACCCTCGCACTTTGAGACTCTCACCCGCTCGGTAGATGCCACGGTCTGTGAACACCATTCCAAGGGTTGGAAGACGCGCCGCAATGTCGGACGGGGCGTCGTAACGCCATGGATCCAGGTTCTCCGACACCTTTCGGAACGCCCAATCGGTCCCGTCACGCACCACGAGCACCGCTTCCTCGTCTACCGAGCCGTTGGCAGTGATGGGGGAGTAGCTCTCCGATGGGATGGTCACCAGTCCTTGTGCGTCGGAGGTGCCGCGGAAACGCTCGCCTGCTTTGGTGCGCAGCGTCACAGTTGCACCCGGCACAGGCTTGGCGTTGGACAAGCGACTGACCCACACGACGCTTCCAAAGCGGCTCATGTGGGCCGTGACCCCGAGGTCCGTGACCGATGCCGTGTGGACATTGGATACAGGACGTCCCCGTTTGCTGGTGTACCTGAGTCCAAGAAGCACGGCGCCGCGACCGGAGGTTCCAAGCAAGCTGTCGAAGGGGAGCTGCTGGACGGAGTCTACATTGCGTCGTGTGCCTGGAGTGCTTCGGTCGACGTTGGCTCCAGGAGTGCGCGTGGCGCGGTCGAACCGCTGGCTTGGGTTTTCATGTTCTGCGGCACCAAAGAGCCAGCCGACCAGCGAGTCCTCGGTGAGCGCTGCGGACACGACCTCGAGCTGGGGGACATTCACCGAAGTGACCGGGACTGTGCGCGGCTTGAACGACGGTTCGAACACTTGGCCCTCGAGGCCGATCTCGGCGGCGGGGGCGAAGTCGTCGGTTTCGACTGTGAAGTTCCCGCTGTCCGTGAGGGTCTGGCCGTATTCGTCGCGAAGTCCCGGCGAGACAATGATGCGGTAGCTTCGCGAGGGACGCAGCCGCGCAGGGAGAGCAAAAGAGGAGACCTTTTCGTCGTCGGTGATGAGGGTGCCCCACTCGATGGGGACCGCGGGCTCGACGCGGATAGAACGACGCACGTCCTTGAAGACCGCTGCGTTGGAGAGCTCGACGCGGACCGAAGCGCCCGGATAGCACTTGGATTGGGCGTTGTCCCGCAGGCAATCGACCTTGCTCACGACCAGTGGCCCGTAGGTGTGCATGGTGACAGTCTTGCGGGTCCCCATAGGCAGGGATCCTTCGGTGCCGCGCAGTGAGGCGTCGAACACGAGGTCGACCTTGGAGGCGAGCGGGAGACGTTGGGTGGGGGTGAGCTCGACGAAGGCGTGCGTTTGGTCGCTCTTCGGCCAGGAGGCGCGGACCGGGATGGAGCGCTCACCGACGACGAGCTTTGCGGCGCGTTCGATTTCGCGGAGGTCGACGGGCTGGTCGAGGCGCACGTCGAAGCGCTGGGTGGGGGTGAGGTGCTCGTAGCCGTCGCCCGGTTCGACGCGGACGATCTCGGGGAGCGCCGTGCGGAAGGCGAAGGTGTAATCGCTTCCGAGGGGGGTTCCGTCGAGGGCTTTGGTGGCGGCGGGGACCGTGACGTCGAACTCGGTGGCGCGCGGCAGGTCACCTGAGAAGACGAACGCGTGGGTACCGAGCCAGCGCCAGTCGCCGTTGGGAGCGAGGTTGGTTCCTTTGATGGCGATGCGGGCGGGGACAGGGGGTTCGTTGCCAGCGGTTTCGAGGGGACGAAGCGGGCGGCTGAAGACCACGGTGACCGCGCTTGGGTCTCGCGTGGCCCCCTTGGGTGAGGCGAACACGACGCCAAAGGGACGGGACAACGAGGTTCCGTCTCCTTCGCGACCGAGTTCGAGGGTGTTGGTTGGTGTGACGTTGGGGGCCTTGCCGGGAAAGCAGCTTACGATGAGGACAAGCGCTCCGAGCGTGGCGAGGGGGAAAGTTCGGGACATGACCGCTCCTATGTGGACCCATGACGCGGTGGGTTCAATGGCCACGCCTAGTAGCCTGCGGCGGAAGTCCTTGGACACTCCGGTGGTCCGGTCCCGCACCGCGGAACCAACCGCCCGCCTCGCGGAACCAACCGCCCGCACCGCGGAACCAACCGCCCGCCCTGCGGACCCGCCCGCACACACCCGCGGCCCCGCCCGCCCGCCTCGCGGAACCAACCGCCCGCACCGCGGAACCAACCGCCCGCCCTGCGGACCCGCCCGCACACAC
>CAITRH010000732.1 GCA_903894755.1 uncultured delta proteobacterium
AAACCGGTGTGACCGTGGCCAAAGAGTCCATGGCAGCAGTTGAAGCGGCAGTAGACCGACTTAGCTCCACGCTCGGACGATGGTTCGTTGACATCCTCTGCCCAAACGCATGACTTCGAATTCTGTTTTCTGGAAATTCCTGGGGCCTTTCGTGGCTTGCGCCGGGCATCTTCGCCGACAGGAGTTGGCGACGTCAAGCCACGCCTTCGCGGCAGTCTCAATTTGACCGCAGGCGAGGGCCATTCGAACTGTGGATCCCCGACCGACGATCTCTATGGCCTTCCGACAGGCTTCTGGTACCAGCTCGCGGCGTTGCTGCGTGCGCAGCCGCGGAGAAACCGCGCCAGTCACTCGATGACGAATGGCTAGGTCCAGAAACTCGACCCAGTCGTCGGGACCGAGCCTCGCCAGCGTTGCCGGTTCGGGCAAGGCCGGGTCGGTATGGAGGCACTGGAGCAGCAGGGCATGGAATTCAACTTCTCGCATCGTCTGCGGCTTCCAAAGAAAGTCTTTTAGACGGTTTCGCGGGGCAGGTCAAGGTCGTCCCGGACGTGCCGAAACCCCGTTGATCATCACCCCCCTCTTCTGATATGCACGTCGCCAGCATGGACCAGGCAAAAGAACCGAGTTCAACGGACGATCGCACCACCACGAATGCGGGCGCTTCGCAGCAAGGTGGACCCGAATAGCCCCTGACCGCTCGCTTGCGCTTCGCGGCAGAGGGGGGAAGTGACGTAGAAACTTGACTCTGCCGTGGAATCTATCCGGCTCGGGCGCTCCGCATCGATGGACTTTCGGGGAGCTGTAGGGCGTCGTCGACAACTTTGACCGCAGGCGGGGCCATTCGAACGGTGGATCCCCGACCGCCGATCTCGATGGCCCGGTGAAACCGTTGTTCGAGCATGAGCACTTCAGGGTCTTCCCTCGTTCGGATGCCCAAAGATCAACATTTGATCCGTGTCAAGAGCAAAAATATCAATGCTCCGCTACGCTCTCGTGCTCTTCCACGGGAAAACCTCGGACATTGAGCAACTGAATATGCATAGACCGAAGGTCATTCAGAATTCAGAACGCTGGATTTGACATCGGCACCAGAAATCAAAGTGCACGGGATGATTTCCACGGTGATGAAGGTACAGCATACCCACGATTCATCGCGAGGCAATGATCCGCGGATCGCCGTAGCGACCCCGCTCGGAGCGGAGTGCCGTCGGTTGCTTGCCCAGGATACTGCGCGGTCACCGCCAGGCCCGTGTAAGCTCCCGCGCCGTGCCAGTGCCTTCTACCCGGTCCGTCCTCGACTCCCTCTCAAAGGCTCGCGTTCTCGAACTTGCACGCACGTTTGCGGTGACCCTTCCGCTGAATTCGACCAAGGAAACCCAAGCCGAAATCCTTTCAAAAGCGGGAGCGGTTCGGTTCAACGATCTCCTCGGTGCCCTCGGGCGCGAAGAGCTGAGAGCCGCGTGTCGCTCCCACCGACTCGACGACTCGGGACGGGCTCGCCCAGCTCTCGCAGTACGCCTCCTCCAAGCCCACGGCGGCGGCGACAGCGTTCCACCGCAGCCTCTCTTCGTCCCCAACGCCCTCCCACGTTACGCGCCACGCTTGGGGGACATCGTTCGCGTGCGCCATCGGCAATGGTTGATCGAGGCGGTCACCGCCCCGCCCTCCGAGGGAGATTCTACACTCGTTTCGCTCGTCTGCCTCGACGACGACAACCAAGGTCGCAGTCTCGTCGTGCTTTGGGAGCTCGAACTCGGGGCAAAGGTCCTGCAACCCGAGACGCATGGCCTCGGCGACGTGACCCGGCTCGATCCGCCGCGCCACTTCGCCGCCTACCTCCACGCGCTCAAGTGGAACAGCGTGACCGCCACGGATGCTGAGCTGTTTCAGGCTCCGTTCCGCGCGGGCATCAAGCTGATGAACCACCAGCTCACGCCGCTTCGAAAGGCACTCTTGCTCCCGCGCGTGAACATCTTCATCGCCGACGACGTCGGGCTCGGCAAAACCATCGAGGCGGGACTCATCGCGCAAGAGCTCCTTCTTCGGCAACGCGTCGAGTTCATGCTCATCGTCTGCCCCGCGTCCGTTTGCCTCCAATGGCGCGACGAAATGCAGAAGAAGTTCGGTCTTCACTTCGAGGTCATGAACCGATCCTTCATCGGACGCCGCCGCCAAGAACGCGGCTTCGGCGTCAATCCGTGGAGCACCCACACACGCTTCATCGTGTCGCACCCCATCCTTCGCCGCCCCGAATACCGCGATCCCCTGCTTCAACACATTGGCGAGCGTGCGACGAAGAGCCTCCTCATCCTCGACGAGGCTCACGTCGCGGCCCCCGCTGGCGCGAGCCGCTACGCCATCGACTCCAAGATCACCGACGTCGTGCGTGACATCGCGCCACGCTTCGAAAACCGCCTCTTTCTGAGCGCCACACCGCACAACGGCCACTCGAACAGCTTCTCAGCGCTCCTCGAAATCCTCGATCCCCAGCGATTCACCCGCGGCGTTCCCGTGCGAGGCCGCGAGGGTCTTGACGCCATCATGGTGCGTCGACTCAAGGAAGACCTCCGGAAGCTCGGAGTCGAGCAGTTCCCCAAGCGGACGCTGGTCCACCATTCCGTAGGAACGCCGGATTCTCCCGAGCTCGTTCTCGCTGAACAACTCGCCGAATATACCGCGCTCGTGAAGCCAGTACGAGGACAGGGTTCGCTTGTCTTCATCAACTTGCAAAAGCGCCTGCTGTCGGGCGTGGAAGCCTTCTTCCGCACGCTTCAAGCCCACCACCGCGCGGTGACAGAAGGCCGCGCCAAAACGACGATTCGGCTCGCCCTCGGCGATGACGACGAGTACGGCACCGACGACGAAGTCCTCGACGAAGCCGACGAAGCGAACGTGGAAGCAGAATCACGCTTCGTCACCCCGAACGCCCAGGCCAAAGCGCTTCTCGAAGGGATGATGCGCCTCACGAAGCAAGAGCGAGGCGCCGCCGACGCGAAGGCGCGGGCGCTCGTTGGATGGATCCGCGAACATCAATGCCTCGCAGTGGACATCGGGGGCGCAAATGCGAAGGTCCCCAAGGCGGCTCGCAAGTGGTCCGACCGTCGCGTGCTCATATTTACTGAATACGGCGACACCAAGCGCTACCTCCGAACCTTGCTCGGTGCCGCCGTTGAAGGAACCGACGAGGGAAACGCCCGAATCATGGAGTTTCACGGCGGGATGTCCGACGAGCAGCGCGAAGAAGTCCAGCGGGCCTTCAACTCACCACCCGATACGCATCCCGTTCGAATCCTCATCGCCACTGATGCCGCACGCGAAGGCGTAAACCTCCAGGGGCACTGTGCCGACCTCTTTCACTTCGATGTCCCCTGGAACCCAGCTCGCATCGAACAACGAAACGGACGCATCGATCGCACCCTCCAGCCCGCGCCCGAAGTTCGCTGCCACTACTTCCACTATCCGGACCGCGCCGAGGACATCGTCCTGAAGATGCTGGTAGAGAAAGTGGACACCATCCAGCGCGAGCTCGGCTCGATCAGCTCGGTCCTCCTCGACCGCTTCCACGACGTCATGAGCGCCGGGATCGACGCGAAGACGAGCGCACGCCTCGAGGCCGCAGAGGAAGCTGGGGCGCTCAAGAAGGTCGCCAGGGAAGAGCTCGAACATCGCGACCTTGAGCGGACGAAAGCAGACATCGAAGAGGCCGGGCAGATTCTGAACCGCTCGCGAAAAATTATGGAATTCGACCCGGCCCTGCTGCGGGACGCGCTCGATGTGGGACTCGAGCTTGCGGGAGCCGAACGACTCCGGCGTGCTCAAAGCTCCGATGGCATCGAGACGTGGACGATGCCACCGCTTCCCGAAGCCTGGCAGAACACACTGGATTGCCTCCGCCCTGCTCGCGGCAGAAACGAGCCCTTCTGGGAGTTCCGCAAGAAGGCACCGCTGCCGCTCGTGTTCCGCCCGCCCCCAAAGATGAACAGTGAGCTCGCGCATCTACACCTCCAGCACCCGGTTGTTCAGCGCGTGCTCGGGCGTTTCCTGTCCCAGGGTTACAGCGCTCACGACCTCAGTCGCGTCACAGTGGTGCGGACCCGGCACGACTCCCTCACGCGCATCATTGCTTTTGGGCGTCTTTCCCTGTTCGGCCCAGGAGCCACACGCCTTCACGATCAGCTCATCTCCGTCGCCGCTCGTTTCATTGACTCGAAGGGACTGGAACTCAAACCTTTTGCCGAGGAGGCCGACAAGAAAGCCATCGACCTCCTCGAACAAGTGCTCGCCGAGGCGCCGTCGCTCGAAGCAGTCTCCCCGACGGTCCAAGCGAAGCTCGCCGATGCTGCACCCACCGCATTTGCTCAATTGTGGAAACACATCTGCGACGAAGCCGATTCGGCCGCCCACGACGCCGAACGGAAACTCACCCTACGCGGGGTCGAAGATGCCGATTCGCTGCGCGAGATCGTCACACTGCAACGAAGCGCCATCGTTGCGGAGATCCAGCGCCGCTCCCAGCTCACCTTCGACGACCTCGGACTCGATAAACGTGAACAAGACCAGTTCAGGAAGGAACAAGCCTTCATGCACGACCGCCTTGACGCGATTGAGATCGAGCTCCATCGCGAGCCCGCGCAGATCCATGCGCTTTATAAGGTGGCTCTTCGTCGCCTCGAGCCAGTCGGGCTCGTGTTCCTTTGGCCGGAGACACGCGGATGAGCGACATCGACGGAGCATGATGGGAACGCAACGAATTGTGGGTCCTTGGCAGTCCTTACCTGCGCAAGGCGCTGGAGGTGACCACGGTCAACCCCAGTTCCTGGGCCTTTTCCTTGGCGTCGGGATAGATGGCGCGTCCAATGAGCACTGGGAACAGCGGCTGTTTACCAATGGCCCGCACCCGTTCGGCCTTGCTCCAGAACGCTTCGACCTCCCGAGCACGGATCCGGTTCTTGGCTTCGGCGAGGATCCAAACGTTCCCCTGCGGTCCGGAAGCTTGCCCGAAGGCGTCCAGTTCTTCGTCTCCGAGCTCCCGAAGAAACACCGTCATTTCCAGGGTAGCGCGAAGTTGGTGGTGCCGCTCGAGCCAGTCCGGAAGGTCTGCGGCGAGCATTTCCTCGACGTCGAGGCCGACGCTGAGGGACAAGGCCCCGACTTCTTTGCGGATCGCGGTCATGTCTTGGCGTACTTCGGTGAAGTTGCGTTCCGTCGCAGCCATGAAGTGCTCGAGGGTCTGGCCGAGCCTGTCCACGGTTCGTTCGGTGCGCGCCTGGGCCTCGACGAGCTGGTCGACCCTCTGACCGAGCTGGTCGACCCTCTGGCCAAGTCGCTCCACGGTCTGGTCCGTTCGGGCTTGGGCCTCGACGAGCTGGTCCATGCGCTGGCCGAGCACTGTCATGCGCTGACCGAGCACCGTCATGGCTTGGTCCGTACGGGTCTGCGCCTGGGTGAGCTGGTAGACGGCGTCGGTGAGCTTGTCGATGCGTCGGTCCATGCGATTGACCGAGTCTTCGAACTCCCGGAGCGCCTGCACGATATCCGGCAGGCCGAGAACCTGCTTGAGTTCTCGGACTACCGTGGGGGTTCGTAGCTGTTCGATGAGTTCATCCGATGTCATGGGGCACGCATCGTATAGCACGCGGCGCCCACGAGTACCCGTTCCTCGAGGGATGGGGCCCTGCAGGGAGCGCGCCGATTGCCCTTTCTGACGACCGGGCCGCAGTCCACGTGCCCACCGTCGACGATGAGACGGTGTTTCGAGTCCTCGAACGGCTTCTCGTCTTCGAAGGACAGCGCCTGTCGTACCGGGTGCTCGACGTCGAACAGATCGGGTGCGTCTACGAAGCGCTCATGGGCTACCACGTGCTGCAAGTCCCCGCGGAAGCCGTGTGCGTGAAACCCGATCGCATCTGGGTTACCGCCGAGGAAGTCCTCAAAGTTCCCGCGCCGCGGCGAGGCAAGTGGCTCAAGGAGACCCTCGGGCTCAGTGCCGCGCAGGCCGAAAAGCTGAACGTCGAGCTCGAGGCTGCCCAAACAGACAGGACCAAAGCCCTGGAGGCCCTGTCCAAGTTCGCCGCGGGAGGGAAAAAGGCCGATCCATCGCTGTCCAAGGCGCGCCCGGGGCAGCTCGTACTCCAACCAGGAAGCGAGCGGCGCATCTTGAGCCTCAAGGTGTGCGACCCGGCGATGGGTTCCGGCGCGTTTCTCGTGGAAGCGTGCCGTTTCCTTGCGGACCACGTCCTTGCAGCCTGGACGCGCGAGAACAAGACCGACGCGATGGCCGATCCGCTACTTCACGCGCGGCGTCTCGTCGCCCAGCGTTGCCTCTACGGCGTGGACAAGAACGACGCGGCCGTCGAGCTCGCCAAGCTGTCCCTTTGGCTTGTGACCCTTGCGAAGGATCTCCCTTTCACGTTTCTCGACCACGCGCTTCGCCACGGCGATTCGCTCGTGGGGCTCGACTTCGATCAGATTCGCGCCTTCCACTGGAAGAAACCCGGGGACAGTAAGGGAGCACCGAAGCAGCTCGATCTGTTTGGCCGTGAGATTGCGATGGCCCTGGAGGAGGCCATCGAGCTTCGCCAGAAGATCGGCGATCTCGGGGACTCCCCCGTCGAGGACAAGGAGAAAGCGCGCCTCTTCTGGGATGCGCAAGATGCGCTCGACCGCGTCCGCCTCATTGGGGATCTCGTGGTGGGCGCTTTCTTCGCCCACGAGAAGGATAAAGACCGCGAAGCGGAGCTTACCAAGCGGGAGAATCTGGTCCGCGCGTGGCTTCTCTCCGATGCCGCCCCAACGGAGGAACTGCTTGCGATGCAACAGGAGATGCGGGCGCGTCTTCCATTGTTCCACTGGATGGTGGAGTTCCCTGAGGTCTTCTATGCGGAGCGGCCGGACCCGCTGGACGATGGGCGAGTCAATCGGGCGGCGTACATGGATGCCGTCTTTGGCAACCCTCCGTTCCTTGGTCAAAAGTTCATTTCTGCGACTTTCGGCGACACTTATCGCGATTGGTTATTTGAGTTACATGAGGGCACGTTCGGGAAAGCTGACCTTTGCGCTCAATTCTTTCGTCGTGCGGATCGATTACTCGGGTACAATGGGGCTATGGTCTCAACGAACACAATCGGTCAGGGCGACACCCGCGAGGGTGGCCTGGCAATCCTATTAGCTCACGGATATTCACTCTATGAAGCTACGACTGACCTTGTCTGGCCTGGCAATGCCGCTGTCGTAGTCGCCTCAACACACCTCTGCAAGGGGTCGCCTGTTGGGACGACCGGCTTCGTACTGAATGGTCGAAGCGTCGAGGTAATCAATTCCTACCTCCGCGCCGAGCCCGAACGCCAAGCCCTCCAGTCGCTGCAAGCGAACGCTCTGCTTACTTTCAAGGGCGTCGACACGGGGGGCGCTGGGTTTCTGCTCGAAGAACGCGAATACCGGCGACTCATGGAAAATGACGAACGGAACGCTCTTTGTCTCGCGCGGTACGTAGGCGGGGAGGAAGTGAATACGAGCCCCCGGCAGAATTGCCACAGATTCACGATCGACTTCGGAGACCGCCCTCTTGCGGAGGCGGAGCGCTGGGTTGAGCTCCTTGAGATCGTGCGCCAGCGGGTCCTCCCACACCGCATGACAGCCCGAGACAACAACTATGGAAGGCGGCGAAGACAGTATTGGTGGCAGTTTGGTGAGCGCCAACCTGCTCTTTTTCAGGCTTTGTCCAAGATGGACCGTTGTCTTGTTACTGCAATAGTGACGAAGCACCTATGCTTCTCGGCACTACCGTCAGACCGGGTGTTCGCTAGTTCGCTGTATGTGTTTTTATTCGACTCACATACTGGATTCTCAGTGCTTCAATCGCGAGCGCACGAATTGTGGGTTAGACGCGTATCATCTTCGCTGGAAGATCGATTGCGCTACGCCGCCTCCGACTGCTTCGAGACCTTCCCCTTCCCCAAGCCCGACCCACGCACCAGCATTCCTGCACTGGAGGACATTGGCCAGCGCCTGTACGACTTCCGCGCGAAGTACATGGTCGACGACAACGTGGGACTGACCATCACGTAC
>CAITRH010000733.1 GCA_903894755.1 uncultured delta proteobacterium
GCTACCAACGCTTTCGCTCCGTCTCCCGTCGCTCTCGACCTACCTCGTCGCGCGTCATCCACCACGTCGCCTTCCACCTGCGCCCCACCAAAACCACTTCAACCCCCGCCACAATCACCCCTACCCCCACCACCTGCCACGTCAGCTCGCTCCCCAAAAACCCCAACGTGGCGGCCAGTCGATCCCCGCGTCCCGCCAAATGTGCCAAGTCGGACGCGTGCCGCCATAGAACCCCGCAAAGCACTCCCCCCACCGCAATCGCTCCCAATACCCCCAACAGGCCTCCTGACTTCGGCCCCCTCGCTCGCCCGACCCATCCCCGAGTCTGCACAATCCCCGCCGCCACCCCTGCCCCCGCCAGTGTCGCTACCAACGGCCCCACGACCTTCACCACCCGTAGCACCAGATCAAGCGCCTGCACCCGAACTTCCGGCGACCGCTCCGCCCCCCGTGCACACGCCGCACGTAGCTCCTCCCCCAATACCTCCGCTAGATTGCCCACCAACCCTGGCATCAGTAGAACCGCTACGGCTAACACCACAGTCCGTCCCACCCACGGACTGATCCCCAAATCCCCCCGCTCCTCGGCGTCGCGCCGACGCTTCGCCGTTGGAGCCTGAGTCTTCACCTCGCCTTCAGCCAGCTCCGTACCCGCTCGGTCACTGCCTCGACTGTCAAGCCAAACTTCTCCGCAAGCACCTGCTCCGGTGCGCTCTTGCCAAAGTAGTCGAGCCCTATGGTCAGCGTGTCCTTGCCTAATACCCCGCGCCACGGCCCGGTCCGCCCTGCCTCGATCGACACAGTCCGCGTCCAAGGTGGAATCACCTGGTTCGCATAGTCCGTCGGCTGCTCGGCAAAACGCTCGAGACAAGGGGCGCTCACCACCCGTACCGCACATCCCTCCGCTTGCAAGGCCGCCTGCGCCCCAAGCGCTAACCCTACCTCGCTCCCCGTCGCAACTATCACAACCTCGGGAGTCCCCCCCTTCGCATCCCGCACAGTGTACGCCCCACGCAACACATCCCTCGGATCAAACCGTGGGTCGCGAGGAAGCTTCGCTGGGACCTTCTGCCTCGTCAATACCAGCGCCGTTGGACCGTGCCGACGCTCTAACGCCATCGTCCACGCCGCCGCTACTTCAAGTGCGTCCGCTGGACGGACCACATACAGATTTGGAACCATCCGCAATGACCACACCTGTTCAATAGGTTGGTGCGTCGGACCATCCTCGCCAACAAAGATCGAGTCGTGGGTGAAGATCCAAAGACACTGCTGCCTCATCAGCCCCGATAACCGAATGGCAGGCCTGAAGTAGTCGCTGAAAATCAGGAATGTCGACCCGTACGGGATAAACCCCCCTGACAACGCTAGACCGTTGCATATCGCCCCCATCGCGTGCTCTCGAATACCAAAGTGCAGGTTCCTCCCCTCAAAGTGCCCATGGCTTATCGACCCGCTCCCCTTGATCAACGTCTTGGTCGATGGAGCTAGATCCGCTGAGCCCCCCACCAGCGACGGGACCAGCGACGCTACCTTCTGCTGCAATACCCCGGAAATGGAGCGCGTCGGATCGTCCTTGTCGGGAAGTCCCTCGAGAAGCCTGTCGAACAGATCTTTCGGAACACGCTTCTCTTGCAGCGCCTCAAGCCCCTCGGCTAGTACCACATTGGACTTCTGCCATCCCTCGAACCGTACCTGCCAGGACGCGCGCTCCTCAGCCAGCTCCTCGCCTCGGTGCCGAAACAGCTCGTACACACTTTCAGGCACCACGAAGGACTTCTCCGGATCGAACCCCATCGCCACTTTGGTCGCGGCCACCTCGGCTTTGCCAAGAGGTGCCCCGTGCGAGTCCGCGGTCCCCTGAAGGTTGGGGGCCCCCCGTCCAATCACGGTCCGACACAGGATAAGCGATGGACGTGCAGTCTCCGCAAGCGCGTTCTCGAGCGCCATCTGCGCTTGCACTGCGTTGTGACCGTCAATGGACTGCACGCTCCAACCGTACGCCTCGTACCGCTTGCCAACATCCTCGGACCACGCCAGCGACGTCCTGCCCTCGATGGTGATCTGGTTGTCGTCGTACAACACCACCAGGTTGCCTAGTCCAAGATGGCCCGCAAGACTCGACGCCTCCGCACTCACCCCCTCTTGCATGTCTCCGTCGGAGACAATGGCAAACACACGTACGTCGCGGAAAGGCTCGCCAAAACGGGCTTCCTTCATCTTCGACGCGAGCGCCATTCCCACCGCGTTGCTGATGCCTTGACCAAGTGGGCCTGTGGTGGTTTCAACCCCTGGAGTGAGGCCTACCTCGGGATGGCCCGGTGTCTTCGAGCCCCACTGTCGGAACGCTCGGAGGTCGTCGAGAGAAACCCCATAGCCCGAGAAGTGAAGCATGCAGTAGAGGAGCATCGAGGCGTGCCCTGCCGACAGCACCACCCGGTCGCGACCGAGCCAGGACGGGTCCTTGGGGTCGTGACGCAGATGCCTAGTCCAGAGCTCGACGGCGACCTCGGCAAACCCCATGGGGGAGCCGGGATGTCCACTTTGGGCTTGTTCGACGGCATCGGCGGTGAGGGCGCGGACCGTGCTCACAGCGAGAGCGGCCGCATTCGGGGGGAAATCGGACGGCATACAGAAGTTCCTTCCTGTTTTAGCGCAGGGACCGGAGCGCATACGCCACGCTTCCGGCTAGGCCAAGGTTCGTGTCGAGGACTACAGCAATGGGAATGCGTTCAAGCAGCTCGGCAAAGCGTCCCTTGTCGCCGAAGGCCTTGACGAACGCATCGCGGGAGCGGCCGCCGAGGAGCGCCACGGCGATCGCGCCAGCAACGTAGACTCCACCGGTAGCCAATGTTTTCAGGGCGAGATTTCCAGCCTCTGCGCCATAGAGCCGTACGAAGTTGTCGACGGCGGCGCGGGCTGGGACGCTTTCGCCCGTGTCTCCGAGCTCCGCGATGGTGGCGTTGCGGTCGTCGGCTTGGGCGAGACGGGCCGTGTTTTCAGGGGTTTCGCCGAGCGCTTTTTCGTCGCGAAAGAACTCGTACAGGTTTCCGAGCCCAGGACCGGAGACCACCCGCTCGTAGCTGATGTGGCTTCCAAAGCGCCTTCGCAGGTACGTCAGGAGCTCGGCGTCGACCTCGTCGCGGGGACCGAAGTCCGTATGCCCCCCCTCGGTGCCGCAAGGGACCAATCGGGTCCCGTCCCACACGAGGAGCGCCTCTCCGAGGCCGGTGCCTGCGGCGATGGTGGCGATGTTGAATCCGGATTTCTTGGGCGGTCCGCCCTGAAGAATGCGGAGCTGGGAGGCCGGGACGGTGAGGGCTCCGAGGGCGAGCGCGACGAGGTCGTTTAGAAGGAACACCTTGGGGACACGAAGCTCGCGGGCGAGTTGGGTCGCGTCGACCCGCCAGGGGAGGTTCGTGGTGATGCAGCGGTCGCCGACGACGGGGCCTGGGACTCCGAAACAGGCGACCTCGAGGGGAGGTCTATCGGGTCCCAAGAACTCGGCGAGCGCGGCTTCGAGGCTAGGAAAACCTAGGCTGTCGAAGGTTTCGTGGCGGACGGGGGCGTGGCCGTCGTGAAGGAGCAGACGCGTATGGGGTCCCCCGATGTCACCGGCGAGCAGCACGCGAGGGGCTCTACTACGAGGAGGGCGGATCGAGCGAGC
>CAITRH010000734.1 GCA_903894755.1 uncultured delta proteobacterium
CTCCCACCTGCACCTCCAGCGCGTGGCGCTCCTGGTTGAGCGCCAGCAGCCGGTCCAGCACCTCCACCCGTGCAACCTCGCTGATCGTGTACCGAAGCCCCTGCTTGGTCGTGTGAAACCCGTGCTCCAGTGCAAGATCCCCCCACCCGTACGCACACTTCACAGCTTCGTCCATCTCCACGTGCAACCTGCGAAGCTCCGCAATGGACAGCGCGCGCTCGTCCGGACTGTGGAACCTGTTGTACGTCTTCGTGAGCCCTTCTTGGTGCGTCCGCATTACCTCGCGTCGGTGTGTGTCGTAGCGTTCACCAATGTTTTCCAGTGCGCTCCACGCGGGGCTGTCTTGGGGTGGGAAAGGGAAGGTATCGAAGCAGTCGGAGGGGGTGTAGCGGACGTCCGTCCGCATGGACGATGAATGGAGATCCAGCCATGTGGTGTGGAATGCAGACTGGAGCAATGCGAGCTCTCGTCCGGAGTCGAAGGCAAATATGACCGTTGCATCCGACATGACCGAGCCAACCGGTATCCTCGCGATGCTGTTGATGTTCGCCACACGGGCGCGAATAAGCACCCGCTTCATCCCCGCGATGGTGGCGTAGAGCTCTCCGCGCAGCCGTTCAAATTGCCACCAGTGCTCGGCTGCGTGTTGACTGTACTTGTTCGCGTCTCGCTCCGGCTTCACAAGCTTGCTCACAATATCCAGACACTCTGGGTAGTCCGCTGCAACGGGGCCCTCATAACCAGAAGGCGCGCTCGCTCGATCGAGTGGCCAATCTTGGAAGTTGATCACCCAGCGGCTTGCCTTCTGCTCGGGGTCCGTGTTGAGGTCCTGACCATTCAAGTAAGGGAAAAGAACATCCTGGTAGCGCCCATTGGTCTGAAGGAGCCCATCTGCCTGCTCCGGTTGCATCGTGAAGCCGAGCCCGAGGACAATGGAGCCCTGAAACGAGCGGTCCGCGTTCGCCGTCAGCTTGAACGGGTTCCCCGCGACCTTTCCAGGCCTGGTAAGCTGCGCGCTAATCGCAGGAACACTGCGCTCGTCCAGCACGCACTCCCCTCTCCACTCGCCTCGGCGAAGCCACACGTGGGAGACTTCCAGGTTCGCTTCGCCAGGCCATCGACGGCTGGGAACAGCGCGGGTAATGATGCAACCTTGTGCCACGAGTGCGTCGAGGCCGACCTCCCGCGTATCTCCCTGGGCGATGGTGTTGGTCGCCAGAAGCCCGAAGCCACCCGTGCCTTGAAGAATGGAAGCCGCCCGCAGGAAAAAGTAGGCACAAAGGTCAGCGCTCCCGCGACGCCCTTGTCCAATCTGGGCTACAAGGTAGTCCCGATAGTCCGTGCCGAGCGCCCCCGTGAGACGCTGTCCCCCCATGAACGGCGGATTCCCCACAATTGCATCGAACCCACCCCGCGACATCACCTCAGGGAACTCGATGGGCCAATGGAAAGGCCTGCGTGCCCCATGTTTCCCACCTGCGTCGAGCAGCGCGCTCGCCTTGGCCTGCAGCCCCTCGCGCAGCTTTGCCTGCGTCCCAGAGGACCTCTCCCGTAGCAACGCGATCACAGGTCCCGCAAGGTCCTCGAGCAGGTTGTCCATCTCTTTTTCCCTGGACGTTGCCAGAGCCGCGC
>CAITRH010000735.1 GCA_903894755.1 uncultured delta proteobacterium
CCTCGCTCGAAGACGATTTTTCTTGCCCGTATGGGCAAGGAAAATGTCGAGGGAGAGGGGGGTTGGGGGGTGAGGTCTGCGCGAGGTCTGCGCGAACTCGCCGAGAGCGGCATAGGTCCGGCGACCTATCGGCATAGGTCCGGCGACCTATCGGTATAGGTCCGGAGACCTATCGGCATAGGTCCGGAGACCATCAGCATAGGTCCGCAGACCATCGGCATAGGTCCGCAGACCATCGGCATAGGTCCCGAGACCATTGGCATAGGTCCGGCGACCTATCGGCATAGGTCCGGAGACTATCCGCATAGGTCCGGAGACCATCGGCATAGGTCCGGAGACCATCGGCATAGGCGTGGAGACCATCGGCATAGGCGCTGAGACCATCGGCATAGGCGCGGGGACCATCGGCATAGGCGCGGAGACTACCAACTCTTCTTCAAGAAACGTATTCATCGCGGTCCTCCGACTGTATGGACACGATGGCTACCCGCAGAACCTCTCGGAAAGAACTTACCCTCCATGTCCTCGCCTGTTCTAAGCGCCCGCAACCTATCGAAAGCCTACGGGGCACGTCCCCTCTTCGCCGGACTCTCCCTTACGATCAATGAAGGCGAGTGCGTGGGACTTCTCGGCGCAAACGGTACGGGAAAGTCCTCTTTGCTTCGCGTGCTCGCGGGCGAGGAACCCGCTGATGACGGCGTCATCGACCGCCGCCGCGGAGGACGCATCGGGTTTCTGTCTCAGGAGCCGCGTCTCGACACGACGTTGACCCCGAAGGCCATCGTGCTCCGCGCGCTCGCCGATTGGGATACCGCACACGGCCGTTTCGCCGAGGTCACCCGCCAGCTCGAGACCACGTCGAGTCCGGGGCTCCTCGAGGAACAGAGCCAACTGGCCGAGTCCATCGAGCGCCTCGGTGGCTGGCATCGGGCCCATGAAGCCGATGAAATCCTGATGCATCTCGGTATCGCCCACCTCGATCGGCCCGTGGGGACCCAGAGCGGCGGCGAGCAGCGTCGCGTTGCCTTGGCCGCGCTTCTTGTGGAGGCGCCCGATTTGGCACTTCTCGACGAGCCGACCAATCATCTCGATGTCGACACCATCGAGTGGCTCGAGGAATACCTTGGGACGCAGTTTCGCGGGGCGGTGTTGCTGGTCACGCACGACCGGTATGTCCTCGACGCGCTTGCCGACCGCATTGTGGAGCTTGACTGCGGGACCCTTCGCAGCTTCGAGGGGAACTACCAAGACTATCTCGAGCAGAAAGCCGAGCTTTTGGCGCATGGCGAGCGGGTCGAGGCCAATCGTCTCAACCTGCTGCGGCGTGAGCAAGCTTGGCTCGATCGCGGGGCGCGGGCTCGGACCACCAAGCAGAAGGCAAGGATCCAGCGTGCCGAGGCGCTCCTGGAGATCGAGGCTCCGACAGCTGCCAAGCGGGTTGCAATGGCAGGATTCGACGGCGGCGGAGTGGGCAAGAGTGTGCTCGACTTTTTTGACGTAGGCATTGAGATTGCGGGCAAGAAACTGGTGCAGGGCTTTACGCTGCACCTTGTCTCTGGGGAGCGCATTGGAATCGTGGGCCCCAACGGTGCGGGGAAGACGTCACTCTTGCGCGTTGCAGCGGGCGAGCTCGAGCCGACTGCGGGCAGGGTCGTGCGAGGGGCCAACACGCGGCTGGTGCTCCTCGATCAGGCCCGCGGTGGACTGGTCGACTCTTGGACCGTCCTCGACAATGTCGTGGGAAGAGAAGGCGCGGACCGGACTGGCGGCGGAATGGTGACTCTTGGCGACCGGACGATGGAGATGAGAACCTACCTGGAGGCGTTTCTGTTTGACGGGTCCCGTCTTAGGCAACCTGTTGGTGCGCTTTCGGGAGGGGAGCGTTCGAGGGTGGTGTTGGCGAAGGCGCTGAAGGACGGGCCCAACCTGCTGCTATTGGACGAGCCCACCAACGACCTGGACGTAGCAACGTTGGGGGCGCTCGAGGAGCTTCTGTCGGGATGGCCTGGGTGTGTACTTGTTGTGTCGCACGACCGGTTTTTCCTGGACCGCCTGGCGACGTCTGTATTGGCTTTCGAGACAGGGGGCAAAGTCCAGCGGACCCGTGGGGGATACGCCGAGTACCTGGAGGAACGTCGTGCGGCCCCGCCTTTGGAAGCGCCTAGGCGCGGTTCGCAGCCAGTGGCGAGCGTGGTGGTGGCTCGGGAGGGGATGAAACCTCTGACTTATGCGGAGCGTCTCGAGCTCGACGCGCTGTTCGAGCGGATGGCAGAAGTAGAAGACCGGGTTCGGACTGTGGCGGCGAAGTTGTCCGATCCGACGTTGTACGCCAAAGCGGAGGAGGCGCGGGAGTTGGCGCAGGTCCATGCGGAGGTGTTGGCTGAAGAAGTGGCCCTGATGGCGCGTTGGGAGGAGTTGGAGAAGCGACGGGAGGCGACGCGCGGGTGAGGCCTGGCCAGGCCACGGTCTGTTCTGTCCGGGCCAGCAGGCATCAAAGAAAACCGTAAGCCTTTCAAGGCCAGGTTGGTGGCATGGCGATCGCTCTAACGGCAAACATGCTCGCTACCGTCCCTTCTGGCGGTGGGAGCACCGGGTTGCATAACCAAGGAGCATCGGAGAACCACCATGTTGGAACAGCTTTCAGAGAAATTCCGCGTACTCAAGACAGTCATCTCGTCAGTAGAGAAACAGTTTGGCAAAGGGGCCATCATGGCTCTTGGAGACGATGCGGGAACGGAGCCCGTGACGGTGATCCAGACCGGTTCCTTGGCCCTCGACTTGGCTACTGGAGTCGGAGGGTATCCGAGGGGACGTGTGATAGAGGTCTACGGTCCCGAATCGAGCGGCAAGACCACGTTGGCGCTCCATGCCATTGCGGAGGCTCAACGCTCCGGTGGGATCGCGGCGTTCATCGACGCAGAGCACGCCCTCGACGTCAACTATGCACGTGGCATCGGCGTCGAAACCGAGCGCTTGCTGGTGTCGCAGCCCGACACGGGCGAACAGGCTCTCGATATCTGTGAGGCACTGGTGCGCTCGGGCGCTGTGGACATCGTGGTCATCGACTCCGTAGCGGCACTCACGCCAAAAGCAGAGATTGAAGGGGACATGGGAGACCAACACATGGGACTGCAAGCTCGCTTGATGAGCCAGGCTTTGAGAAAGCTGACAGCTGTGGCCCATCGGAACGAAACCACGTTGCTGTTTCTAAACCAGCTTCGCCAGAAAATCGGGGTCACCTTTGGCTCGCCTGAGACCACCACCGGCGGCAACGCACTGAAGTTCTACGCATCCATGCGGCTCGACGTGCGTCGCATCGGACAGGTCAAGGTGGGCGAGGAGATCGTGGGGGGACGGACTCGGGTCAAGATTGCAAAGAACAAGTGCGCCCCTCCTTTTACGGAGGCGGAATTCGAGATCCGCTGGGGCAAGGGGATCGACGTGGTCTCGGAGCTTATCGACCTGGCGCTCCTTCGCGGCATCGTTGAGAAGAACGGAAGTCACCTGTCGTTCGCGGGGACGGCACTTGGCAATGGACGGGAGCGGTCCCGGGATGCCTTGGCCGAGAATGCGGAGCTGAAGAACACGATCCGCCAGGCCATCGTTGCCGCAGGCCGGGTCCGTCCTGGCAAACGAGGCGGCGACGCGGACGCTTAGCGCGTCACCGCGGACCTCACCCCCCCCGCCCCCTCTCCCTCGACATCCTCCTTGCCCATTCGGGCAAGAAGGATCGTCTTCGAGCGAGGGGGGGCCAGAACTGCGTATTGCAGTGGCTCTGAGCCCCCTCTCTCGAAGAACGACGTCATTCGAAGCCTACGTGGTCGCGTCCATCCTGCGAGAACCCTAAACGGTATCGCACGGTTGCAATGCAGCTGACGCTGACGTGGATGTGGACGCTGACGCTGACGCTGACGCTGACGCTGACGCTGACGCTGACGTGGACGTGGACGCTGACGCTGACGTGGACGAGCCGCTACGCCGCCGCCCGCAGTTTCGTCAGCATCGCCACAATGCGTTCAAGAAGCTCGCGCGGCTCAACCAGGTCTTCCGTTGCGGTCAAGCCGAGCGCTTCGGCCGCGTCGAGAACGGCGGCGCACTCAAGCGCCGAACCGCGGGCG
>CAITRH010000736.1 GCA_903894755.1 uncultured delta proteobacterium
AGCTCGATCAGCCAGCGCTCGCGGGCCGACAGAGACATGCGGGCCCACTGGTCGGCTTCGGGGGCGATGGGGACCGGCTTGCGCGGAGGCTTTGTGAGGATTGGATGGATCGCCATGTCAAGACGTTAGCAGGAGCCTCACCGGTGCGAAGGTCCTTCAACTCCAAAAGAGGCGTGTCCGGCTCGAGCCCCGCGCTGCCAAGCGTTCATACCGCCCGGTGAAGCACCGTGTATCGAAACCTGCGCAGTAGCCGCCCTGCACGACGAACCTCCAGCCACACATCCCGAACCGCCACGTGTCCTGGCGCCCAAACGCCAATGTCGTCCTCGAAGCGCCCATCTCGAACCACCACCAACGTCGACGCTTGACGCCACTGCTCCCGTGGCATCCAGTCGTCGAAGTCATCCCGGTTGGGCGTCGCACACCCCACACGCAAATGCCTTGCTCCAGCCTCGACTTGTGCACACACCACCCAGTGCGGCCCCACGACCACTGGATCCTCTCCACCCGCCTCCAACTTGACCTCGTCGACAATCCCCTCCAGCGTCGCAAGCGCCTCCGGCCATCCGTAAAGCTCGGTGCTCAGATCCGCTCGTAGGTCCGTGTCCTCCGCAAGAACCCTGCGAAACGACGGGACCAATACCCACATATGAACCAGGAGCACCAACCCCAGCGACGTTGAAACCGCTCCCCACACCAGTCGCCGCGTCAGGCAACCCGAGCGCGCCGCATGAAGAGGAAGAACCAATAGCGCCGGCGCCAACCAGTGCGGCTCGGCCACACGACTCCAGAGCGATAGCGCAAGGAGTGGTCCTAATGGAAGCGCAAACGCAACGAAATATAGGTTCCCTATGGCATCGCGAGGTCCTGAGGCCAGATGACGCGCCACGAGCACGGCAGCCAACGCTGCCACTGGCGACAAGTAGAGGAGCTGTCCCCCAACCACTTGACCCAACGTGCGAAATGACACCCCTGCGTCTCCCTGCGTCGCCACCAGCCGATGGTGCAGCATCGGCGCTCCCATGCGGATCTCGTAGAGCACTACAGGCGCCACTACGGCCACTCCCAGCGCGAGCCCCACCCAGGGCCAAACCGTGCGCGTGTGCGGGCGCGACGCAGGCAACGCCACGGTCACGACAACGGCTGCAAATACCAGAGCGCCGCTCACCTTCGCCGCGGTCCCTAGGCCCGCAAGTAGCCCCGCCAACACCAGCCCCACCGCTGCCTGTGCACTCCCCAGTGGCGCACGAACACCGAGCGACGCACACGCGAGAGCCCCCACCGCCGCATACGCGAGCAACAGATCCGGAGTCAGCGCGAAGAGACCCACCGCGGTCTCCGGAACCGCTGCTACGACCAGCCCCGCAGCCCACGACGACGACCACCGCGCCCCTCCCGCTCGCGCCGCTAGCGACACCAGCCACGGAAACCCAGTCGCCAGAAACGACGTCACCCGATGCACCTGCCACGGACTCGGCACGCCCCCGTTGCCAAGAAGACGCGCGACGAGTCCTACGAGCCCCGGATGATCGAGATACGCGGCCTGACCATGCGCCGCATAGCAGGCATACAACGCCTCGCTGTCGCCAAACCCTACGACGCTCGCAGCCCACAAACGTAGCCCAAGGAGCAACGCCGAGACGACCACCAGGGCGCAAAAAGCGTGTTGGACACGGAGCTCACACTTCATTGCAATGCTTTACGAGCGGTTACGAGCCCGATCCGCCATCCCCCCACCCGCAGGAAGGGGGAGCGACCAACGGGAGCGTGCTTATTTGTCCCCCCCGCTTATTTGCCCCCCCGCAGGGGGCCGGCGCCGTGGAGGAACAGATTGAGCACCCGATCTTCGTGGTGTTGGAGATCTGCGGATGCAGGTGCGGTGACCCACTTGTACGCAAACTCGTAGAGCAGTCCCACGAATAGGTTGGCGTAGTCTTCGGCGGGGCCGGAGCCGAGCACCCGCTCATGGATGCCTTGCTCCATCAAGGCCTTGAGCTGCATCAGGTGCCGCTTGTATTGCCGAAACGACTGCCTTTCGAGCTCCGTAGGATGACTTCGGGCGACATAGGGACGCTGGCCGATGAAGGCAATGAGAAGGTCGGGAGAACTCTGGAGGATCTCTCCAAGCTTGCTCAGAAGCCACCGAAGACGTTGGGAGAAAGGGACCGGCATCCGTGTGCTCTCTTCAAAGAGCTTTTGCAATTGCTCGGCCATCACGTTCCAAAGATGGCTAAACAACGCCTCTTTGTTGGTGAAGTATTTGTAGATGGCGGCTGGAGAATAGCCGGACTCGCGAGCGATGTCGTCGATGGTGGTTCCGTAATAGCCGCGCTGGGCGAAGGCGGTCGCAGCCGCATGGACAATGGCAGCGCGGGCCACATCGGCGCCCCGCTTGCGTCGCTCGGTCTTGAGCTCTCCCCCCGCTCGCGTCAACAGCCGTTCGGTCTCTTCGACTGGTTCGGACGGGGGGGGCATGGGACTGTCCGCTCAGGCAGGGTCGGTGGTGAACGTACGCGGGAAAATCTTCATGAGTTGCAGGAGCCCACCGAAACGCTGCTTGACGCCAGTTCCATAGAGGAGCTCGAGAATGCCGCGGATTCCAACGTAGATGTCACGGGAGTGGGGATACCACCACATGTTGCGCTTGACCCCGGGAAGGAAGTCCTGCACGACCACTTGAGCCTCGGTCATCTCGTCGAAACCAAGCTCCCCGTGGGTGCGTCCAACGCCCGACTCTTTGAACCCACCCCATGGGGTCTCTGCAAGACCGTGCGTCATCAAATGGTCGTTGATGGTCACCGCCCCCGCATGGACACACCTTCCAATACGCTCGGCCTCGCGCCAGTTGCGAGACCAGATGGACGCTGTCAGTCCAAGGTTCGAGTCGTTGGCCAGTTGAATGGCCTCCTCCATCGACTCCACTTTCATGACCCCAACCACGGGACCAAAGGACTCTTCACGCATCACCGCCATGGTGTGGTCGACATCCACCAGTACGGTGGCGGGGAGGAAATACCCACGAGTGTCCTTGGGGCAAGACGACTGAGCGTAGACCCGAGCCCCCTTGGCTACAGCATCGTCAATGTGGTAGCGGACAGTGTCAACCTGCGTCGTGGTGGTCATGGCGCCCATGTCGACGTTGAAGTCCTCGTCAGGGCCTACCCGGAGCGCGCGGACCTTCTTTGCCAAAAGCGCGAGGAAAGGCTCGTAGACGTCCTTGTGTACATAGATGCGCTCGACGCCTCCGCAGGACTGCCCCGCGTTTTGCATCCCAGCCCAGAGAGCACCGTTGGAGGCGCGCTCGAGGTCCGCATCAGGACACACCAACATGGGATCGTTGCCGCCCAGCTCGAGGGATACGGGGGTCAATGTCTCGGCCGCCTTGGCCATCAGCTTCTTACCGATCGGAACCGACCCGGTGAAAAACATCTTGTTGATCCCAGACTCGAGAAGCGCGTCCCCGGCGTAGCGACCTGGAAGGTTCAAGTAGGTGAAGATCCCCTCGGGCAGGTCCGCCGCCTGGAAACAGCGCTCGAGCATTCGTCCCACGAGCTGCGTCTGGCTCGCTGCCTTCAGGATCACTGCGTTGCCCGACAGAAGGCCCATGACAACCTCCGAGAAGGGGATTGCAAAGGGGTAGTTCCATGGGGAAATGATGCCGATCACGCCAAAAGGGACCCTCACGATCTTGCTGATCTTGTTGGCTAGAAGAAGGTTGCCGGGCTTGAGACGCTTGGGGGCAAGAAAGCGCTCGGCGTTGGCTGCGTAGTAGCTGGCTGCCATAGCCGACGCAAGAACCTCCGTTGCCATCGCGTCAACACGGGTCTTGCCATTGTCCTTAGAGATGGTGTCGGCAATCTCGTCGGCGTGCGCCACGATGTAGTCGCGTACCTTGAGGATGGCTTTGCAACGGTCTGCGAGGGGGAGCGCCGCCCATGCGGGCTGAACCGCCCGCCCGCGTTTGACTGCGGCCGCTACAGTTTCCACCCCGTCGAGTGGAGAGACACCTACAAGCTCGCCCGTAGCGGGATTGTAGCAGGGGGTAGGCTCAGGACTTGGCCTGCTCCTAGATGCGTCGTCGTTGGTGCGGTGGATAGATACAGCAGCGTTCATCGTGACCTCGTGCGGTGCGTCGTGTTGTCTCTCGCGGCGATGCGCAGCGACGGGCGGAAGTTAGTGAAGATTTACTCACCGTCAAGGTGGGCCGGGACGTTTCCGGTTTTCAAGGGGCGCTCGCTCGGTCGGTTCAGGCTAAGGCTTCACGCCGTGCGCTCCGCGCTCCCACTGCTCCCGCTGCTCGTGCTGGCGCTCGTAAGTGGCTGTCGATCCAACACAAAAGGCTCGGTCGATGCCTCCCCGGTGACCTCGATCGGCGAGCCGGTGTTCGAGTGCTCGGGTTTGGACTGCGCCGCAAAGTTTCTCACCGATGACACCGCCGCGCAGCTTCGCGCCCGTCCAGACTCCCGAGCCACGACCTTGACGTTTCGAGCCGGCGCTACCAATGCCGACTTCCGTACCGTCGCTAAAATCCCCTGGCTCCAAAAGCTTCGCATCGACAGCGATGCGATCGACGATGTCCTGCCGCTTCTCGAGCTCACAGACCTCACCGACCTCGCCATCGGCGCCGCACGCGTTCGCTCCATCGCTGTTCTCGCAAACACCCAGCGCCTCGTGCGCTTCGACGCTCGCGGCGTCGAGGAAATCGAAGACCTCGCCCCCCTCGGTGCGCACACCGCCCTCACCGTCGTGCTCGCGTCCGCAACTCGCATTGCCGACGTGCGCTTCGCTCTCAGCACCCCCGCACTGGTGCGTCTCGAGATCGCCCGCACCCGCGTCACAACCCTCGTTCCACTGCAGGCCCTGGCTCACCTGGAAGAACTCGACGCAAGCGACACCGCCGTCACCGACCTCGCGCCACTCACTCGACGGCGTCCATTGCGACGTCTCGCCCTCGCCCGAACGCAGGTGCGTGACCTCACCCCGCTTGCCTCCCAGACAGATCTCGAATCGCTTGATCTAGCCGCCACCCAAGTGCGTTCCCTCGGTCCGCTCTCGAGCATGAACAAGCTGCTTCGCCTCTCGGTCGCCGGAGCCAAACACCTCGAGAGCCTCCACGGCCTCGCAGGAGCCAAAGCGCTGCAGATCCTCGACCTGTCGGATACCCCCGTCGACGACCTCAGCGTGCTCGCGCATTGTGCAAGGCTCCGCGTGCTCTTTCTCGACGGAACCCGGATTCGTACCGTGTTGCCGCTCCAGCGCCTGACCGAGCTCGAGGAGCTTCGCCTAGCAAGAACGACGGTCCGTGATCTCGGTGCGCTTGGGAACCTCACCAGACTGCGTCGCGTCACCGTCCCTGCCGATTTCCCCGTAAGCGCCCGCAGCGCGTTGGTCCGAGACCACCCCGACGCCGACATCCAGCAAGACCCACGCTGACCGCGAGCCTTCCGACCGGTGTCGAGTTGACGTGCTAAATTGGCTCAATGCGCGCTTTGACCGGCTCTTTTCTCCTGCTGTACGCCCTGACCTCGGGGACCGACCCGCCCCCCGCTCGCGCCTCCACCGCCCTCGAGGCCACCTACGAAGGGCTCCTCGGAAACTCGTCCATCGTCGCCCTGGTCACCCCCATGGAGCAGCGCTCCCTCTGGGAAAACGGCCGCATCTACACCTACTCCCGTACCTATACCGACCGCACGATTGCGGGGGTCCACGCCGAAGAACGCTGGGTGCGTACGCTCGGCGGCATCGTCGGCGACCTCGGGCAAATCGTCGAAGGCGAGGCCGTCCTCACCGTTGGCCATCCCGCGTTCGTGTTCCTTCGTCCCGGCCCCCTCGGCGCCTTCGAGGTTTGCGCCCGCGCACAAGGGCAATTTCCCCTTGCACTCGACGACACCAAGCGCCTTCGTCTCGTACGTTCCCACCTCTCCCATACGGTCCCTCGAGTCCAACAGGCGTCCCGTCAGGCCCGTCCTGCCGCCCGTCCTGCCCCGGAAGTGCTCCATGGACGGCTTCTCGACGAGGTCTCTCGCGAAGTCGCTGCCGACTGGAGCGCCATCCATGCAAAGTAGTCGCCTGGCCGTTGCAGTCTTCGCCGCAGTGTCCTGCGTGTCCTCCGCCGCTTCCTCCTACTGCCGAACCATGAGTGAGCCCGTCAGCGCGAATTATGTTCCCGCCAAGGGCGCCTGCTGGAACCAAGGTGTCCCCCTCTTTTGGAACAACCCGTGTGTCGGCTACAGCGTGCAGAAGGACGCAAGCGTCCAGCTCTCCTTAGCCGACGCGACATCGGCGGTCAGCCGCGCCTTCGGAAGCTGGGAAAGTGTCGAGTGCCCTTCCCACATCAGCATCAAGGCAACCGACCTCGGCCCCGTGGAGTGCCACGAGGTCCGCTACAACTCCGGCGGGCCCAACCAAAACGTCATCATGTTCGACGACACCTCCTGGCCCCACAGCGACAGCAGCAACACGCTCGCCTTGACCACCGTGACCTTCAACTCCGCTACCGGCGAAATCTACGACGCTGACATCGAGATCAACACGTTCCAACAACACCTCTCGACCGGCGATATCCCCAAAAGCGGCTACGACTTCGACAGCATCATCACCCACGAGGTCGGCCACTTCCTCGGACTCGCTCACACGCCCGACACCACCGCAACGATGTTTGCCCACTACACGCCAGGCACGATCTCCATGCGAACGCTGGCGCCCGACGACATCGCGGGCATCTGCGAGGTGTACCCGCCTGCTGGAACCCGCTCCGCCACCAGCAGCACCCTGGTGACGCCGACGTGTGATCCGACGCCAAGGCACGGCTTCAGCTCCGAGTGCGCGGGCTCCAACTCCACGAGATCGGGATGCGCGCTGGGGCCGTCGCGTTCTGGGGTGTCCGGCTTGGTTGCGGTGCTCTTGGGTCTGTGTCTTGGAACCTTGCGACGTCGCTCGAGGGGCGCATGACCGAGTGTCTCGTCGTCGCGGGCGAGGCCTCAGGGGACCGTGCCGCAGCTTCGGTACTTCGCCACCTGACTGATGTTCCCGACATGTGGACCTTTGGCCTTGGGGGAGCGGCCCTCGCCGAGCAAGGGATGGAGCTCGTGGAAGATCTCCGCGGCCTGACCGCCCTTGGCATCGGGGAGGTCGTCACAAAAGGATGGCATGCTCTCAGAGCTTTGCGAACCGTCACCCGCGCGATCGTAAAGCGCCGTCCTCGCGCCGCACTTCTCGTGAACTACAGCGAGTTCAACGTGCGCCTCCTGCCGGTGCTGCATGACGTAGGAGCGCGCGTGCTCTGGTACATCGCGCCCCAGATTTGGGCGTGGCGAGCCAATCGCACCGAGTCCCTGCGACGCTATGTCGATCGGATGGCGGTGATTTTGCCCTTCGAAGAGCCGCTGTGGCGCGCCAGGGGGATCGACGCGCACTACGTGGGGCATCCAGCTCGCGAGGTAGCAGGCCTCGATCGGGACACGGCGCGTCGCACCCTTGGACTTACCAAGCACGCATCGACCGTGGCGATTTTGCCAGGAAGTCGTCCTCACGAAGTCGACCAGCTCCTTGGGCCGATGCTGGTGGCGTACGAGCGGGTTCGACATGACCGCGCGAGTGTCGATGGAAGGGTCCTGCTCGCGTCAAGCCTTGATGAAGCCACGCGTCAACGGGCGCTTCGCGTTGCGTCCGAGGCGCATGTGCCGGTGTTCGAGGTCGAGCCGATGGAAGGCGCGATGGGAGTGTTACGAGCCTTCGATGCGGCCCTTTGCGCTTCTGGGACCGTATCGATGGAGGCTGCGCTCGCTCGCGCGGTGCCGGTCATTGCCTACCGCGTGGGGCTGACCACGGAGCTCGTGGCGCGTCTGCTGGTCAAGGTGCCGTTCGTGGGGCTTCCCAACATTCTTCTCGAGCGGGGGGCGTTCACCGAGTTGCTGCAGCGTAACGCGACTGCGGATCTCATGGCCGAAGCGCTCGATCATGCGCTGACCCATCACGACGAGCTTCTGGCCTCCTGCGACGAGCTCGAGGCGAGGCTGGGACCTCGTCGTTCGCCGTCGCGCGAGGTGGCTCGTTTGCTGTCGCCGTGGCTCCGGCTCCGTCCGAGAGAATGACCCCACCGTTTCGGCGTTGCTCTTTGCTCCTGTGGCGAGTGTCCCGACGTGGGGGGAGGAAAATCCCACACTTTGGAAGCAGCTTTGGCTTAGGCTGCGCCAATGCGTTCTTTTGTCATTGGGGGGGCCGGGTTTATTGGCAGTCATCTGGTCGAACGGCTGGTCGAGCGCGGACCTGTCACGGTTTTCGACAACCTGACTGTAGGCAAGCGCGAATTTCTGGGGTCCTTGCTCACCGAGGCGGACAGGACACCGGACAACCCACAGTCCCACGGGACACTCGCTCGAGTCCGTCTGGTGGTAGCCGACGCACTAGATTTTCCAACATTGCAAGAGGCCATGCGCGGTCACGACATCGTGTTTCATCTTGCCGCCAATCCGGAGGCGCGTTGGGGGCTCGAACGCTCCCGCCTCGACCTCGAACAAGGGACCCTTGCCACCTACAATGCTCTGGAGGCTGCGAGACTCGCCGGGGTGCAGCGCTTCGTCCTTGCCTCCAGTGGCACCGTGTACGGCAATACGCCCGAGCCCTGCGCGGAACAGGACCTAGGAAACCTCCCCATTTCTCTGTACGGCGCAAGCAAACTCGCAGGTGAGGCCTTGGTCAGCGCCTATGTCGAGTGCTTTGGCCTGCGCGCATGCATCCTTCGCTTCGGCAACGTCGTGGGACCGCGAGGAACACATGGGGCCATCCTCGACTTCTGTAACAAACTACACGCTCATCCAGAGTACTTGGACGTGCTGGGAGACGGTCGTCAAAGCAAACCTTACGTCTATGTCACCGACTGCACCAAAGGACTGCTCTACGTTGTGGACCACGCACCCGAGGCGCTTGCCGTCTACAACTTGGCCCCACCAGACTCGACTTCGGTGCGACGTCTTGCCGAACTGTGTGTGGCGTCCTCGCCCTTCCCCAATGCGCGCATTGAATTCGGATCCACTCCCCAAGGGTGGCCCGGGGATGTCCCCACGTCGCGTCTCATTGCCCAGAAACTCGCCGCCTTGGGGTTCACGCTCGCCCACAGCTCCGATGAAGCGGTGGCAAAAGCAGTCAAGGACATTGCTCATCAAGTTTTTGTTTCGGGGGTGTCATGAGCTCCAAGGCCTTTCCACTCGACTTGCAGGCAACGTCGTATGCGTACATCGAACGCGCCAACAGAGCTCTTGTCGACCTCACCGTATCGCATGTCCTCCGCCACAGGCCGACGGCAAGCATTCTTGACATTGGGTGTGGCTGTGGCGCCAACGCCTTGGCCATCAAGAAACGTTTCCCCATGTGCCACTACACCGGTGTGGAGCCAAATCCAGAAGCAGCCGACCTCGCCGAGGAACGATGCGACGAGGTTTATGAGGGGACCTTTCAAGAGCTTGTCGAAGAGGAGCAGCTGACCCCCTTTGACTGTGTTCTGTTGTCCGACGTACTCGAGCACATTGCCGATCCGGTCGACTTTCTGCGTGGGCTTGTCGACAGCGAGGCAGCGCGTCGTGCCATTCTGGTGGTATCGGTTCCCAACATGGCGGTGTGGTACAGCCGGATCCGCGGGCTCTTGGGGAGCTTTAGCTATTCCTTCTCAGGGCTTTACGACCGCACACACCTTCGGTTCTTTACCCGGGACAGCTTGCACGAGCTCTTTGCGTATTGCGGATTGGAGGTCCTCGAGACCAGGGTGACCCCCTCCATCGTGCAGTCAGCAGCGCCACTTCTGCGGCGTCTTTTCGATGAGGAGCTCGCCCGAGGAGATCACCTGGCACTGGATGATTCCCTGGCCTACAGGGTCTACCAGCGCTGGGTCGAACCCGTAGAGGGGAAAGTGTGCGGCCTGTGGCCGGAGCTCCTCGGGTTCCAACTGGTGACTGTGGTCCGGCGAGGGTAATAAACCGCGTCCAGATCGAGACCTCGAAAGACATCAGCGAGGCCTTTCGGAAGACTTACAGCAGCTTCTGCAATTGGGGGAAACAAGACCGGAATTGATATCCAATCAACTGTGTAGACTGGAACTAAACCAAACCCATCTTGAAAACCGCAGGTTCCGAGCCGCGGACCTCACCCCCCCAGCCCCCCTCTCCCTCGACATTTTCCTTGCCCATGCGGGCAAGGAAAATCGTCTTCGAGCGAGG
>CAITRH010000737.1 GCA_903894755.1 uncultured delta proteobacterium
CCTCGCTCGAAGACGATTTTACTTGCCCGCAGGGGCAAGGAAAATGTCGAGGGAGAGGGGGGCTGTGGGGGTGAGGACCGCGGCTCGGAACCTGCGGTTTTCAAGATGGGCTTGGTTTAGTACGCATCCTTCAGGATCTGCTCAAGTTCCTCGACCAGTGGGGCGATCGGATTCGCCCCGAGGCACTGGTCGTCAAACGCGATCTCGGCCATGTGCCGCACATTGGCCATGTACTCCGCCTCGGGGACCCCAACCTCGCGAATCGACGCCGGTATCCCCACCTTGCGCTTCAACTCGGCGATGGCCGCGATGAGGCTCTCGACCCCCTTCTCGGGCGTACTAGCCTCCAGCTTGAGCGCGTCGGCAATCTCGGCGTAACGCTCTCGCGCCTTGGCATACCGAACGTTCGGGAAAAGAGGGAACTTGCCAGTCATCGACGCGTTGAACCGAATGACCGGGATCATCACAAGCGCGTTGGCTCGCCCGTGCGCAATCCCAAAAGTCGCCCCCAGGATGTGCGCGAGCGCATGGTTCGCGCCAAGGAGCGCGTTGGTAAACGAGAGCCCTGCAATGGTCGCCGCATTGTGCAGCTTCTCGCGCGCCACCCGGTCGCTCCCGTTGGCCACAGCCCGCGGTAGGTACTCGAACACCAGCTGGAAAGTCTTGAGCGACAGCGGGTCTGTGAAGTCGGAGGCCATCAGCGAGACGTAGCTCTCGAGAGCGTGCGATATGGCGTCGAGCCCCGTGTCCGCTGTCGTCGTCGGCGGCACGGAAAGCGCCAGGTTCGGGTCGACGATCGCAATGCTTGGAGTGAGGGCGTAGTCCGCAATGGCGTACTTGGCGTGCGTCCGATGGTCCACGACCACTGTAAAAGCGGTCACTTCGCTGGCGGTGCCGCTGGTCGTCGGGATCGCGATGAGCTTCGCCTTCTTCCCCAGCTCCGGGAACCGAACCACGCGCTTGCGAATATCCACAAACCGCAGCTTCATGTCGTCGAACGTCAGCTCCGGCCGCTCGTACAGAAGCCACATCGCCTTGGCAGCATCCATCGGCGAGCCTCCCCCGATGGCGATGATCAGGTCGGGGCTTTCTTTCTTCATCAGCCGAACGCCTGCCTCCACGATCTCGACAGTCGGATCGGGCAGGACCTCCGAAAAGACCGACGATGCAATGCCGGCGGCTGACAGATAACCACGGAGGCGCTCGATGAGACCGCTCCTGACCGACGACCCCGAGCAGACGATGAAGGCGCGACGGACGCCGAGGTCCCGCACCTCGTGTTGAAAGAAGGTGTCGAACGAGAACGGCTCGAAATAGATCCGCGGCGGGACCCGGAACCACTTCATGTTGCCCATCCTCTTCGAGACCCGCTTGATGTTGAGCAGGTGGGTTACCGTGACATTGTCGGTTGTGATGTTCTTGCCGCCGGTTCCGCAGCCGAGCGTGAGCGAGGGACGTAGCAGGTTGTAGATGTTCCCGATCCCGCCGAGCGCAGAGGGGGAGTTCACGACGACGCGGCCCGTGTTGATCGTCTCGCCGAACTCGCGGATTGCAGCTTCGTCTTGGGAAAAGATCGATGCGGTGTGTCCGAGTCCACCGAAGTGGGTCAGCTCGGTGCAGAGGTTGACTCCCGCGCGGAAGCTGTCGACGACATAGTAGGCGAGGACTGGACAGAGCTTCTCGCGCGACAGTGGATAGCGCTCCCCGACCCCTTCGAGAGGGGCGATCAGAAGCCGTGTCCCCGGTGGGACCGTGAGGCCGGCCATCTCGGCCACCTTGCGAGCCGACTGTCCCACGACCTTGGCGGACATCGCCTTCTTGGCCGGGTCGATCACGACGTCCTGCAGGCTCACGACCTCTTCGGGCGAAAGGTAGTAGCCGCCCTGGGACTTCATTCGCTCGTCGAAGAGCTGCTGCACTTCGCGGTCGACGACGATGGCCTGCTCGGAGGCGCAGATCATGGCGTTGTCGAACTGCTGGCTAAGAAGGATATCGTTGACCGCCATCCGCACATCGGCGCTCTTCTCGATGAAAACCGGCACGTTACCAGGGCCGACGCCGATAGCAGGAGTCCCGGAGCCATAGGCTGCCTGAACGAGCCCCATTCCGCCGGTAGCCAGGATGAGGGAGACGCCTGGGTGCGACATGAGGGCGTGGGTCAGCTCGCGCGAGGGGTTTTCGACCCAGCGGACGCAGTACTCGGGGGCTCCTGCTTCGAGTGCGGCCTCGTAGAGGATCCGAGCGGCCTCGTTGGTGCACTTGAGGGCGTTGCGGGAGGCGCAGATGATGATGGGGTTCCTCGTCTTGAGCGAGATGAGGATCTTGAACATCGCCGTCGACGTTGGGTTCGTGATCGGCGTGATCCCGAGGATGACGCCAAGCGGCTCGGCGTACTCCAGCATGCCGGTTTCGGGCGAGTCCTTGATGAGACCGACGGTCTTCTCGTGGCGGATGTCGTTATAGATGTACTCGGTTGCGAAGATGTTCTTGGTGACTTTGTCCTCGAAGACGCCCATGCCGGTCTCGTCGACTGCCATCCGAGCGAGCTCGATGTGCTTAGCGAGGCCGGCTTTGGCGGCAGCCTCGACGATCCGGTCGATCGCGGCCTGGTCGTGTTGGAGAAAGACTGCGGATGCCAGTCGAGCCTCCTCGACTAATGTGTCCGCAGCCGCTTGGGCGTTCGTTTGGGTGCTCTTGTCTTCCATCCCGGCGACAATAGTGTCATCGCCGTCCGTGGCGCAAGAAGAGGGGAGGCGCTAGCCACCTATGTTAGGGATGGTCGACGCATGTACCCCAACTTGATATCCCGCATGACGGCGGTCGTAGTGATCCTGGCGATTCTCGTGGCCTCTTGCGGTGGGACCGCGACACAGGCCACCACCAGCAGCAAGCTCGCGGTTGGCATTGTGCTTCCGACGAAGGAAGAAGCGCGCTGGCTGCAGGACGAGGCTCGGTTTCGCGACGCGTTGACAGCCGCCGGTTACGATGTGGAAATCCTCTTTAGTCAAGGCTCGTCGGCCAAGGAAAAAGAAAATGTAGAATCACTGATCGCGAAGGGGAACAAGGTCCTTATCATCTGCCCGCAGGAGGGGACCGCCGCCGCTGCTGCCGTAGAAGAAGCCCGCAGGGCCGGAATCAAGGTGATTTCCTACGACCGCCTGATCACCAATTCGGATGCAGTCGACTATTACGTGACCTTCGACAGCCTCGCGGTGGGCAAAGCGCAGGCACAATACCTGGTAGGCAAAGCCAGTGGTACGGCCAACCCTCTGTATCTCTACGCTGGGGCGACCTCGGACAGCAACGCGTTCCTGTACTTTGAAGGCGCGTGGGGGGTGCTCCAACCCAAGATCGCCGATGGTACGTTGGTCATCAAGAATTCCAGCGAGGCCGTGGCTCTGCAGGGGAGGTCCACGTTGAGCCGCGAGGAGATGAGCAGGATCATGGGCCAGATCACCACCAACTGGGACGTCAACACGGCGAAGACCTTGGCCCAAGCCAACCTTGCCGCAGTCTCTGCCGCCGACAAGGGCAACGTGTTTCTCCTCGCCCCCAATGACGGGACCGCGCGCGCCATTGCGGACACGTTTGCCGCCGACCAACAGGTGACTGCCTATGTGGTGACAGGCCAGGACGCGGAAAAAGCATCGATTCAGTACATTCTGGACGGTAAGCAGTCCATGACTGTGCTCAAGGATGTTCGGACGCTCGTGGCCGACGCCATTGAGGCCTCTGTGGCCTACCTCGAAGGCAGGACTCCACCTCAGACCAGCACGTACCACAACGGGAAGATCGAGGTACCCGCCAGGCCGTCCGCGGTGATCTCGGTGGACAGGACCAATGTGAAGCAAGTGGTGATCGACTCGGGCTACTGGCCCGCCAGTGATTTCACCGGGTTGCCCTAGAGAATGTTTCCTCGCAACGGGACCTCCGACGTGCCAATCTCCCCACATGACCCAGCCCGCGATCAAACACCTCTGGACCGACTCCGAATACCTCGCTTCCGAACGCTCCTCCCTCGAGAAACACGAATTGCTGGACGGCGAGGTTTTCGCCATGGCCGGTGGCTCGCCGCGCCACAACGCCCTTACGATTAGCGTCGGCGCGCTGCTCCGGAGCCTCGCCCGACCTCGGGGCTGCTCCGTGTTCTCCAGCGATCAACGTATCTATATCCCAGCCACCGGGCTCTTCACCTATCCCGACGTCAGCGTTGTCTGCGGCAAGCCCGTCGTGCATGACGGCGATACCATCGAGAACCCCGTACTGATCGTCGAGGTGCTCTCGAAATCGACCCAGGACTACGACCGTGGAGCGAAGTTCGGACACTACCGCTCGATTCTGTCCCTGCGCGAGGTGCTCTTCGTGACGCAGCAAACGCATTGCGTCGAGCACCATCGCCGTCTCGACTCCAATCAGTGGCTGCTGTCCGATGTGCGGCAAGGCGCCGTGCAACTCGTATCCCTCGGAGGCTCGCTGGCGCTCGACGATATCTACGAGGGGTGCGACGACTTGCCGGACTGAGCGAGCAAGTTACATCCCTCATTGCCGAGGAGCGTGGACCCGTCGTCGAGCACGACGTTTCCGTTCCCGAGCGCGACGCTTCCGTCCCCAAGTGCGACGATTCCGTTCCCAAGTGCGACGCTTCCGTCCCCGACCGTCGTGGTTCCACGACCTCAAATCGCGGTTCGACGGTACGAGGCGACGCTTTCCTCTCCGAGCTTCCTGGTTCCACGATTTGGAACCGTGGACCGAGCATTGAGGGCGACGCTTTCATCTCCGAGCCTCCTGGCTCCACGATCTGCAACCGTGGACCGATCGTTGAGGACGATCAGGTCATCGCCGTTGTCGATCGTTCGATCGAGGACCCCTCGATGGTCTGATCTTCGCGGTCGATGGTCTGATCGCCCTCAACGATCACCCGATCGTCCTGAACCGTGGGACGACTGCCGCGGTCGATGGTCCGATGGTCACAGTCGACGCTTCGATTGCCCTCGTCCATTGCCTGAGCGCAGGTAACGAAGTCGTCATTGCCCGTTTCAAGGCGACCCATGTAGCGCCGAACGAGCCGAACCCGCGGGATTTACGCGATCATCCGCCACATCAGCTCGCTCCGGCCCTCCACCGTCGAGGCAAGGACGCGCTGATAGGAAAACAGTGTGGCGATGCCCAGCGTACGATCCGTGATCGTGGTGTGAGCAACGCCGGTCTAGCCAGCGTTGAGTCAGGTCTTGCCACCATCACCGTATAAGCAAAAGCCCGTATTCATTGAAGATGGGATCCGCGCTCACCAGGGTCATCCCGGTCGCCAACGTCTGGACGGCGAGGAGACGATCGAACGGATCTCGATGAAAGAAGGGCAGGCGCAGGAGAAGTGCTAAATGCAGTGGTTCAATGGGAAGAACGCAAATCTGGTTCACTGCCAACTGAGTGCTTGCGAGCTCCTCGAACGAAATGTCCATGTGGAGTTTACCCAGGCTTTATCGGGTATAGGGGTCGAAATCCGCCAACGGCTCATCGAAGTCCTCGCCCAGAACGATGAGCCCTCGAACGCTCCCTGCTCGGGGACCGCGACGATCCAAAGGACGTACGGGGACCAGACGAACCGCGCTGGAAGGGTCCTTGCGAATGACGATTTCCTCACCGAGGTTCGCCTTGTCGATGAGCTGACCAAGGTTTGCCTGGACATCCAACAAATCCACAATCATTATTTTGGCAACCTAAACCAACCCCATCTTGAAAACCGCAGATCCGAACC
>CAITRH010000738.1 GCA_903894755.1 uncultured delta proteobacterium
CCTCGCTCGAAGACGATCGTCCTTGCCCGCATGGGCAAGGAGGATGTCGAGGGAGAGGGGGTTGGGGGTGAGGTCTGCGCGAAATTGGGGCGCGGAAGCGGTGGATCGGACCTGCGGTTCTCAAGATGGGTTTGGTTTAGTTTAGTACGTTACCAGTGGATTCCCTGAAGTAGGTACGCGAAGGCCATTCCCTCAGGCGAAACCTGCGCGGCCTCTTTGCCTTCGGTGCGTGTGTGCTCGGGAAACACACGGTAGCCGAGTCCCATGACCCGGTCGACCAGCCGTGGCGCCAGGGCGTACGCGGCCTCGGTAAACGCCCCTAGACGAGTGGTCACACGTTTGTCGTGGGTCACCATCGGACCAAGCACCATCTCGGCCGCCTCCTCTGGACTGAGCGCCGGAAGCAGCTCGTAGATCTTGGTTGGCGAGATCATTGGAGTGCGCACAAGAGGCATGTATACGTTGGTGAGCTCCACCCCCTCCCCCATCATCTCTGAGGCAATGCAGCGCGTGAGCGCGTCAAGTGCCGCCTTGCTTGCCACGTAGGCTGAAAAGCGCGGAGCGTTGGTCAGCACCCCGATACTGGACACATTGATGATATGCCCGCTTCGTCGCTCTCGCATGCCGGGTAGGAACCCCAGGATCAGTTTTAGCGAACCAAAGTAGTTGAGTCTTATGGTGCGCTCGTAGTCGTGGAAACGGTCGTACGAATGGGAAATCGAGCGACGGATAGACCTTCCCGCATTGTTGACCAGCACGTCTACCCTGCCGTGATCCCGCAACACGGAGGCGACCAGTGCGTCACAAGCCTCGAGGGAGCTGAGATCGCACGAATAGGTGGCAGCGTGTCCTCCGCTAGCCTCGATCTCCGAGCGCACTTGTGCGAGGTTCTCCTCGGAGCGGGCAACGAGAATGGCAAGTCCTCCCGCTTCGGCAACTTTGAGGGCCACCGAGCGTCCAATGCCGCTGCTCGCCCCTGTGATGAGGACGTTCTTGTTGCGAAGGGCCGCTGTCAGGGTGCGATCTCGGAACAGATCGGGATCCATGTGGCGTTCCCAGTAGTCCCAGATCTTCCATGCGTAGGAAGACAGCGGAGGACACACGATCCCTGCAGGGCGCAGGACAGCTTCCGCATCGCGGGTGTCGAAGGTGGTGCGCCAATCGATGAACTCCAGGGCGGACTCGGGGATCCCGAAGCCGTTGAGGATATCCCGCTTGATGGCCTTCACGACAGGCACGGACCCCAGAACCTGAAGGACTCCGCGCGGCAGAATTTTCATCAACCGCGAGTCAAGACGTGCAGTGAAACGCGGAGCATGCGCCGCCTTGCAAAACTCGTTGAGCGCCTCCCCCACATGCGGAGGCTTGGAGTCGACCAGATGAAAGGCGCGTCCATCGAGTCCGTCCGCGTGGGCCAAGAAGTCGATGGCCGCGGCGACGTAGTCGACTGGGGCGAGGGGCAGGTTGCCCCCTTCGATTCCAAGGAGTGGGAGCCACTGGGGAAGGGCGTTGCGAAGCTGTTGGATCGGTTTGAATGCGTAGTAGACACCGTCGATCTTTTCTGCTTCGCCAGTGACGGAGGAGCCGACGACCATGCCAGGACGGTAGATGCGGAAAGGGACCTTGCATTCGCGACGGACCACGGCCTCGGCTTCGTACTTTGTAGCAAAGTAGGGGTGGTCTAGCTTTTGGCCCGCATCGAACATGTCTTCGCGGAAGTGCCCTTTGTGTTGTCCTGCGACGGCAATGGAGCTGACGTAGTGAAAGCGCACGCCTAGCTGGTTGGCCAAACTGACCGCATGGCGTGTCCCCTGTACGTTGGATTTGTGTGCGATGTCGTGGGAGACGCCGAGGTCGTAGAGCGCGGCAAGGTGGAAGACCGCGGAGACGGCTTCGGGGAGCTCGGCGAGCTTGGAGTCATCGAGTCCGCACTTGGGCAAGGTGATGTCGCCGAGGACAGGGATTACTCGGTGCGCCTGCTGTCCCCAGCGTTTTTTGGCAACGTCGAGGAAGGCGTCTCGTGAAGATGGACGCACCAGTGCGTAGACTTTGCTCCCCTCGCGTTGGAGCAAGAGATCGATGAGGTGTTTCCCGATGAAGCCGGAGGCTCCAGTTACTAAGTAGGCCATGTGCTCCTATTGCTATCAGCCGATGTTGATCATACTTCCCGCGATCGTTGCGGTGCCGCTTCCCGACAGTTTCACCGTAGGACCAGAGCCCTCGATGCCTGTCGCGGTAAGTTTTAGTGAGCTGCCGGGGGCCGTTGCCGTTACCCCTGTGGCGTCTACCTTCACCGATGTGCCAGCCGTGTGGGCGATGGTGATGGCATCGTTGGCGACGGTGATGGTGCAGAGCAGGCCGACCTTGATGGTCACCTGGGAGGCTGTCAGCTCCATCGAGCCGGAAGGAATAGGCGCGAGTGGCGTCTCTTGCGCTGTGACTGTGACCTTGTTGCTCAGGAGGGTCATGGTCTTGCCGGCGAACAGGTCTACTGCGTCGGTACTGGCGACGGTGACGTTGGAGGCGAGCGCCTGACTGGTCTCTTGGAAACCGAACACGTTGAAGAGCTTCGAGCCAGTCGTGACATTGAGCCCCTGTTGTGCCGTTGCGAGGGTGAGTTCGGCGGCTGCGAAGACTGTTTGTGCTGCGTCGCGAACGATTTCTTTCGCAGTCGCCTCGGCCTGAGCGATGACGAGCTGCCCCTTTGTAGTCGTCGCTGTCGAAATAGAAGTGAGGGTTCGGATTCTACTTTCGCTCAGTTTGACCAAAACCGTCTGGAGGGTCTTGATCTTGGTTTGCGCGTCGTTCCAAGCCTTGGCTGCCGCGTCGCGGGCCTCCCTTGCGACATCAGCAGCGGTTTGCAGAGTCACGAGCGCGATGGCCGTAAGCGTTGCAGTCTTGGCGTTGCTAAGTGTGGCAATGCCTATGCTCACCAACGTTCCGAGGACCTCCACGGGGCCGTGACGGCCGCTCAGAAGAAGCCCTCCATCGCCGCTTACTTCGGTCCCCTGATACCCTCGGACCTGCACTGTCGACGCGGCCCCCAGCGCATGGAGACGAACACTTTTGGCTAACGACTCCAACTCCACGTTGCCGCTGGTCTGTACAAAGAACCCCGGAATGGCCGGACTTGGCCTGGGAGCGTCGGGGGTAAGCCAGTCTTTGAATGCCTTCGCCCCGGGGAGGTTGTCGGCGACATCCAGCAGCTTGCCGAATCCAGACGCACCTGCTTTGGCAGCGCTCACGAAGTGGAACCCGTCGGCAGCAAAGCCAAAAAAGCGGTCGGGGGTCACCACGGAAACGCCGTGTTTTCCAAACAGACCTAACGCTCCGGGCGGTGGTTGGGTCAGGTTGAAGAACTCGCATAGCTGCTGCACGCAATCGGAAACGTAGAAGCTGACGTCACGCACGTTGCGCACAACGTCGCGGATCGGTCGAAGCATGTGGATCACGTCGGTGGTCGGAAGCTTCATCGCGGCGTTGGCCCGACTGTTCCAATCGCCCTCTTGGGTCGCTTTCGCGTCCTTGTCGAAGGACTTGGCCTCCTTGGCTTCGGACGCCGGCACCGCGAGAGCCGAGTTTGCGACAGCCTGCATGCTCGACCAGGCATTGGTCGCAGCGGTTACGGCGTTCTGCGCGGTCTTGACCTTAGCGAGGATAGGGCCAACAAAGGGGAGTGTTTCTGGACGCTGCAAGTACCTGTCGACTTTGTTCAGGAGCTGTGTCGCACCGTTGAGCACACCGAGCAAACTCAGACTGGGGTCATCGTAAAACTCCGCAACAAACAAGGAGTTGTCCGTCGGATCGGCAGGTGCACCCACCAGAAACTTCGCCAATGCCGCGACGGCCGCGGCAAGACCGGTCGCCTTAGCCTGCGCCGCCTGTACGAGCGACACGGCACCGAAAGGCGCTTGGAAATCAGGAAGGCGCGTGGCGAGCGCCGTATCGAAGCCGCGAACCCCTCCCGTGCATGGACGAACGATGGCTCCAAAGTCCGTGTCGTTGAACGTGACCGTGTACGGCGAAGCGCCCGTGTCGCCGATGACGTCGTCCATGTAGCCGGCCCCGGCAGCCAGAACCAGTAAGCGCTTGCTTACGACGTTCCCCTGCAGGTTGGTCGACAGCGTCAAGTCCTTTTTGCAGAACACCGTATAGTATTGACTTGTGACGTGGGCCGTTGAGCCCGAGTTCTGAAGGACGATGCCGTCGCCGATGCTCCAGTACACATTGTCCGCCTTCAGGGACAACCCGATGTACCCGAAGTCCGTGTTTGGCTGGCCAAGGCTGAAGATCACCTTGGGCTTCGGGACATCGATGCGCAAACGCTGGTTGGTGTCGTCGGTGATGTCGGACATGGGGCCTCCTCGGTAAGGGCGAGCATAAGCGATCCTGGCGGGGCTCGACGGATTGCTTGGGGGCTGCTAGGAAGCGCGCCTGAAACGAATCCCCTAGGCCGGATTTCCCCGGCGGACCGGAGTTTCTTCATGTCGAATGTCATGCCCACCCTTCAAGCCACCCCCCGAACCGCGCTCGGAAAGGCCGATGTGCGACGCCTCCGCCGCACCGGCGTGGTCCCCGCCGTCGCTTACGGAAAAGGTCTCCCCTCCACCGCGCTGTCGGTCGCCCCCAAAGAAGTGCTCGCCATCATCAAGAGTGAGCATGGGCGCAATAGTGTCATCGACTTCGACATGGGCGGAACCAAAATCCTCGTGATGATCCGCGAATTCCAGATCCATCCCACCCAGCGCTCCCTCGAGCACGTCGACTTCATCGAGGTCAAGCTCGACAAACCCGTTGACGTCGAAATCCCCTTGGTCACCACCGGCAAAGCCGCCGGCGTCGCTCAGGGGGGCGTGCTCCGCCAGGTGTTCCGTACGCTTCCCGCCCGCTGCCTTCCCAATCGAATTCCCGCCAAACTAGAGATCGAGATCTCTCACCTCAATCTCGGAGAGCACGTCTCCACCAAGGACCTGAAGCTCGAGGAGGGCGTCACCGTGCGCTTGCCCCAAGATCAGACCCTCGTCGCCGTCGTGGCCCCCGAGAAAGAACGCGTCGAAGCCGTCGAGGTCGTCCCCGGCGCTCCTGGAGCTCCCGGAGCCCCCGCCGCCGCGGGTGCTGCCGCGGCTGCCCCGGCCAAGGACGCCAAAGCCGAGCCCGCCAAGGCCGCCAAGGCCGGTAAGCCCTCCAAGGACGACAAGAAGAAGAAGTAGTCCTTGCGTCTCACCGTCGGCCTCGGCAACCCAGGACGATCCTACGAAGGAAACCGTCACAACGTCGGGTTCGCCGTCGCCGACGAGCTGCGTCGCTCCGGGGCGTTCCCCGATTGGCGCGAAAAGTTCTCAGGGGTCTTCACCCGCGGCGAGATGGCCGACCAACCGCTCGCTCTGCTCAAACCCATGACCTTCATGAACCTCTCGGGCGAGAGCGTCCAACCCGCCTGCGCGTTCTTCAAAGTCGAACCGTCCGAGCTCGTGGTGATCCACGACGAGCTCGACCTCCCTTTCGGCCAAGTCCGCGTGAAGGTCGGCGGCGGACACGCCGGACACAACGGCCTACGCAGCCTCGTTCAGCGCCTCGGGACCGCCGACTTCGTACGCATTCGCATCGGCATTGGCCGTCCACCACCCGGGTTCCGTGGCGATATGGCCGACTACGTGCTCCAGGACTTCGACCCCATGGAACGCGCCGAGCTCTCCGACGTGGTGGGACGTGCGGTCGCGGCGTTCCGAAAGATCCTCGAGGTCGGCGCGGTCCTGGCCATGAATACGACCAATCCGCGCCCCAAGAGCCCGGCGCGCTGAGTTCCGAAACGGTGTCCAACGACTTCCGCTGAGCTACCAGGCGGCCAGGTGCGATCGTCGGCCGTCGACGGAGGCACCTTGACGCACCAAAGCGCGGTCATCAACGCTCGACGGTGGCCCCCTGGCTTGCCAAGTGCGGTCGTCTACCGTCGTGAGGCGCACCTTGATGGGTCAAGGTGGGTGCGTCGACGGTGGAGAGCGCGACCTCGGCGCAGCAATGTACGATCGTCGACCGTCGACGGCGCCGCCTAGGGCGAGCGCGCTGCGGGCCTCGACGGTCGACGACGGCACCTCTGCGCGACGGACCACGAGCGTCGACGTTCGATGGAGGCACCTGGGCCGGCGCTAGTGGGGACGTCGAGCGTGGACATGGCCTCCTGTGTTGGTGCAGGTGAGGGCGTCGAGCGTCGACGATCGAACCTGGCGGCGTCGAGGTGGTTTTCGGGGACGTCGACGATCGGAGTTGGCCGTTCTACCCAAGCAAACGTGTACGCAAGAGGGTCAGCACCTGGTCGAGCGCCTGCCTGGTCGGATGACCGGGGCGATCGATGAGATGCTCGGTCAGCACCGAGTGGGCGGCGATCGAATTGCCGTGCGGGTTGCCAAAAGAGGAGTCGATCTCGACGGCGATGAAGTGGTCGCCCAGCTCCTTGCGGAGACGCTCGAAGCGTGCGGTGGGAACCAGCGGATCGCCAGTAAAGCGAAGCCCCAGGACATCGACCCCTTGGGCGGCACGCGCACGGACAGCGCACAGGTCTGTGTCGGAGATGCCGAGGTCCTGGCGTGCGTCTGCGGTGATGCCCAAAGGAAGCGACGGCTGCGAAAGGACCGGGACCAACACGGTTTCATCAACCATCATGGCCAGTGCAAAACCACCGGTGATGCACATGCCCACGACGCCGATGCCGGGACCTCCAGCGCGCTGGTGTTCTTGGCGTCCGAGGGCACGGAGCCAACTGGTTACAGGGCTAGTCCTGCGGGCGGCAAACAGCTCGAACTCGCGCGACACGCACGCGTCGACAAACGACTTGGCGATGTAGCCGGCCGACATGGGACGATCAGGCTCGCCGAACAGTTGGGGCATGACGGCGGTAAAGCCGGAATCCACAATCCGGCGGGCAAACGCTGCGACACCTGGGTGGATTCCTGGAATTTCGTGGAGAACGAGCACCGCAGGGCCGGTCCCTTTGCGATAGACGGTCTTGGTTTTCTGCTCGGACGTAAACTCGGTCTTTTCAAAGTCGGCAAGGGGTTGCATGCGGTGCGGCTCTCAAAGTCGGTTTAGTTTAGTTGTAGGTCGCGGAAAAAACGAGCCCGATCACAGGCCCGGTCGTTTTCCCGGAGCTAAGCGTGCTGTCGCTGGGGACCACCACCCAGGTAAACTGCCCCGCAAGCCCGAGCCCCCAGTTTGGACTTACCCACCACTCTTTTCCTAACGCCCCCTTGACCGCCCACCCAAGATCCGAGTCGTACGTCGTGTCCGACGTGTTGCTTCCGTTTCGCGTGACCATGCGGTACTTGGCCATCGCGATCGTCGCCGAAAGGTAGATGTTCGAGGGCATTGCATAATAGGTAAAGCCTGGTCCAATGCCAACATGGATGAAATCGGTATTTTTCCACGTTCCTGACCCAGACCCGGACACCTCCACCTTGGGCGACGGCGTGATCATCCCAAACACCTCGGCATGGACCGCAAAGTTCGGATTGATTGCCCCGCCTGCCGCAAGGTTGAAGATACCCCCCGCGCCGCTCACCGTAGTGTCGCCCCCAATGCTCGCACTCTGCCAGCCACCACCGATGGCCATACGCAAGAAGAAGCCGTCGTGTACGTGGTAGCCCGGGTCGCTGTTGGGACGAACCTCGTAACGAGGCGGCGGGGGGGGCGTCTTGCCCGCAGGACGTCGCGGAGGAGGCGGCGGCGCTTCGTAAACAGGTGGCGGAGCGACGGGCTCGGAGGGAGGAGGCGGCGGCGGAAGCGGCTCGTATTGAGCCACAGCCGAGGAGCCCCAGGTAAGCACTGCTAAGAAGCCAACTCGTTTTCGCATGGTCCCGCACCCTTAGCATCTACGGGTTTCGCACGCAGCGAAAACCGAGCCCAGGCACCTCGTAGCTCTCCACAGCCCCGCCGCGATACCAGCTGTTGCACCCCTCCGCTGGACGGTTCCAGCCGCCTCCTCGGATCGTATGCACCAATGCCCTGCCTTGACGTACCGGATCTACCTGCTTTTCCTCTGAATGGGACCCGTAGATGTCAAGGGTCCACTCCCATACGTTCCCAGCAAGATCGTAGATTTTTCCCGTCGTGAGCACCCGAGCCCCCCGCGGATGCGACTTGACTGCCGACGGTCCCCCGCCATGGCATCCCCAGTTGCCCCCAGGCGACCACTTGGGAGCCCCCTCTGGTGCATAGTCCATGAATTCACACGAGGGAGCGTCGTTGCCCCAGGGAAACACGCGACCGTCGCCCCCCGTCGCCGCCCACTCCCATTGAGCCTCCGTAGGAAGCGACTTCCCCTGCTTCTCGCAGTAGTTCTGCGCCTTTTTCCAGGTCACCAAGTTCAATGGATAGTCTGGATGCACCTTGTATGTCCGCCACTTGTCCCCAATGCCAGGCACTGTGCAATCGCCTGCGTCCACACACTTCTCATAAGCCCCCGCCGTCACCTCGGTGTCATCCATGCAAAACGCATGGGTCAACACCACCGTGTGCGGATGATCCTCGCCATTGCGCACCCGGTTTCGTCCCATCGTGAACCCCTCCGGCCCGGTGGCAGCAATGTACACCTCGCCCGCTGGACAGCTCGGCACACACACACCGTCGTCGCAGCGTTCTAACTTTGGACAACGCAATACAACCTGCTGCAGTGCCCCACGGCACTCCAAAACCGTGTCCCCGTCGCAGGTACGTTTCCCCTGCTCGCAGGCCGCCACAGTCGCCACAGGCGCAGCGACCTCCGAGGTGCTCGAAGAAGCCGCAACCACCGGAACCACTCGAGGGGGAGGGGACGGCTCCCTCGTCGCAGCACACGCCAGCGGCACGAACGTAAACGTCAGGAATCCCCAGGAGGTCAAAGATCGAGGCACGGCCGCACCATAGTACGTCCCCTCCATAAGGACCTGTACTAAGCACAGCGCATGTCCCGCGACCAAAAGCTCGTCGATACCCTCGCTCGCATCGAACAAGGAGGAGGGCCCAAATACCACCAAAAGAACGCCGAAACAGGCAAACTCTTCGCCCGCGAACGCATCGCACGCCTCATCGACCCCTCCACGTTCGTCGAGGACGCGTCCCTCGCCAACAACCTCGACCCCGAGCTCCCCGCCGACGGTGTCATCACGGGGACCGCGCAGGTCGCTGGACGTCCCGTGGCCATCATGGCCAACGACTCCACGGTCAAGGCCGGCTCTTGGGGCCAGCGTACCGTCGAGAAGATCCTCCGTATCCAGGAAACCGCCGAGCGGATCCAGATCCCGCTCCTCTACCTGGTCGACTCCGCCGGAGCGCGCATCACCGACCAGGTCGACATGTTCCCAGGGCGACGAGGCGCTGGACGCATCTTCTTCAATCAGGTCCAGATGAGCGGGCAGGTGCCGCAAATCTGCCTTCTGTTCGGTCCAAGCGCCGCGGGCGGAGCGTATATTCCAGCGTTCTGCGACGTCGTGGTCATGGTCGAAGGCAACGCCAGCATGTACCTCGGCTCGCCCCGCATGGCCGAAGTCACCATCGGTGAGAAGGTCACCCTCGAGGAAATGGGAGGCGCCAAGATGCACTGCTCGGTCTCGGGCTGCGGGGATGTCCTGTGCAAAACCGAAGACGAGGCCCTTGCGTTCGCTCGCTCGTACCTCGGCTACCTTCCACTCAGTTGGAAAGACCCGCTTCCCACCGTCGAAGCCAAGGCGCCCAAGAAGAGCGGCAAGACCTTCGAGCAGATCATTCCAGTCGACGAAAACAAGTTCTTCGACATGATGCACGTGGTCCACGAGATCATCGATGAGGGCTCCTGGCTCGAGATCAAGAAGCTCTTTGCTCGCGAGATCCTCACCGGCTTTGCTCGCATCGATGGACGTCCCATCGGCATCGTCGCAAGTCAGCCCAAACATCTGGGAGGAGTCCTATTCGTCGATTCGGCCGACAAGGCCGCGCGCTTCATCGGGCTCTGCGACGCGTTCGGACTTCCTCTTCTTTACCTGGCCGATGTCCCCGGCTTCATGATCGGGACCAAAGTCGAAAAGGAAGGGATCATCCGAGCTGGGGCCAAGATGATCGCTGCGGTGAGCGAAGCGACGGTCCCGAAGCTGTCGGTGATCGTGCGAAAGGCGTACGGTGCGGGCCTTTACGCGATGTGTGGGCCCGCGTTCGAACCCGACGCTTGCTTGGCGCTGCCTGGCGCCTCCATCGGAGTCATGGGACCGCAGCCCGCAGTCAATGCGGTTTATTACAACAAGATCCAGGAGATCCCGGCGGGACCGGAGCGCGACGCGTTTGTTGCCAAGCTTCGCGACGACTACCGAGCCGACATCGACCTCTACAGACTTGCCGCCGACATGGTGGTCGACGCGGTGGTGCCAGGCGCTCGGCTTCGCGACGAAATCGCCCTCCGCTTTGCGCGCTACGCCCACAAACGCCAGCCCCGTCCCGCGAAGAAACACATTGTCCAGCCGGTTTGAATGCTAAACGAAGCCCATTTTGAAAACCGCAGGTCCGATCTACCGCTTCCGCGCCCCAATGTCGCGTAGACCTCACCCCCAACCCCCTCTCCCTCGACATCCTCCTTGCCCATGCGGGCAAGGACGATCGTCTTCGAG
>CAITRH010000739.1 GCA_903894755.1 uncultured delta proteobacterium
CAGCGGCTGGTGCACCGTCGCACCGTGGCGTTTCTTGGGACGCTTGAACAGTTTCGCCCCCGGTTTTGGCTGGAAGCGCTTCGACAAGACGTCAAGCAAGCTCCCGTAGTGGCTTGGATCAGTGATGGTTCACGAGGCCTGTGGGGACTGTTCGGCTCAATGTTTAGCAGTGAGGCCCTTTTGCGGAAGGTGCGCGCCGTATTGGACTTCTATCATGCGGTGCAATACATTTGGAGAGGTGTGGTACAGTGCCTCCAAGGCGACGAGGAGCTTGCGGTTCCATGGTTTGCCCGCGCCCGGCACACGATTCGTCACCAGGGAGTGGACACGGTTCTGAGGGAACTGGACGAAGTGCGCCGAAGTGAGGAGTTGTCCGAGGGGGCTCGTCACGTGCTTGATAACTTGTGCGGCTACCTGACAAGGCATCTTGACCACATGGCCTACCCACTCTTGCGATGGAGTGAGCAGGGCTTTGGCTGCTTGCTGCGCAAGCGTAAGAATCCGTCAGCAGAGCTCTCAACGGATACGCGGGAGCTTCTTGCGCGCCTGGTGGGGCCACTGCATAAGCGAGGCATCTCTCGCCAAGTTTTTCGCGATTGTCTCGCCGAGGCCGATGCGATGGTGCCCAAGGTCTCTCTGGACCGTTGAGCGGCAGCTCTGGATGCGTGAGATCCAGAGTTGCTTCGCCTTAACAGGACTGGGAGCGCTCCGGTAGGCACGCAATTGCCCGTAGTTGTCCCAGTACGCGTCCAGAAACTTCTCCCGCTCCTCCGCGAAGAGGGCAATGGCTGGTGTAAGGCATTTGAACAGCCTCCCCTCGTGAACCCAGCACAGCGCATGCTCCTCGGTGATGCATCGGATTGTGCTGGCGTCGTCGGTCAACAGGGCTCGTACGACAGGCCCATCGGTGCTCCTGCGGTAACCCTCCACAAGGCATGGCATCTGCGATCTTTTTCCATGTCGCGCTGCTCATGGAGCCGCACGCAGCCAATCAGCCAATCGATGGCCCAGGCTGCGTCACCCCGCATGCATGGTGCAGAACGAGAACTATACTGCGGACCCCAGGCCCAACCTCCGATCCTGTAAACTCCGCAGGCAGGGGCGCCAGAAAGCTTCTACCCTCCATAGCCGAGTAGTACTTCTCTCGCTCGAACGCAATGTTATTTCGGCGCAGCACAATGTCCTGGATGATGGTCTGCTCGCACCGATCGGTCCATGCAGAGGCGTTGGGTCGTATCGATTTCGAGCGGCGTTCGCCGGTGTTCTCGCGGCTTGCTCTCTTCGCGCTCGTTCTCGGACGAGCGGTTTTTGGGCGGGCTACTGGGGTCGGGTTGCTGCAATTCCGTCGTTTGGGCCTGGATGATGTTCAACAACTCGACGGTGGGCGAGCTCGGTGACATTGGGAATACGACGTGCGATCCTTCTCGAGGCAACGCATGCTCTCCGCTTCAAGTGCCTCGGGGACATCGGGACGGAAACTTCGAAGTGGCGTAGGGGGCTGCATGACGATTTTCAGACCGGATCACGCCCGTGGAAAGCTCTCCCCCCTTTGCACAACGTGTTGTGTCCTTGCACGGCCTGCGATTTCTTCGGTTGACCCCTTTGGGGAATTCGATCCCTTCGGCCCACGAGGTTTGCAGGATGAGAATGTTAGGCACAAGGTGCAGACTGTCTGTTTTCCGATGGGATCTTCTCTATCTATTGGCGCGCTTGCTCGCTGACAAGCGTGCCGAGGTCAAGGCGCTCGCAGGGACTGTCCAAGCACATCTCGACGAGCTCAGGGCCCGGCGTGACACCCACGAGGGGGCCGAAGACGCCGTGGTGATCGCCGGCGCGCTACTCAACAAGGAGGACAAGGAACGCGACAAGGAGTCTGCGGAGGTCCGGCGGATTCTGGGTGAGTTCGCGGCCCTTCCAGTCGATCACCCGTTGCGAGTGACCTATGAGAAGCCCCTGGCGATGTCCGAGGAGCTTGTGGTGGCAGCAAACAAACAGAGCGACGAGGCCGCCACGCAACTGGCATTGCAACGTGCGCAGACGGAACGTTTCAAGTTGAGCGTGGACAAGGGACGTCTGTCGGTGCACGGCAGCCTGGTGGTGCTGACCAAGGACAAGGATGAAGCCGAGAGTTTCTTTCGTCCAACGGCGACAGCTCCTGGCGACACGGGGGATGAAAGTGGCACGCCCGCGGTGGTGGCACCGGCTGTACCGGCTGCGCCGCCTGGACCAGCGCAGGCGCAACCGAAGGCAGCGACAGGTTCTTGATAGGCTCACGCACCGGGTCCGCGACGACGAGTTCGGCTCTGAACCTGACTTCCCACACCCGCACGCGAACATCGACCGCCACTGATGCGCTTCACTGGCCGGCCGCCTACCTCGCGCGCTGGTTGCTTCGTGCTGGGCCAGGGCGTCGATCCTGTCGCAGACGTCAGCGACGCGTGTGGATTGAGGTCGATGCCCTGGTCAGCGTGTAGCGGAAAGCCCCTCGCACGTCGTGTTGACCCCTCCGCCGGCCCGTGAAGCTCCACAACACGTCGTGTTTGGACCTGTGCAACACGTGGCAGTCCCACAACCACGTCGCGCTTTTTCCACTTCAGGACCTCGCTTCGTCCACAGCACGCCGTGTGCGACCGGATCACGCCCGTGGAAAGCTCTCCGCACGTCGTGATCCAGGGTCCGCGGACCTCTGTCGCCGCCATTGCACGTCGTGGCGGGCGCTTGCGACGTCGTGGATCCCCCTTTGCACCACGTGTTTTGTCCTTGCACGGCCTGGCGATTTCTTTGGTTGACGGCTTCTTCTATCTTTTGGCGCGCTTGCTCGCAGATAAGCGTCCCGAGATCAAGGCGCTCGGGGGGACTGTCCAAGCGCATCTCGACGCTCAGGGCCCGGGAATTCGCATCAGTTGCGTAGTCAACGACCTTGTCCATGTGCGCAGGCACTTCACGACGCGGGTCCTCACTGGTCGGCTGCACCTCACGAGGCTCTTGCTACGGAGGCCCCAATGCGCTCACTATGCGTCATGCCGCTATCGTTTCTTCTTCGTGCAGTCGCGCATCTTCCTCCGTTCGATCCGTTGGCTCTTGGCCTTGCCGGCCGTCGTGGTGAGGTGGTCAAGAGCCTCGCTGATCGTTGCGCTCCGGAGCGGCTCCATCTAGAGCCTGGGGTGTTGGCGCGGGATCCGCAATCCCTGAGCCGCTACGACCGTCTCATAGCCGACGTGGTCGACGAGCTCCGAAACGATCGTCCATCTGGCCTTCGGGGGACCCTCGCCGCACTCGATCGAGCGTTTTACCGGGACGATCCTGAGCTCCTCGACGACCCATCGTACCCAGAGAAAAAGCGAATTGCCATTCTTCGCATGGTTAAGTTTATCAACGACGGGTTGGGAAGCTACCAGCGTTGGGGAGATTTGCTCCAGCCCACGCTCGATCGGCTTCCCAGGACCCGACCGGTGACGATCCACGATGTTGCAGCCGGTCACGGCATGTTTGGTTTGGCAATGAAGCGACGTTGGGGGGGGCGAGTAGAGGTAACAGTCAGTGATCTTGCCCCGGAATACCTTGAAATGGGACAGCGCGATGCTGCAGCCGAAGGGCTTTCCATGCATTTTGTGCAGCAAGACGCTACTGATCTTCGTGGGGTGGAGGGGTTTGATGTCCTGGTGTGCACCCAGTCGATCCATCATTTCCCACCTGGGATGGTTGCGAGGATTCTCGGGGAGGCGGCTCGTGTTGCGAGGGTTGGGGTGTGGCTTATCGATGCGGAGCGCAATGCGTTGGCGGCGCTCGCGTTGGGAGCCTTGGCGTTTGCGCAGGGGAAAGGGGCGTGGGGGCCATTGCATGATACTGTGGTTTCGTTGCGGCGGATGTATGTCCAAGAGGAGCTAGACCTGTTGGCTCGTCTTGCACCGGCGGTACCGAAGGACATGAGGCCAAGCACGGGGCGCATTGGGCCAGGGTTTGCCTGGGTATGCCTTCAGCGGGAGGCCACCTAAACCCTCCAGCCCCGTAGCCCTTCCTCAAGCCTAGAGCATGTTGGTTGATCGGAACGCGAACTGGATTCGGGTGAACATATGGGACCGGCTGTCGCGGAGTTTCCAGAGCGGTCGCGGTCACAGGGGCATGAGAGGCCCCGGAACTTATCGGGTCGTCGAGACAAAACAGCCGAGGACGGAAAGCTCTGGGACGCGGTCTCGCCCTTAGTCCTTGAGGGCCTCGGCGCCTCCAATGATTTCCATCAACTCCTTGGTGATCGCCGCCTGACGAGCGCGGTTGTAGAGGAGTGTGAGCCTGGCAATCATGTCCTTTGCGTTGCGCGTAGCCGAGTCCATGGCCGACATCCGCGCGCCGTGCTCGCTCGCCTGGCTCTCCAAGAGCGCGCGATAAATGCTGATCTCGATGTACATCGGGACCAGCTTCTCAAGAAGCGCCGGCTGACTCGGCTCGAATATGTATTCGGCCGCAAGAGCAGGCGTCTTGCTCTCTTCAACCACCTCCTGCGAGGGACGCGCGATAGGAAGAAGCCGCTCGACCACCAGCTTCTGGCTGATCGCACTCTTGAACTCGTTGTACACAACGTAGATCGCGTCAAACTCCGCTTTTTCGAAGCGAGGGACTAGCCAGTTGGACACAATAAGCACCTTGGTCAGATCGAGCTTATCGTAGATACCAGGGAAATCCTGCACAACGTTTGCCTTGTTGCGTTGCAGAAACTCCCGTCCCTTGCGCCCTATCGTTGCCATCGACACCGTTGCGCCCGCGCTCTCCTTCTCACGCCAGGCACGTAGCGCCGCCTTGTTGATGTTCGTGTTGAACGCCCCGCAAAGGCCGCGGTCGCTGGTCAACACGACCAAGAGCACGTTCTTCTCGTCGCGTACCGCTAGCAGTGGATGCTCCGGAACGGACTCCGCTTCCGAGTCCTTGGGAAGCATCGAGGTGGCCACGTTTTGCAACACCTCGGCGGTCTTGATTGCATAGGGACGAAGCGCCACGATGCGCTGCTGAGCGCGGGCAAGACGCGCCCCGGCCACCATCTTCATGGCCTTCGTGATCTTCTGCGTCGCCTTCGTGCTGACAATGCGCTTTCGGATGATTTTTAGCGAAGGCATGCTGCGCCTCTATTTCCCCTGGCCGAATGCCGTTCCATACTCGTCGAGCGCCTTCTTCAAGGACGCCTCCGTATCGCTGTCGATGAGCTTCTTGGTCCGGATCGACTCGTAGATCTGTGGGTACTTCTTGTCGATGAACGCCCGCAGCCCCTTTTCGTACGCGTCAATATGGCCCACTGCAAGCTTGTCAAGGAACCCGCGGGTCGCTGCATAGATGATCACTACCTGCACATCCACAGTCATCGGCTCGTATTGGCCCTGCTTGAGAACCTCCACAAGACGCACTCCGCGTTCCAACTGATCGCGGGTCACCTTGTCAAGGTCGCTGGCAAACTGCGCGAACGCCGCCTTCTCGCGGTACTGCGCGAGATCAAGCTTCAAGGTCCCCGCAACGCTCTTCATCGCCTTGATCTGCGCATTGCCTCCAACGCGGCTCACCGAGATACCTACGTTGATGGCTGGACGCACACCCGAATAGAAAAGGTCGGTCTCTAGGAAAATCTGCCCGTCCGTAATCGAGATCACATTGGTCGGAATGTACGCGGATACGTCCCCAGCCTGCGTCTCGATGATAGGAAGCGCCGTCAGCGAGCCCCCTGATTGGGGATTCTTGAAGATGTGGTACCCGTCCCCCTTGGTCTTCAACTCGGCTTTGGCAGGATGATCCCCCTGCTCGCCTTTGTACACTGTCGCACTTCCAATTTTATCCCACGCTGTGACTTCCTTGGAGACCACAGCGTACTCATCGGCCATCTTGGCCGCGCGTTCGAGAAGACGTGAGTGGACATAGAACACGTCGCCAGGATACGCCTCGCGTCCCGGCGGACGGCGCAACAGGAGCGAAAGCTGACGGTATGCAACGGCATGCTTCGATAGGTCGTCGTAGATGCAGAGCGCATGGCGCCCGCTGTCGCGGAAATACTCGGCCATTGTCACGCCCGTGTAGGGGGCAATGAACTGCAGCGGTGCTGTCTCGCTGGCCCCCGCCACAACTACCGTGGTGTATTCCATGGCGCCTTGCGCTTCGAGCTTGGCCACCACACTGGCTACCGTCGACTGCTTCTGCCCAATGGCAATGTAGAAACAGAAAACGTTGTTCCCCTTCTGGTTGATGATCGTGTCGATGGCAACCGCTGTCTTTCCAGTCTGACGGTCCCCGATGATAAGCTCTCGCTGGCCTCGTCCAATCGGAACCATCGAGTCGATCGCCTTGATCCCGGTCTGAAGCGGCTCTTTGACAGGCTGACGCGCCAAAATGCCAGGAGCCTTGATCTCCACACGTCGGCGATGCGGAGTCTCCGCGGGGCCTTTGCCATCAATGGGATGTCCAAGAGCGTTGACCACACGTCCCACGAGGGCTTCCCCCACGCCCGCGTCCAGAATGCGCCCGGTGCGGCGGACAATGGCCCCCTCTTTCACTGCAGTGGCATCGCCAAAGATGGCGGAGCCGACGTTGTCGGACTCGAGGTTGAGCACGAGGCCCATGAGGTTCCCAGGGAACTCGAGGAGCTCGCCAGCCATGGCTCCTTCGAGGCCGTAGATGCGAGCGATCCCGTCGCCCACACTGAGGACCGTGCCGGTCTCCATCGTGAGCGCGGCTTTTTCGTAGTTCTGGATCTGGGTCTTGATGATCTGGGAAATCTCTTCGGCGCGAAGCTGCATGGTCGGGGTCCTTAGGGTTCGTTCGGGTGTTATGCGGATGGCATCAACATGTCACGCATGGTCTGCAATCGGGTTCGCACAGAGCCGTCAAATACCCGGTCTCCAATGCGTGTCACCACCCCGCTGATGATCTGCGGGTCGACCTGACGTTCGACCACCACGGTCTTGCCAGTCATTTTCTCGAGCTGCACCTTCAGCCGCTCGTAGTAGTCGTCGCTGCAAGGGACCGCGGTGGTCACCTCGGCGCGTAGCACGCCGCGCTTCTTGTCGGTCATCTCACGTAGGAACTTGGCGATCGCTGGAAGGGTCTTAATGCGCCTTCGGTCGACGAGAAGAGCCAACGTGTTCTGCGCGATTTGCCCAACTGCAAGGCGTTTGGCCAGCGTCGCCACAATGGCGCGTTTGGATGCGTGATCGACAAGTGGGCTTTCGAGAGCGATCCGCAGCTCCGCGCTGCCTTCGTAAAGCTCGGCTACGTTGCTGATTTCGGTGTTGAGCGTGTCAAGCTGCCGAAGCTCCTCGCCGATCTCGCGAAGCGCCGCAGCGTACCGACGTGCAACCAGAGAAATACTCACGAGACACCTCCCGCACTGGGACTGGCCGGGGACGGCTGCTTAGCGAGATCCTTGAGGTACTCATCTGCCAGACGCTCGTGGTCGGCCTGCGTGATCCCCTTCGTGAGAACCCCCTCGGCACTCGCCACGGCGAGCTCTACGGCCTCGCGCCAAAGGTCCTGGCGGATCTGTTTGAGCTCCTGTTCGACCAGAAACTCCACCTCGCGCTGCATACGAGCCGCCTTCTCTTCGGCCTCGCGTACGATACGCTCCTTTTCCCCCTTGCCCGTCTCGATAAGTGCGTGACGGGTCACCACCAGCTCTTCTTGAAGATGCGAGAGCTTCGCCTGGTACGACTTGGCGCGTTGTTCGGCCTCGTGTTTGAGCCGCTGCGCTTCCTCGATCTCGCGGACCACGCCCTGACGACGGTTTTCGAGCCCCTGGGCGATGGGCTTCTTTCCGAAGTAGTAATAGAGCCCAATGAGCAGCCCAAGATTGAGCACCATCGCCGCATAAGGTGGAGTCTTGGTCCCAAAGCTAAACCAGTTGATAGCCTCAGGTGCCCCGCCGTGCTCGTCGTGACCGGCCCCTTCGGCGGCGTGTGCGGGAACAAGGGCTTCTCCCGGCCGAAGCTCCGCGGCGTGTGACCCCTCCTTAGAGTGGTCTGTTGGGGTTATTGCCCATGAAAGAAGGGGCCATGCTGCGGCGGTAGCCACCAAAAGGACCCCCACGCCACGTCGGAACCCACGTCGGAATCGTCTCATCCCTGCACCTCGCGCCCGAGCACCCGCGACGCGAGCTGCTTGGCCAGATCGGTTGATTGCGCTTTGAGGTCGACACGTACGCGAGTCGCCTCTTCTTGAGCCTTCTTTTTCCCCTCTTCGAGCGCGATAGCCGTCGCCGCGCGCACCTTTGAGAGGATCTCGTTTTCTGTTTTCAAGCCCTCGGCACGAAGCTGGTCGCGCTCTACGTTGGCCGACGCTTGCGCCTTGGCCATCTCGGCCTCGTACTTGGCAAGCGCTCCGGCCGACTTCTCGTCGATCTTGCGGGCCTGAAGCTTCGCCCCATCGATGCGACGTTCCCGCTCCTCGAAGAGCTTGAGCATCGGCTCGAAAAGCACGGGCTTCAGGATCCCCCAAAGCACTAGGAAAAGCACCATCACGATGGCGACAGACCAGGGATGAAAATCTACTTCCACGCCTCCCCCACTCGACTGGGACAAACGTGCGGATGCGTCGTTCAGGCCGGCTAGCAGCATTGGTTCCTCTCGTAGGGGAGACACGCGGAATCGACCACTGGGAGCCGCAACGAATCCGCGGGTCCCGGATGCCAAAGTGGCCGCCGAGTAGCACTAACCCGCGGCGATGTCCATGGCGCTAACGCAAAGCGGCGGACACTTTTTTTGCTCGCGCAGACCTCACCCCCCAACCCCCCTCTCCCTGGACCGCAGACCTCACCCCCCAACCCCCCTCTCCCTGGACCGCAGACCTCACCCCCCAACCCCCCTCTCCCTCGACATCCTCCTTGCCCATACGGGCAAGGAAGATCGTCTTCGAGAGAGGGGGGCTCGG
>CAITRH010000740.1 GCA_903894755.1 uncultured delta proteobacterium
CTGAGACTCCGAGGAAGCGAGAGCGGCCTATATAGGAGCGATGGATCTGACAAGCCGAACTGCACGGGTGAAGGAGTACCTCAAGAATACTGCCAAGAAGTTCAAAGGAGCCGCACGGAGGCTCTTTCAGGCGGTTATGCGACCCCTCAACGTTATAGCCATTTCCTCGGTGTCCCGTGGGGGGGCTTTGGGGCGTTGGGACACCCTTTGGGACATATGGGACAATCTCAAACCGAGGGAAGGGTACCTCTGCCATGGCACCGAAAAGCTCCGCCGTCCGAAGGTACCCTTGGGTCTCATCCAAGGACGCATGACCTAGGCGCCGTTGAATGGCCAACGGCGGGTCACCGCGAAGCGCGCACCAGGTCGCGTAGGTTCCTCTGAGGTCATGGACCCGAATTGGACGGCTCGTGTCCGTGCGCTCGAAAAGTTCTGGTCGGGTAACCCCGGCGAGGCGGAGAGCACGCAGCAGCTTGGCGCCACAAGCCTTCGGGACGATGCACACGCGCTCGTCAGGCGCTCCCTTGCGTGCCTCAAGAAGCGGACGGAGCGTTGGCTCTAAAGGGACCGTGCGCGCCTTTTTGCCCTTCGTGGGCACCAACTCACCAGTCCTCAACTGACAGCGGATGCTGATCAGCCCGCGCTCAAGGTCGACGTCCCTCCCTCGCAACCCGCGGAGCTCGTTGAGTCGACAGCCTGTCAGTATAAAAAGCGCGATCCAATAACGGGTCTTCGTGGGGATTTGTTTGCAGGCCATGACTCGAGAAAACTCGGACGGGTACAGCCATTGTTTACTCACCTCAATTCGAGATCGGCACGGTCCCTCAACACCGTTGCAAGGATTCTCCGTCCGAACCCGCAGCACGTCTAGTTTCGAATTGCACGCTGATTTGAAAAGCAGCTTGCAGGCGGTCCAGTAAACCCGTGCGCTACCTGGGGCGAGATCACCTTTCGCGATTTGGACGTCCCATGTCGCCACGAGCGCGCGGAGGTCTTTGGACGTCACGGCGCCGATGGGAAGGATTCCAATTCCGGGGAGCACGTGATTTCCAAGATGCCGTTCGTAGTTTTCCCGCGTACGACCGGGGGGCAAAGAATCGACCCAGCGGACGGCATACGCTGCGACGCTAGGAACGTCCCCTACCGGCAGGGACCCACGGGCGGCTTGCTGGATTTTCTGCGCGAGCACCGTCGCCTGTTCGTGGGCATCTCGACCGAGGGACGTTGGGAGAGCCACCCAGCGCCTACCTTCGGGCGTGCTCACACGAACGCGCCACACACGACCGGTCCATTCAACGCTTCCACCAGGGGCACGTCCAGGCTTGCCATGGGTAAGCGGCGGCTCTATGCTCTTCGACATCGGCTTGCTCCGATCCCGCCCGTGGCCGTTAGTAGCGGCGCACGGGCACTTTCTTTTTTTGGGATAGGGGGACTCGGAGCAGAAGGCAAGCCAGCGGGCGCGGTATCCCGCCGCGTACCTAGTACGGGCGGCAAACTCGCGGGTTGGTTATTGGTTTGCGAAGGGGCTACGAGGGGCGACGTCGGCCTATGCTGGCCAGTGCCTGCTCCACCATGGCGTCGTCGAGGTGCGCCGGTATCTTTATCTTGGCTGCGGGTACGACGCGAGCGCGCCGATGGGCCCACCATGCCGCCGTAGTCACCCGCCAACACTTGCCGGTAAGTGTCGCACCCGGGATATCATTACAAACCTCCGCGAACCTCTCGCGGGTTCGAATGTCCGGCGGCAAACGTAGACTCGAATAGAAGCCGCTGTCGTTGCTTTGCTCTTTCGTGTCGAGTGAGGCCAGGGCTTCATCGATCCCGGCACGTGCGCGAAGCAACGAAGCGCGGAGGGAGTCGGCGCGGTTCATCGGGCCCCTCCCCCCGTTCGAACGTAGACGAGCGGGGGCGGGGCCTTGTGCCGGTGCGCCTTGACCCCTTGGCCAGCGGCCATGGCCGTCCTCCGCCGCGCCATGCAGAGCAACTCGACGTCGCCGCTCTCAAACGTGATAGAACCGCAGGCGTCTTCGAGCTTGAAGACGGCGCCGCAGTTGCCGACGATCATAGCAAGTCCGGTGCCACTGATCGGGAACTCCTCCACCAGGCCGATCGGGTGAAGGCGCAGGGCCGGCTCGCGTAGGGCGGCGCTCATGACGCATCTCCGAACAGGCTGGCCTGTCGAGGATCAACCCAGGACGCGCCTGGCTCGCCACCGCCCCCGTCCCGAAGCGCGCAGAGGGCCAGGTGTCTCAACACGCCAGCGGATATAAGGTAGCCTACCGCACCAGCGGTCGCAGGCGCGGCACCAGCGACGGCGCTGGTGGCCTGCTCTGAAGCTCGACGCCGGTGCAGCTCAGCGAGACGCGCGTAGGCGTCGGCAAGATCGAGATCGAGGGACGCGCTCACGACTCACCTTCGTGGTCTGGAGAGGCAAGGCAGGGCACGCCCATGTCGGCGGAGCTCATGATGCACCTCCGAGACAACCGAACAGAGCCGCGGTCCATGGCCATCTAGAAAGCTCCGGCTCGATGGGCTTCGAAATGTGTTTCGACCCGTCATCCTTTGCCTGGACAGGACCCTGCTCGTCATACTGCTTCCAGGTCTTTATTCCTAAGCCCCACCGGAACCACTCGGGGCACGCCAAATTTTTACTCATCTTATGCTCACATATTTAATTGTCAAATTGTACCGAATACCAAATATTGC
>CAITRH010000741.1 GCA_903894755.1 uncultured delta proteobacterium
ATTAGACGCTGCCAACGCAAAAAAGGGTTCGCGCACCGGTCTTTTTTTTTCTGCGTGTCCGTCCGCTCAGGTCGACAACACTTCGGACTGGACGCTAATCAATTACGCTTTCTTGACTCCCTCCATCAACATGATCCGTCCATAGAGGCACCTCACCCCGGCGGCAACTCAACGGTTCACTTTAATTTCTGTTTTGAGGGAATTCCTTTCTTCCCGGGTGTCCCCAACGGAGAGATGGATCTGATGGGTAGCTCTGGTGTATTTATTTCCTAGGGACTACCTAAGCTCCCGCGTATCCGTGGAGAGCTCTGCTGACGGATTCTTATGCTTGCGCAGCATGGGGAGGGTCTCTTAACACAGTTGGTTGAAGGTGCGCGACTCAAATTCAATTGCGTTCGGGGAATCAGAACAGCCCAGGGTGGGTAACCCTGCGTAGCGGGTGTCATGGGCTCGGCTGCCCCGGAGTGTCCAAGGACTTCCGCCGCGAGCTACCCGGAATGTCCAAGGACTTCCGCCGCGAGCTACAGCAGCTTCACGGCGAGGCTCCAGCGCGGAAAGTTGTGGCGGTCGTCAGTGCTCAAATATTCCGCCTGCGCCGATGCCCCCCGACGCGTCTTTGCGACTGACTTCTTGCCCCCCAAGCCCATCGCGTCGATGATCACCGCGATGCCGTTCCCCCCTGCCGTTGGTGGTCCCCTCGACCGTGCTCGCGCCCGCTTCAGCCGCACCTGGAACTTAGGAAAACGTGACAGCCTCGCCCTCGTCGGCCCCCTCGTCCGACGCGCCGTCGACTTCGCCGTGGGCACCGGCGGACTCCTCGCCGTCTCACCGGTCCTCGCCGCCACCGCCTTGCTCGTAAAAGCTACCTCGCCAGGCCCCGTGCTCTTCGGCCAAGAGCGCATCGGCCAGTATGGCCATCCCTTCCGTCTCCTCAAGATCCGCTCGATGTACCTCGACGCCGACGCCCGCCTCGCGTCCCTTCAGCACCTCAACGAATCCGAGGGGGGGGTCACCTTCAAGATCCGACGCGACCCCAGGATCACTCCCGTCGGACGCTACATCCGAAAGTTCAGCATCGACGAGCTCCCCCAGCTTTGGAACCTCGTCAACGGCACCATGACCCTCTTCGGCCCTCGTCCCCCGCTAGCCCGCGAAGTCGACCGGTACGGTCCCCGCGAGCGCCGCCGACTCGAGGTGAAACCCGGCATTACCTGCTTGTGGCAGGTCTCTGGACGAAGCGATCTGTCGTTCGAGCAGCAGGTCGCCCTCGACCTCGAATACATCGATACGTCGACCACCGCCGACGAGGTCCGAATCCTCGCGAAAACAATCCCCGCGGTCATCACCGGCAAAGGAGCCTACTAATGCGCGCGTTCCTCCTCGCCGGACCTCCCGAAGGGGCCACCGACGACCTGGCACGTCCCATCGCCGGAGCCCCCCTTTTCGTACGCCAACTCGAGTGGCTTCGACAAAGCGGCGTGCGCGAGGTCGTCATCAATCGCGTCTCCGACAGTCCGCTTCCCCCGTCGCTGGGACCCCAACCCCTCGCTGCAACAGGGGTCGCAGTCACCTGGATCCCATCGTCCGAGCCCCTCTCCTTTTCTGCGCTTGCAAGACGGGTACGTCCAAGCGGCGACGTGGTCCTTGTACTCCCTCACGCTGTGCTGGGGGATCTGGTCTTCTCCCCTTTCTTGGAGCAGGCCCGACAAGACAAGGGCGATGTCCTGCTAGTCCGAAACGATGTACGCGTGCAGCTGCGTCACCTGCCAAGCAATGGAACCGCCGCCCGTATCGAGCTCACCGAAGGGTGGCTGCTCGAAGTGGGGAGCGAAGCGGTTGCACACACCTTGGTGGAGTCCGTGCTGAGCGGCGAGTGTCGAGGGGTGGATGTGCGTGGAACGTCCCTGGCGCCTGGGATCTGGCGAGCCCGAGGGGCACTGGTTGTGGAAGGGGCCACGGTGATCGCTCCGTGCTTTCTTGGCCTGCACACGCTTGTGGCCGAAGGAGCCACGGTAGGTCCCGGCGCCGTGCTCGACGCTGGAGCCGTGGTGGAGCCCAACGCAGTCGTGTGCCATGCCCGCGTTGCCGAAAACGTGGTGGTGGGCCAGGGAATTCGATTGGAACGGGCGTGCGCGCTCCCGGGGCGCATCGTGAGGCACTCGGGACGGGTCACTGCGATTGACGATCCGCTTCTTTTGGGCTTGCGTGGTCCCAGCGGTTTTCCAGTGCGTCTTGCCGCGGCGGCTGCCCTTGTGGCTGCGGCGCCGGTGTCGGCACTGGGAAGCGCCACTGCGCAGAGCCTTGTGATGCGTCTTGCCCGTATCCTGGCACGACGTGGCGCTTGGGTAGGGGTGCGCGACGACGCCGATCCAGATGCTGTCGTGTTCGACATCATGGCGCTTTTGATTCCGCCCGAGGCGCTCGACGAAGAGCGTACTGCAGCCAAAGCCTACTATGCAGCGAAGAAATCACCCCGCCTGGACGCCAAGCTACTTGCGGGTTGGTTCCTTGGCGCGGTACGCACGGTGCGGTCATGAGCTTGCGCAATCGATCTACTGCCCTGTATCGAGGATTGTCCGATCTGAAAGCCGACCTCGAGATTGTGGCGTCGAGGCATGCGCGCGCAGGACGTCCACTCGCCGTGCTGGGCGACATGAGCGCTGTTGCATTGGTGTTGTTGCGCGCCTCCATTGCGCTCCGAGGTGCGGTGGGCTCGGCGCTCGGCACCCGCACGGCGCTTCGGTGGATCTTTCACATCGACGTATGGACTGACCGCATAGGTGCTGGCCTAGCGCTTCCACATCCTTTCAATATTGTGATTGGCTCCGGCGTCACGCTTGGACAAGGCGTGACGCTACTGCACAACACGACCCTTCAACATGCCAAGGCCACGTCCATTGGGGACAACGTGGTACTTGGCGTTGGAGCCGTCGTATTGGCCGATAGGACGGTCGGTGCGGGGGCGTTTTGCGGAGCCAACTCCGTGGTCACGCGGGATGTTCCAGCGGGGGCAACGGTAGTGGGGGTTCCGGCACGGGTGCTTAGGGGACATGAGGAGCGATCATGACACGGGTAGCATTGAGTCTTGCAGGGTGTGATTTTGGGAGAAGTGGAGTCAGCGTGGTGGCGCAGCAACTCTTGCCGCGTCTCGGGGTGGCTTTAGAGGGGCGAGGAGCCAGCGTTTTTGCGATCGGGACACGTCGTGAACAAGAGTCCATCGACTGGCAAGGGCAGATGATCGCGGTCCCATCGGCGATGGATGCGGCTGCTGCCAGTGCGGTCTTTGCGCTAGCTGGGCTGTCTTTGCTAGCGCGAGGTTTTGGAGCAGACGCGTTGTATCTTCCCGCTGCAAACCGTCGCATCGTGGGCTGGCCCCGGATTGCCACCGTAGGGACCGTACACGACCTGGCGCAATTTCACGTCGCCAACAAATATGGACGGCTAAGGCAGATCTATGTGGAGCACCTACTGACACCAACGCTGCGACGGCTCACGCGGATCACCACTGTGAGCCAGGCGACTGCCGACGATGTGGTGCGGTTTGCGGGGGTGTCTCCCGATCGCATCGTGGTGGTCCCCAATGGAGTGACCCTCGAAGGGACTCCTCCGGCAGCTTCGCCTCACGATCGCCCCTATTTCCTTTATCCAGCGCGGCTAGAGCATCCAGGGAAAAACCATGTTCGACTGATCCAGGCTTTTGCGCAGGCGGGCCTCGCGAAGACCCACGACCTGGTGTTATGTGGCGCAGACTGGGGAGCACTGGCCCAGATCCAAGACACGGCGTGTCGGATGGGGGTGGAGAAACAGGTGGTATACGCGGGCTTTGTTTCGCGTGAGACCTTGACTGGGTTCTTAGCGCACGCCGATGCTGTGGTGGTAGCGGGGCTGTTCGAGGGGTTTGGGTTGCAGGCGTTGGAAGCGCTCGCATTGGGTCGTCCCGTTGTCGCGTCGAACACTGGGGCACTTCCCGAGGTAATTGGGGAGCTTGGGGTTCTGTTCAATCCAACCAACGTACAGGAGATAGGCAAGGCGCTTGGAAGGAGCGTGAACGACGAGATCCTGAGAGCTCGCTGTCGTCGCGACGGGCCCAAGCGCGCATCGAAGTTCTCCTGGGATCACGCGGCCGAGACGATTGCCGACCTGCTGATCGAGGTGTCGAATGCGACCCCGTGAGGTTCCCCTTGAACCGCGGGCAGCAGTTGCAGACCTACTGCGAGGGCGAGCGCGGGTCGTGGGCTCGAGGACTGCAGTGGGGAGGCATGATCTTGGACTCGAGCCAGGGCTGATCTCCCCCTATGAGGTGCGGGTGGCGCTTGGGTTGCGTTATGGAGATCCTCCCATCGAGGAGGCCCGCTACGAACGGGGGCGGACACGGTTTGGGGATGCTGGGACCGTACTGCGCTGGGCAGTGGCGCGTCTTTTCGCCTCCAGCGAGCGTTCTGATGTTCCGGTACGTCCATTTATTGTTGCGACCCGTGTGGATCCAGTAGACACACTTGACGCATTGGAGCGCATTCAGGACTGGCTGCGGCATGGCAAGAGCGGAGTCGTATTTTTTGTTCATCCGCACGCACTTAACCTAGCATCCAGCGATGCGACGCTACGCAGGGATCTGGCGTGTGCCGACCTGGTACTTCCTGACGGCGTAGGGCTTCGCGTAGCCGCGACGTTACTTCGGACCCCATTGCCCGCCAATGTCAACGGGACTGATCTGGTACCGGAGCTATTGCTAGAACTGGCAGCGGACCATGTGCCAATCGCGCTGATCGGGGGGGCGCCTGGGGTGACCAAGAAGGCAGCGGAGGCATGGAGGCGCGTTGCCCCCTTCGAGCTGTTGGGGACCTGGGATGGGTTTCAGACACCGGAAGTATACGAAGAGGTGATGGCGGAGATTGAGCGAAGGGCACCGTGTCTTGTACTGGTGGGATTTGGGACCCCGCTTCAGGAGCGTTTTGTGATGCGGCATCTTGCGGGACGTCGCGGGGTGGTCGCGATGACGGTAGGTGGGCTCTTTGATTTTGCGTCAGGGGACAAGCCGAGGGCACCGCTTGCATGGCGCGAGCTCGGAATCGAATGGGTGTGGAGGCTGGTCCACGAGCCACGTCGTCTCGGAGGGCGTTATCTCATAGGAAACCCGGAGTTTGTGATTCGGGCGCTCCTGCAGCGGGTTCGAGGCACGGGGGACGGGCCGAGGTTGTAATCCCACTTGCACAAGCCGGCGAGGTCTCCTAGCGTGGCGACATGAGTGCAGAACACTTTGAGCAGTTCGACGACTTTTGGCTCCATCACCTTGAAGAGCATCGCAACCCGGTCAATCGGGCGCTCCACTACGCGGGGCTTGCGTTGGCCCTTGGCACGGTCGGAGCCGCTGTGGTCACGAGGAATGCGGCCTGGCTTCTACTGACGCCGGTGGTGGGGTACGGGCCGGCATGGATTGGACACGTCGCATTCGAGAAGAATTTGCCAGAGGCATTTCGCTATCCGCTTTGGTCACTTAGGGCTGATCTCAAGATGTTGGAGCTGGCTATTCGAGGCGGGAGCAGCGGGACGCACCTTCAGGAAGTGGCGTGAAGGGGTCTTCGAGCGTGTTGGCCTGGGCCGAGGGGCTGACTGTACGGCCTCGTCCAGGCGGAAAGATCCTGGTTAGCGCTGACGGTGCGCAGGTGCTGGTCGACGCTGAGGTATTGAGGGTTCTCGAGGTTTTTGCGACGCCGCGCACGCTTGCCGAAGGGCTTGAGCGTCTCGCCGCTGCAGGACCCAGGGATTTCACTGCGCTTTCAAGTCTTACCCATAGGCTTGCGGACAGCGGGATGCTCACGGGCGATCGCCTCGACGGGGGGCCGAGCTCGTTTGATGGGGCGCGCATACATATATCGATGCTCGACGATGTCCCTCGCACGTGGGCTTTCATGAGCGCCATTCGTGAGATTGTGACTCCCTCGGATGTGGTGGTGGATGTTGGGACAGGGACAGGAGTCCTTGCGGTTGCGGCGGCCCTTGCAGGAGCTCGTCATGTGTACGCCCTCGAAGCAGCGCGTATTGCTGCTGCGGCGCGGGCGGTTTTCGAGGCCAACGGTCTAGGACACCGGATCACACTGATCGAGGGGCTTTCCACCAAAGTGACACTTCCTGAGCGGGCGACGGTACTTGTAGCCGAGCTGATTGGGGATGACCCGCTCGATGAGGGGATTATCGAGGTGGTGTGCGATGCCCGTGCGCGTCATTTGACGTCGGATGCGCGTTGCATTCCGGGGGCGTTGCGGGTGTTGGGTCGTCCAGTGGTGATTCCGCAGGACTTTGCGGAAGCGGTGGTGTTTACGTCTGATGCGACGTCGCGGTGGAGCAGCGACTACGGGATGGCTCTGTCGGCGTTAGTTGAATTCAGTCGGCGCAAGCCCTTGATGATTTCTCTAAGCTCGCAGAGAGCGAGGAGGTGGCCAACGGCGGGGCCGGAGCTTGAATTCGGCTCTTTCGATCTGACCGATGTGGTGTCGACGGAAGCCAAGGTACGTCGAACTTTCGAGGTGACAGCGGATGCCCCGTACTTTGGGGTGCTGGTGTACTTTGAGAGCGTGTTATCGCGCTCTATTTCGCTGTCCACGGCCCCTGGGGTTTCACAGGACACGAACAGTTGGCACAGTCCACTTTGGCTACTTGGGCACGATGTCAAGCAGGGGGAGACGGTAACCGTGGAGTTCCACTACGAGGATTGCAAGAGCTGTATGCAATTGGAGAGGACCTCCGCTTTCCCTTGATGGAGACTCCCTGGACCACACTCTCTTCGGACCCTCACCCACCGCAGCACTGAAACTTTCGGGACCCTTGCCTTCTGTTGTTCTGGACGCAGGGCACGGGTTTTGTCCGCCGCCGGGTGGTAGTGTTGCCTGGCCAGAACAGGGCATTGTTTGTCCCGGACAGGGTCGATGTGGAAAAACCCGTTACGTTTCGAAGGGGGGGCGGTGGCATTCGATGTGCTTTTGGTTGGCCTGATTCGCGCGATCTCTCCTGCTAGCGGTTTGGTTTCGCGATGTTGATTCTCGGGCTGCCCATCGGGATAGGACGGGTGAGGGCAGGCTCGTCG
>CAITRH010000742.1 GCA_903894755.1 uncultured delta proteobacterium
ACCCTCTCGTCCGACGCCGAGCTCGCTGCCCCGATATGTCTCACGAGCGAAGACCGAACAACCTTGACTGAAACAAGGTGGACTAGGGATCGAGCGTGAGAAATGGGGGGTCGAATGCGGAAAAAAGAACCAAATCGGCACTAATCGGCGTCCCCCTCTTGACTACGACAGGGGGCTGTGGGGTGAGGTCTGCGCGAGCGGGAAAGTTGCGGTTCTCAAGATGGATTTGGTTTACTTCCCGAAGTGGCAGGCGCGGGTAGTGATCAACGCAGGGGGACCGCGGGTGCGAAAGGGGCTGTCGACGTTCGATTATCACCGGGAGCACACGGTGTGGTGTCGGGGTACTTCGCTGGATGACCTCTTCTCGAGATGGGCAGGGTACATGGATGGCCTGGCACGGCGGTCTTTCGAGGTAAATTTCTGGGGGCTCGAGCGCAATGTGCGTGCGGTGATGCCTGGGATGCGGGCACGAGGACATGGGAGTCTTGCGGTGATGTTGAGTCTTGCGGGGTTGTACGATTGGGTGCTCCAAGGTCGCGTTCGGAATTGAGTTCACTGGGCTGCCTGGGTAGGTTGCGATCCATGGTTTCTGTCCCAGCGGCTCGGAGCGAGCGTGTTGTTCCCCTCGTTGCGGGCCTTTTGCTTTCGGCCCCCGTGCTATTTTTTCGCTACCCTCCGATGGGAGATCTGGCCATGCACGAGGCGTTGGTCTCACTCATGCGGCATCGCGGGGATGCGCAATGGGTACCGGAGAGCATGTACGAGCTGGTGGCGCCCCAAGCGAATCAGCTTTTTCACTTCCTTGCGTACGGTCTATCGTTCGTGGTCCGCACCGACCTTGCGTGCAAGCTGGTGGTGGCGGCCATCCTTGTGGGGACCCCGGTGTTCATGGGACGGCTGCTCCGGAGCCTGCGCTTGTCGGCATGGCCTTCGCTCTTGGTGACCCCCATTGTGTGCGGCTGGATGTTCACCTGGGGGCTGGTGGCGAACATGCTTGGTTTCGCGCTCTTGCTCCTTTTTCTCCCCTTGGCCGAGAGGCTTGCGCGAAAGCCGGGGCCGGCGATGGCCGCTTGGGGGATCTGCGCTGCTGTGCTTCTTTTCTTGGCCCATGAGTCGTCCGCGCTCCTGTTCGCCATGGTCGTGACCTTCGGCCTGTTCGTTCGCAGCCGACGTCCCCGGGCGCTCTTGTGGCACGTGCTTCCGGTGCTAGCGGTGCTCGTGTTGGCAGCGCTTCAATGGCGTTTGAGCGATAGCCTACTGGGGGCGAGCATGCGGGCGATTGGCAACGACTACGGAGACGATCCTATTTCGCGGCTCGGGATGGTTCCGGGCGGTCTTTTTGGGGGGCTTGGGACGACGCGCCTGTGGATCCTTGGAACCGTGTGGATCACCGGGCTTGTGGCGAGTGCGGTTGCGAAGGGACGTGGTGTCAGGAGCTTGCCACTGCGGGTTGCTCTTTGGCGCCATCGCTACGCCATGTTTGCCGCTGCATTTTTCTTTCTTTTCCTTGTTTTCCCAATGTCGCTGGGGGGGACCACACTGCTCGCCCATCGTTTCCTGCCGGCCGCATGCCTTGGTCTTATCGTGGCATGCGCGGCGCCATTGCTTGATCTTCCTCGGAAGGCGCTGCTTGCGGTGGTTCCGGTCACAGTGGTGGCGGTGCAGATGAAGAACTATGTCCAGGCGGATCGAAACTACCGAGATCTCCAAGAGATGATCGCGCGCCTGCCACAGAACGTAGCTGTCGCGCAGCTCGATCTGACTCCGATGCGACCTGGACGGGCTGCGCCCGTGCATGGAGCGTCCAATAGGGTCTTGGCCGAGCGGGGGGGACGGATGCTCTTTGCGATGACCGATATGCCTCCGAACCCGATCTATGTGCGGCGCGAGTGGCAGTGGAACGAGGCCGTGTTGCGCCTTGTCAATTCGCCGTATGCGTTCATGCCTTCCCATGACTTGACGCGTTTTTCCTACTTGTTGGCGTTCAATCGGCGGGCCGATTTGAGGCAGCTGGTTCAGAAGGCTCTGGAACCGGAAGCCGAACTGGTGGCGTCGAAGGGGGATTGGGAACTTTATCGAAGTACGCTTCCGACGGTCTCACTGAACAGTCCCGATGTGCTGCTGCCTTCGCCGGCGCCAGAGATGCTGGCAGATCGCGTGAAGAGGGTCCATGGGGACAGTGTCCGAAGCCGCTAAACCAGACCTATCTTGAAAACCGCAGGTTTCCGCTCGCGCCTCAACGGGCATGAAGTCGGGACTGTAGGCCGGCAGTCGCACAATCTCGATGCCAAGCCGGGCCGCGGCCGCCAACACGATCGCCGAGCGATGATACGACGCGCCATCCCACAAGACCGTTGGCTCGCTCGTAGGGGGTCAAAACCGGTTTGGTGGCTGCAGTGACAGCTCCAGTGCCGGCAGTGCCGGTGCAGGGTTCCGTTAGGGTCACCGACACTGCAATGCCAGCAGTGTCCGTGCAGGGTTCCGTTGGCGTCACCTACACTGCAGCGTCAGCAGTGTCCGTGCAGGGTTTCGTTGCCATCGGCGGCATCGCTTCGGTGTCCGTCGCGATCGTCTCGGCCAGGTCACGGATGCACGGTGGCTGCGTCGTCGTCTCCGGCGGCGTCTTCTCGTCCGACGGCTTGCCGCGCGGATAAGCTGCGGCCTCCGTTGCCTTGTTGATCAACTCGTTGATGTAAGAGGAAATCGAAGAAATCCATCTCACCGTTCGCTTGGTGCGCTGTGACTCTCCCGGAGCTTCCCATAGGGGCTAGAGGGGGGCTGGAGCGTCACCATGCGAGCTGTCTTCCCGACATTGAGAAGTCTGTCTTAGTTGGTGCTGCGCACCTCCTGGTTGGAGCACACGGACTTGTTGCTGCGTGCAGTCGGTTGTGGGCGCGTCCGAGCGCTCGGCTCCTGCGCGCTCGATGCACTGGTCTGTTGTGACATCGGCGTGTTGGCGCCCTTGGACCCTGCGCTGTTAGTCTCCATCGCAGGCGCTGCGCGACTGGCAGTGGAGCGCGCGCCCTTCTTGCTACGGGCGATTGGTCGCGGCGTCGTGCGAGGGACCAACCTCTTGGTCGTCGCAGCGCTCGCATCACGCGGCAGTGTCTGTCTCCGACACTGTCGCCGCAGGCGTCTTCTCTGGCACTATTTTCTTCTTCCCCTTCGCCGTCGTCTCCTCTGACGACGTCGCTTTGCTCTCGATCTCCGTTGTCTCCTTCGCTGTTGCGCTGGTCGTCGTCGGTGCCACGACGCACGCCTCCTCGGCGAATGCCTTGGTCGAGTCGAGATCTAGGCGCCGCACATCGAACAGCTTGCTTGCATCAAACGCGTTGCCCTTGGCGATGTGGAACATCGCGCGCGTCAACTTGCGCATCACTGCCACGACTGCCCGTTGCTTGGACCCCTCTGTGTACCCTTTGCGCCGCATGTACCAGGCTCGCACGATCTCGTTCGCCTGGATCATCCGCAACGCAAACAGGTACATTACCTTGCGCACTAGGCCCGGACCGCGCTTGCTGATCGACAGTTGCCCCTTCGTTTGGCCGCTGCTCTTCTCGCGCAGGATCATGCCGCACGCCTTCTCCAGTTGCCGCGCTGTCGGGTACTGCCGCGGGTCGCACATCGTCACGATCACAGCGGCGGTAACTCCGGCCAATGGATACTTTAGTACCACTGACTCTCCCTCGACATTTTCCTTGCCCGCATGGGCCAATGTGGTCGCGACCATCCCGGGAAAACCCTCAACCATGTCGAGCGCTTGACCTGCCGTTCCGTCCGGTCCGAGCACGACGCATGCGGAGAACTCGTCGCTGTCGACCTTCCATCCGTCTCCAATGACTCTTCAAGAGTCTACCGAGACGGACTAAGAGTCTACCGAGACGGACTAAGAGTCTACCGAGACGGATTAAGAGTTTACCGAGACGGATTAAGAGTCTACCGAGACGGATCGAGAGTCTACCGAGACGCAAAAAAGCGTCTACCGAGACGGATCGAGAGTCT
>CAITRH010000743.1 GCA_903894755.1 uncultured delta proteobacterium
CGTTTAGGGTTCTCGCAGGATGGACGCGACCACGTAGGTTGGAGCGCGAAGTCGCGGGGGGGGGAGGTCGTCGGGCCGCTCGGCGGTTTTCAAGATGGCCCAGATGATGACGACATGCGGTGATTGGCAGCCCCGAAGGGGCGAGTCAAATCAGCCCAGGGTGGGTAACCCTGGGTCGCGGGGGCGCGGCCCGGACTCGGTTCGGACCCGGCTCGGACCTGCGGTTCTCAAGTTAGGTTTGGTTCAAGCTCCGCCCCTTACTTCTTCTTCCCCTTCTTCTTTTCCTTCTTTGCGCCTCCGTCCTCATCGGTCTCGTCCTCGAGGGAAGCTCCCCTCGTAGACGACTCCGCTTTGGGGACCGACTTCAACAGATCGTCCGCCATTTTTTCTGCACGATTGGTCTGCTCCCAGGAAAACTCACTGCGACCAAAGTGCCCATACGCCGCCGTGGGCTTGTAGATGGGGGCGAGCAGTCCGAGCTCGTCGATCAAGGCCTTGGGACGCATGTCAAAGTGTTCGAGAATGTAGCGCTCGAGCGTCTCATCAGGGACTTTTCCGGTTCCAAACGTGACGACATGCACGCCGACGGGCTGTGCAACCCCAATGGCATAGGCGAGCTGTACCTCGCAACGTCGGGCAAGACCCGCGGCCACAACGTTCTTTGCAATGTACCTCGCGTAGTAGCAGGCCGACCGGTCTACTTTGGACGGGTCCTTGCCAGAGAAAGCCCCTCCGCCGTGCCTTCCCATGCCCCCGTAGGTGTCCACAATGATCTTGCGTCCCGTCAGCCCGCAGTCGCCCTGGGGCCCGCCCACTACGAACCGACCTGTCGGATTCACATGGATGGCCGTGTTCTTGTCGATGAGGCGCTTGGGGATCACCTTCTCGATCACCAGCTCGATCATGGCCTCTTTGAGCGCCTTGTGTTTGACCTCGTCGTCGTGTTGCGTGCTGATCACGATGGCGTCGCAGCGCACCGGCGTGTCTCCATCGTATTCGAGGGTCACCTGGGTCTTGCCGTCGGGGCGAAGGAATGCGACCTTCTCGGTCTTTCGAATCAACGCAAGCTGACGGGCTAGCTGGTGAGCATAAAGGATTGGCGCGGGCATCAGCTCGGAAGTCTCGTCGACCGCAAACCCGAACATCAGCCCCTGGTCGCCTGCCCCCTGCTCCTTATGAAGGCCTTCCCCTTCACTCACCCCCTGCGCGATGTCCGGGCTCTGTTTCTCGAGCGCCGAAAGGATCGCACAGGTGTTGCCGTCAAACCCGATAGACGAGCTCGTGTACCCGATCTCTTTGACCGTTTCGCGTACAATCGCAGGAACATCGATGATGGCCGTCGTCGTGATCTCGCCCGCTACCACCACCATGCCGGTTTTGGCCAGCGCCTCGCATGCCACCCGAGCGCGAGGGTCTTGCGTCAATATGGCGTCTAGGATCGCGTCGGACACCTGGTCGCAAAGCTTGTCTGGGTGACCTTCCGTCACAGACTCGGAAGTAAATCGATAGTGAGACATAGGGTTCCTCTTGGGCGCCGAGTTGGCACCGGTGCTAACCACTTGCGTCTAGTACGGGCAAGAAACGAAATCCACATGAGCGTCAAACCGCCCGCAGCCCTTGTCGCCCGCCATGCGAGCTGCTACATCGCCGCATCTTCCAAATGAAGCCTTTGCGAACGCTCATCGTCTCCTATCTCTTTCCCCCCACCGGAGGCGCTGGCGTGGGACGGGTCCTGAAGCTGGTCAAGTACCTTCCCGACCACAACGTGCTTCCCACCGTCTTGACTGCCAAAAACCCCTCCGTCCCCGTCGTCGACCACTCCCTCGAAAAAGACATCTCCCCGTCCCTCTCCATTGTCCGAGCCCGTACCTTCGAGCCAGGTTATGGCGTCAAACAGGCGGTCTGGTCCTCGCAAGGAGCCGCCCCCAGTCTGTCGCGCCGCGCGGTCTCCAAAGCTGCGTCGCTCGCCAAACAGGCCCTCATCCCTGACCCGCAAGTGCTGTGGCTCCCAGACGCGTCACGGATGCTGGCCTCGCGACTCCTTCGTGGCCTCGACGACGTCGTCTTCTTCTCCGCCCCTCCGTTTTCTGCGTTCCTTGCAGCTCCGCTTGTCCGGCTCCATCCACGCACCGCCCTGGTGCTCGACTACCGCGACGAGTGGAGCACCCTCCGTACAACCTACGAGATGCTCGCTGGACGGTCCGCTGCTTGGCTTGGCGGCGCAATGGAAACCGCAGTGGTCCGCTCCGCCCACGCTATCACCACCGCAACAGAGGCCTTCCGCTCCCACCTGCTCGACAGGTTCTCATTCCTCGACCCCGCACACGTCGTTGCCATCCCCAACGGCTACGACATCCATGACTTCCCTGCCTACCTCCCCGAGCCCCCCAACAACCGCTTCGTCATCACCTACGCCGGCACGATCTTCAAGCTTACCAGCGCTCGTGGACTCCTCGGAGCTATCCGCCTGCTGCATGACCGAGCCCCGTCCCTCGCCAGTAGGTTGGAGGTCCGGTTTCTTGGACGCATTGTAGACACCGAGCTCGATTCCTTTGAAGGGACCGAAGCGCTCGGAGTCAAGTGCCTTGGCTATGTGCCCAAAGAACAGGTGATGCCCGAGCTTTCAGCAAGCCACATGGTGCTCTGTTTGCTCGACGACGTCGCTGGAGTCGAACGCATCTACCCCGCAAAGATCTTCGAGCTTATGCACCTAGAACGTCCTTGCCTAACCCTATCGCCTCCTGGAGTGCTCACCGAGCTGGTCGAACGTCACCAGTTAGGGGCCATCATTGCACCGCGCGACGAGGCCGCGATTGCGGAGTTCCTCGAGAAGGCGCTGCGTTCTTTTGAAGCCGGGACCTATTCGATACGGGCTCCAGCCGTGGACACCAAGCGCTTCGACAGGCGAGCGCTTGCAGGCGAATTCGCAAGGGTGTTTCGCGAAGCTTCGTCCCGAGCGGCCTCCTGACGTGACCCTCATCGAACGCATTGCAGACCCAGGGTTTACGCCATCCATTCGCGAGCTCGACGCGCTCATCACGCTGCTCGCCGACGACGACCACCTGGACCAGGCAGAACGAGCTCTCGACCGCATTGCCGACCCCGCCTTCTCCCAACTGCTGACAAGAGCCAAGGATGCCGCTCCACCGGTGCGCGCTCGCCTTTGGCGCATCTTGGGCAAGCTCGCTCCGTTGCGGCAAGACGCTTGCGAAGCGCTCCTTGGGGCTCTCTTGGACTCGGACCCCAAAACGCGGCGCAATGCAATACTGGCCCTTGGGCATGTGCAACGCTCAGAGGTGGAAGACGCGCTGCTGCAAGCTTGGGAGCGGGAGGACGCCCTCCCGACGCGTCGTTCTCTTGCCGCGTCGCTTGGCAAAATTGGATCGGCGCGGTCCCTGACGTTGCTCAAAACAGTGCTTGCCGAGGATCCCGAGCTCACACGGATTGTCCAGCGCGCCATGTTGATGCTGGAAAGAACCCAGGTTCGTGCCACTGGATCGCGCATCGCCATGGAGCGGGCCCCGTCTCGTCCATTGCCTCTCGTGCTGTACGTGCGTCCGGGGCTCGAGGAGATCCTGATCAACGAGCTGACAGAGTGGAGTCCGCAGCGGCTTGGACCTGGTCGTGTGGGCGTGGAGCTTCGAGCTCCTCTGCTGTCGCTGTTTCGAGCTCGGACTTTTACGCACGTTGGGATTCCACTGGGCGAGCAGCGGGTAGAGCAGGGGGACATGGTCGGTGCGCTGGTGGACCTATTGTCGTCATGGCAAGCGAAGGTGGCGCTCGAAACATGGACCGAAGGGCCTGTACGTTATCGAGTGGAGTGGGCCTCGGGAGGACATCGGCGGGCGCTTGTGTGGGCATTGGCCGAGCGGGTTCGGGAGTCGCTGGGTCTCATCAATGACCCCGTAGCGCCTGTCTGGGAACTGGTGGTGTACGAGCTCCAAGGATGGATACGAGTGGATTTGGTCCCTAGGGCGTTGCAGGACCCCCGGTTTATCTACCGTGTGGCGACCGTACCGGCGGCGTCGCATCCGACGCTTGCTGCGGCGTTGGTGAAGGTAGCAGGGTTGGATCCCAACGATGTCGTATGGGATCCTTTTCTTGGGGCGGGAGGCGAGCTTGTAGAGCGTGGCCTTGCCGGGCCGGCCCGAGCGCTGTTTGGGAGCGACCTGGACGAGGCAGCATTGGCAGCGGCCCGCAGGAACCTCGACGCTGCAGGGGTGCAGGCACACCTTCTTCAGCGGGACGCGCTGGAGATGGGACCTGAGGAGGTCACGTTGATTGTGACCAATCCACCGATGGGGCGGCGGGTGCAGCGTCATGCAGGACTTCGGGCGTTGCTCGAGAGGTTCGTGGGGCATGCGGGGCAGTCGCTGGCGCGCGGCGGACAGCTCGTGTGGATTTCGCCGTTTCCCGAGAGGACCCGAGACCGAGCCATGTCGGCGGGACTGCGGCTCGAGCAAGCAAGCGACATCGACATGGGCGGGTTCGTTGCCGAGCTGCAGTGTTTTCGCAAGGGCTGAAGAGCTACCTCCCCAAGGGAATAGGTGGCTCTGACGACGACTTCGAAGTGGTCGCCTAGGACTTCGAGGTTCGTAACGACGACTTCGACATCGTCGACGATCTCCCCGAAGTACGTAACAATAACTTCAAAGTTGTCGCATATTACCTCGAAGTCCGTAACGACCACTTCGAAGTTCTTGGCGATCTCCTCGAAGTCCGTGGCAACGACTTCGAAGTGGTCGCGGATCTCCTCGAAGTCCGTGACGACGACTTCGAAGTTGTCGCCGATCTCCTCGAAGTCCGTGACGACGACTTCGAAGCCCGTGACGACCACTTCGAAGTTCTCGGCGACCGCTTCGAAGTTCTCGGCGAC
>CAITRH010000744.1 GCA_903894755.1 uncultured delta proteobacterium
CCATCCGATAGACCAGCTCCATAAACTGCTCCCGGCTGAATGCGTCCAACGCTGGCGGTAGTTGAAACGTTTGCATTTGACGATTAGACGCTGCCAACGCAAAAAAGGTTCACGCTCCGGTCTTTTTTTTTCTGCGTGTCCGTCCGCTCAGGTCGACAACACTTCGGACTGGACGCTAATCAATTACGTCTCAACAGGCACGCAGCCGACAATGACGCCGTCCGAGCCTTCCTTCGCGAGGCCGCAGTGACGGCCATGCTTCACCACCCCAACATTGTGGCGACCTACGAGCTCGGCGAGCACGACGGCCTTCCGTTCATCGTCATGCAGTTGATCCAAAACGTCTCCCTCGCCAGGCTGATGCAGCGACTGGCTGAACGACAGGAGCCGCTCGCTCCGGACTACGCGGCCAGGATCATCGCCCAGGCCGCTACAGGCCTTCACGCCGCTCACGAGCTTTCGTTGCAGACTTCGGTATTGCAAAGTTTGCTTACGCTGACCGTGCAACCACCGAGGGGGCCATCAAGGGGAAGTTCGGGTACATGTCGCCGGAACAGACCGAGGGCCGTTCCCTGGATCGTCGCTCGGACATTTTCGCTCTAGGGACCGTACTCCACGAGACCATCAGTGGACATAGGCTATTTTCAGGAGAGTCTCCCGCGGAGACAGTGCTTCAAATCCTCACCAAGGTCCCTCCTCCCTTGCACCGCGTTCGCGCAGGCGTGCCCGAATCACTGAGCGCCATCGTGGCGCACTGCCGCGCTGCCTCGAGAAGCGGCCCGACGCGCGCTTCCCGACTGCAGAAGCGCTCGCGTCTGCACTGCGCGACGAGCTCCGTGAGCGGGGTTCCCCTGTCGGCGAGCTCGACGTCGGTTCCCCGACGGGACTCGCCCCTCGCGCGAAAGCGAGGTTCATCGGCGCTGCTGCGGCGTTCGGTATACTGGTTGTTGTCCTGCTCCTCGCATGGCGGTCCCCATGGAACAGGGGCCCCCGAACGCTTCCAGTGGAACCCACCGCAAGCGCTCCCTTCGCGCCTGCGTTTTCGGCAACATTGCAACCATCTATTCCGACGGCGCACTCTGCACCTGCGCTGTCCGCGAGTGCAAGCGCACGGCCGCCCCCTCCGTCTGTTCGTGCAACCTCCGCTGCCCCTCGTCCCCCGCCACGGAGCGTCGAGACGCCGAAACCCGCGAGTTCGTTCCGCGGGGTTCCGTTTTCGGAGTTGTAAACTACTGCCGGCCGCGACGAATGCCACGACCACCCGGTAACGCTTTGCAGCGACATGGAAACGTGAACATCAAGGGCGCGCGAAGTCCGCCCTAAACTTCGCAAAGTCCGTCCGAAACTTCGCAAAGTCCGTCCGAAACTTCGCAAAGTCCGTCCGAAACTTCGCAAAGTCCGTCCGAAACTTCGCGAAGTCCGCCCTAAACTTCGCAAAGTCCGTCCGAAACTTCGCAAAGTCCGTCCGAAACTTCGCGAAGTCCGCCCTAAACTTCGCAAAGTCCGTCCGAAACTTCGCAAAGTCCGCCCTAAACTTCGCAAAGTCCGCCCTAAACTTCGCAAAGTCCGCCCTAAACTTCGCAAACTCCGCCCTAAACTTCGCAAACTCCGTCTGAAGCGATGCAAAGTCCATCCGACACGGTCCAAACTCGGTCCGACACGGGAACAACTCGGTCCGACGGCTTGCGAGGAGCGTCAGGGCGGAGGAACGACCAACGGGATCACTCAGTCGAGTTCGAGCACTGCAACAGGAGCATCCGATGCAAGGTCAGCGATCAGCTCGATGGCGCGAGGAGTCGACTTGGGGTCCGTTCCCAAGCCGAAGTACTTGCCGTCTGTCCCGAGGAGCATGATCTGTTTCTCGTCGAAGGACGCCGCCTGGACATTGGAAAACAGTCCTGTCGCCGTAACGGCGCCCTGAGGGTCCGTGACTTCGACCTTGAGGCGCCCGGCTCCGCGCAGCCGCACGTAGACTCCGAGCTGGCCGGCGGTCGGTAACAGGTTCTGCAAGTAGATGGAGGCGAGTACCGGCCTCGATTTCGTACTGCCAGGGGACTCGGCTGCGCTCCCCGATCGGAACACTGCAGCCGCCATACCGTCGCATGCCGCCGCACAGCGAATGCAACCGCACCCGCACACCGATTGGGCGCCAGGGCCGGTGACAACGCTCTGAGGAGCGGGGGGAAAGCACGCCGCATTGGCGGCTGCCTTCGTCACCATCGCTGGGCAGCTCGCAGAACAGGCTGCTGGCAGTGGCGGGTATTGCAGACCGACGTCCGAGCACGACGTGCTGCACACCGATCGTCCCAGACAGCCCTTCAAGGCGTCCAGCGGTATTCCACACGTCGAGTTGTTCGTGGGAACGGCCGCACACGTGTTTGCAGAGGAGCTCGCGTCTTCCTGAGGACAACTGATCGCGGGCGGGAGATCGTCGAGGCAGGCGACACAAACCCCGCCGATCGCGAGAACTGAGATCGATCGAAGGACAGTCAAAACTGCCCCGAAGCCGACAGCACGCCTCCGCGGCCGTTGCAGGGGGAGAAGACGCAACCTCCAGTTCGATGCGCTCGCCCGCGCGCAGCGATACAGTGAGATGGCGCAGGACTGCTCCGCTGCTGTCTTCGAGGTCGACAGCGTGCTGGCCTGGAGTCAGATAGGCGACGAACCCAGCGGGTCGAGGCGCGGCTTGACCGATGCGCACCGAGACGACACCAGAGACATCCCCACCATCCACGCCAGGGTGCTGGCCCTTTCAGGCATCTACGGCGAACTGGACGGTGAGAACAACTACAACTACGCGACCGTCTTCGCGCAGGTTTACCGCTCCATGACCGCTGACCAAAAGACCAAGCTCGCCATGCTCCACACCTCCATTCTTACGGGCTCCTATGCGGATGGAACCCCGTTCGACTTCTTCCTGTATTCTGGGACCATCACGAATACGAGTGTTCTCAGCCCCTACATTGCCGACACGGACTATCTGTTCTTCGCTCCATAGTCCCATGCTCCCTCATCGAAGCGCGCGATCGCCAGCATCCACGGCGTGAGCCAACACAAACTCGTGCCACGCCACCGTCACGGTCAGGTACGCTGCCCGATCGTTGGGACCCACCACCGGATCTCCCGCTAAGACCCCGTCGCTCCAACGAACCCCGCCGTGAAACCCAATCCACGGCCCTCGCGCCTGTCCCAGCACTGGAACCTCGATGCCAAGGCCCGCCTGAAGCCCTGGACGCGACCGCAGTGAACTGTACGAAGGCTGGGAAAAGAACGCTCCCAGCTCCAACCCAAAAGAATCGATGAGAAGGTCGAAAAATGCTCGGTTCACTGCCTTGCCCGTCAACCACCGTCCCAAAAACACCGGGCGCGCCTCGAACCCAAAGGAAATCACGCGACGCGGATTCGCGTCCCCACCAAGTGCATCCTCGTAGTCCGCAAAAAGTCCAACGGTATCGAGGTACCGAAGCCGAAGATCCAGCGCACCTCGTGGCGCTCCGGGTCCAAAGGTCGCCCCAAGCCCCCCCACAAGAGCCACGTCCCCGTCAAGCCGCCCATAGGTCGCGTCCGGGTTTGCCCCGCGCGCCGAGCTGTCCGCACGGCGTTCCTCAGCCTCCACAGGAATGGCAAGCAGCAGCAGCAGTAGCACCAACGCAGTACGAAATCGCTTCACGGAGATTCCCATAGCAGGAGCGAGCTTCTTGCGATACGACTTGTCCATGACCGCTGCCTGGTGGATGCTCCTCACACTCGCCGTTCTCGCCATCGCATATCGCTACTACTCGGCGTTTCTAGCAGCCCGCGTGCTCTGTCTCGACGACACCCGGATCACTCCCGCCCATCGCCTCAACGACGGCCACAACTTCCATCCGACCCACCGCTGGGTCCTCTTCGGCCACCACTTCGCCGCCATCACCGGCGCTGGCCCGCTCATCGGACCAGTCCTCGCTGCCCAATTTGGATTCTACCCCGGCTTTGCCTGGATCCTTTTCGGCGTTGTCCTCGCCGGCTCGGTCCACGACTTCGTGATCCTCGTTGCCAGTGTGCGGCGAGGCGGAAGGTCCCTAGCAGAAATCTCCCGCGAAGAGCTAGGTCCCGTACTTGGCCTGGTAACGTCTATCGCGATCCTAGGCATCATCATCATTGCCCTTGCGGGGCTTGGCAATGTCGTAGTCGGCGCCCTTGCAGAAAGCGCATGGGGCGTGTTTACGGTCAGCTGCTCGATCCCCATCGCACTTCTCATGGGAGGCCATATCTATGGAATCCGCAAGGGCTCGGTCCGCGGCATTCGAGAGGCAAGCGCAGTGGGGGTGTTGCTTCTCCTAGGCGCACTGGTCCTAGGAAAAGCGGTAGCGGACTCGTCCTTCGCCGAGCATCTCAAACTGTCGCGCACGGCGTTGACCCTGGCGATGGCAGCTTATGGCTTTGTCGCAAGCATTCTGCCTGTATGGCTGCTCCTTTGTCCCAGGGACTACCTTTCCAGTTACCTCAAAATTGGCACCATCGGGCTTCTGGTGGTGGGGATTGTGGTGGTAAACCCTGCTATCCAAATGCCAGGGGTGACTCAGTACATTCATGGCGGCGGGCCCATCGTGAAGGGACCGCTGTTTCCCTTCGTGTTCATCACCATTGCCTGCGGAGCCATCAGCGGCTTTCATGCGCTTGTTTCCAGTGGCACGACGCCAAAAATGATCGACAGGGAGAGCGATTGCCGTCCCATCGGTTACGGCGCCATGCTGATGGAGGGACTTGTGGGCATCACTGCTCTCATAGCTGCGTGTGTGATGCCCCCGGACGACTACGTGACCATCAACACGGACCCGTCCATTGCCATGGTGGCTTCGGCGACATCTCCGGGGTTGGCGAGGTCCCAGGCGGAGTTCGAAGGACTCGATTCGGTGCTGACCTCGCACGATCGTGGACTGTTAGGAATGAAGGAGGGGGAGCACGTGAGCAAGCTGACCCAAGCGAAGCTTCCAGCGTCCAGGCTGTTGGCGCTTTCCAACCGGACCTTGGCGGTGTTGGGCTATGGGGTAGATCCGGCAGGGTCCCATGCCATAACACTGACCGAAGGGGATTTTGCGCGCCTTGGGCTCAAGGTGAACGAGCTTCCCGCGCTGTCGCAGGCGTCCGGCGAGGTGGTCGCAGCGCGCACGGGAGGAGGTGTGTCTTTGGCTGTGGGCATGGCACGGGTCTTCAGCGGATTTCCAGGGATGAAAACGCTGCTAGCGTACTGGTACCACTTTGCGATCATGTTCGAGGCGCTGTTTATTTTGACCACCATCGACACGGGGACACGCATTGGACGGTTTTTGATGCAGGAGTTCCTTGGTAGGATTCGACCCTCGCTAGGGCATTCGACCAATCCGGTGGGGGCGGTACTTGCGACGACGTTGATTGTGGGGGGCTGGACCTACTTCATTTTGACAGGGAGCATCATGACCATCTGGCCCATGTTCGGGATTGCCAACCAGCTTCTAGCTTGCACGGCACTATGTGTGGCCACGACGATTTTGCTACGCGAAGGGAAACGTCGCGTTTACGCCTTGACGACGTTATGCCCGTTGGTTTTTGTTGCGACCACGACGATCACGGCGGGGGTGCAGAGCGTGCTGGGGATTTACTGGCCGCAGGCGCAGTTGCAGGCGACTCGGATGACGGGGCTAGTGAACACGGTGGTGACAAGTTTACTCCTTGCATGTGTGGTGGCCATCTTGGTGGGGAGCGCGGCGCGTTGGATTGGACTGGTGCGACGTCCGCAGGAGGCACAGGTCACGTGAGCTATCTCCACACCCCTAGACCAATGCCACCGTTTATGTACCTAGGGGCCACGTCGAGGTAGGACGACAGGCGCCAGGTGGTCGCGCCGACAAGTCCCCACACGTTGAAAGGGAAAAGCTTGACGTCTGCGCCAAAGGTGACGTGTTGACGGGCCGTGCCGTCGGGATATCGGGACGGCTCGAGGTAGGTCCCGACCCGCAGTTTCATGCGGTCGTGGAGTGGCTCGCCTTCCATCCCGAAGCGGGGCGCGAAGGAGACCGTTTGTCCAACCAGCTCGCGTTTCTGTTCGAGAAACCCTGCCACGGATACCGAGTTGTCGCTCGACCCGGTCACCAAGACCGACGCTAGCAGGAGAATCCGCTCCCTCGGCCAATTGGCATAACGCGCTTTTCTCACTGCTCGAAGCCGGTCCGACAGGGCAGCTAGCTCCTGGTCCTCGAGGGCGCGCGACGCTTGTTCTTGGCGCTCCAACTCCAGACGGGCGCTCTCGAACGCCGCCCCCTGAAGACCTGTCAACGCTTTGCCTGTCTCGACCTGCCGACCCGTGCGATCCAAGTCGATGCGTCGGCGCAAATCCGCCTCTTGGTCCCGTGGGTTTGGCCACGACGGATTGAGTGGACGGGGCCCGAGCTGGTAGGCCACTCCTAGCTCCGCCTCCCATGGAAGCCGCAGCTCACCTGGAAGCACAATGGAACCCACATGACGGACTCCCGTAGGATCGGTATCTCCCCCACTCCCCTGAACTGTGATCGGCGTACGCACGGTGGCACCGAGACGCCACTGGGTGCGGTCCGGAAGAACCACCACGCCGAGCTCCGGCCCGGCCCCGAGCATGCGCAGAAGCTCGTTGGGGGTGCTGATGCCTTGAAACATGCTGATGGAAACAAGCGCAACCCGGACTCCGCCTCCAACTACCAGTTGTCCTCCGAGCAACCCATAGGCAAGGAGCGCCTTGAAGCGCCACACCTGCATGGTGAGTCCTTCGAGGCCGGACTGCGCCGCCAGGTTGTACTGCTGCACTTGGGCTGTAGCCGTCGTGCCCCAGTAGCCAAACTGAAGGTTCAGGCCGAAGGAAAGCTCGTAGAAGTCTCCTACCCGCGATTTGGTGGTTCCCCCTTGCGTAGGCCCTCGGTTGTCGAAGTCCGTGTTGCCAAGGGTGCTCAGGACAGAAGCCCCAAGGGAGATGTCGTGATCCCACCATCCAGGACTGTAGGCCTCGCGAACTGCAGGCGATGCTGCGTTGACCGCCGCCCCCTCGACCCCTTCGGCCGCCGCTGCATAGGCGCCTCCAAGGCCTGTCACTCGAATGGGCGCGAGCACGGGCCCCTGGTAAAGTTCCATTGAATAGTTGTTGTCTCGAATGGGCTCGGCCGCCGACAGGTTGCCAGCAAAGGCACACAACGCAAAGGCCAAGACCTCAGCGCGTTGCAGCAAGCGTCACCGCATCGAACACCACGACCCCCGCCTCGATGCGGGCAAAGTACAGCGCAACTTCGATGGACGGGTGGGTGTTGGTGATCCAACGAGCCGCTCCTCGCAGGTCGGCAAGCTGGCGACGAAGCATGGCCTCGGGAGACTCGAGACGATAGCGCTCCCGGTAGTAGCCGCATCCCTCGTGCGCCAGAAGCGTCACGTGTCGAAGGCCGTGTCCTCGGACCAAGAACGACGCTGCCGCGCGTGTCGTGTCGAGTGCTCCGGTGCCCGAAGAGGTCAAGTCGAGGAGGGCAGGTCCGCCCGGAATGGTCAGCGTGTCAAGACGCGCATGGCCAAGACCGTGCAGCAGCTCTTCAACCGCATCGGTGAAACGCCCGTCCGAGCAGTACACCGCAAGAGCGTGCGGGTGCGACAGGTCGAAGCGTCTTGCGGCAGCCATCAGCTTCTTGTTCGGGCGGTCAGGGGCCAGATTTTTCGGAATCCGACGGCGAGCACCCGCTGATCGTCCGAGATCACGATGGCGCCGTAGCGGCACTTCTCGGCCAGCTTGCCCTCCGCAAGATGCCCCGGCGCAATCTCGAAGCGAACCCGCTCTCCCTCCCGAAGCTCCGCAAACATCCGAGCCTCCGCGGCAAGATGGCGCAGCAGCTCGGGAACGTCCCCCAAGAAAGGACTCTCAAACGCGCTACGGGTCCGGTGCACCACACCGCCGTCGATCAAGATGTCAACCTCGATGGCCGAGGCAAACACGACGACGCCAGGGACGGAATCCCCCATTTCCATTTCGACCGCAACGAGGCTCCCCGCCTCGAGGGTCGTACTGAATCGTCCCCCTAGACGCTGTCGGGCTCCGCCAATGGTGGTCATGCTCGGACCACGTCTACACGAAATCGCCCGTCTCCGCTAAACCTACGTCGAGAACCGCGACTTTGTGCCCGCAAAATTGAGTATAGGCTCTCGTCATGAAACATCTTGCCCCCACCGTCGCAGCTCTCGTGCTCTTCATGTTTGCGTGCAAAGGCGAAGAGAGCGCGTCGAAGCCCAAACCGAGCAGCCTTCCAACCACCAAGACCTGTCGAAGGTGATGGACCCGAAGATAGCCCCTAAGGATCTCCTCGAAGCAGGGTTCAAGGCCCACCGCGCAAGCGGCAAGGTGATCGAGGAAAAAGAGATCGCCCTGGGGAAGGTCCCGGGCCGCTCGTTGGTCGTCGAAACCAGCAAACATCGAAAATGGATGCGGACCTATCTTGCAGCAGACAAGACGCAGTACAGCCTCAACTGCGGGGGCCCGGTCGATCGCGCGGCCACCGACGAAAAGATTGCGGTGAAGGTGCTCGACTCGTTCAAGCTCTAACGGGCCGTCGTACGGAAGAAGAGTCAAGGGCTCGCCGCGTTCGTCCATCCCTTCGCCACCGCGCAGTTTCCGGCCGTCGACCACGACGGCGTCGCCATCTTCGTCGGACCCGCCACTACCAGCAGATCGTCGCCACGACGACGCAACGCAAGGGGTCCCAACGTGGGCCGGTCAAAGCAAACAAAGGACCCCTCGCGACTTCGCGCCATCCCAAAACGTCGCTCGAACGCCGTCGCCAAGGCCTCGTACGCGCGACGGGCTCCCCCCTCGGGCACCGCGTCGTACCGAACACGCCAGCCGAACGCGATGGTGTCGCCGTTCATCATGAGAGCGCCGCGGTCTCCGCCCCATCCCGAAGCCACGCGCCGTGCGCTCTCCTTGTCGAGCCATCCCTCGAATGCGATGCGGGTTCCAAGCTCACCGTAGGAGTCGTCGTCCACGCGGCTCCATCCGGGGCCAGGAGGAGCCATCGGGGCGAGCTCGATGGCAGCTTCGTGCGTCTCCCACTTGCCTAGATGCAGGACCTGCTCGCTCGTGACAGGCGGATTGTCCCACGCCGCATCCACGGCATCCCAGCCTCCGCGACGACGCAGCGCGTGTACGAACTGCGTCCCATAGATGTAGGGCGCCGCAAGGGACGCACGCATGATCGCGGGAGCGTCGGCCCCTGGCCCATGTTGCATGCTTTCGAGAATTTGGTCGGCGAAGACGTCATCGGGAAGATCGAGTGCAGTCTTTGATGTCCCTGCGCGAGCGAGCATGACGTCGAACATGAGGCTGGTGGCGTCCCCTTCGGCGAGGGCGGAAACGGCGCTCGACTGGTCGCCTTGTCCTGGACGGTATTTCGAGCGGGCCTTCAGGTCCCAGCGTGAGTCCTGCAGCGCGTGAACGAGCTCGTGGGCGAGGGTGGCGGACGCTTCCTCTTCTCCGAGGTCTTCGGCGAGGTACATCGTGCCGTCGGCAGGCTCGTAGTAGCCGGCGAGCTGCGCCTCGAGGAGCGCGTATTCAGCAGCTTCGTAGTCGAAGCTCGTGGGGATGAACCCGAGAAGCTGCAGCACCATCCCCTCGTGACGAATGGCCTCGACGGGGATCTCTTTTGCGACGTGGTCCTTGATGCGCGCGATGAGCCCGGCCCGAGAGAGCACCACCCCTGGGATCGCGCGAGACGGTTGGATACGACGCGCCTCGGACACACGGGCGAGCATGCGGGCGATGAGACGCGCTTCGCGAACATGGGTCGACGTTGGCGGTTGCGTCGCTGCGTGCGTCGCCGATGCACTTGGGAGCGGCGCGGGACGTGGCTCGATGCGAGACGTGGAACATCCCGCTAGGACAAGGAGAACCGCGACGCTGCGGGTCACGCCCAGGTGCTCCGCTCGGCGTTTTGCCGAAGGGTCATGATGGCGTTGTCGTAGGGCGGCTTGGTGAAGACCGCGTTGCCGGCCACGAGCACATTGGCTCCTGCCTCGCGAACGACAGACGCCGTGTCGGCACCGATGCCACCGTCGACTTCGATGTCCACGGGATGGCTCACGGTGTCGAGCATCTGCCGCAGCGCACGAATTTTGGGGAGCACCTCGGGCAAGAAGGCCTGCCCTCCAAAGCCTGGATTCACACTCATCACCAGCACCAGGTCGACCAAGGAAAGTACGTAGCGCACGGTCTCCTCACTTGTAGACGGGTTCAAAGCGACCCCCGCGCGACGTCCCAGCCCCCGGATCTGTTGCAGGGTGCGATGAAGATGGGGCGAGGCTTCGACATGGACGGAGATGACGTCTGCGCCCGCATCGGCAAACGCGTCGACGTAGCGTTCGGGCTCGACGATCATGAGGTGCACGTCAACGGGAAGCCGCGTGGCTTTGCGCACGGCGCGCACGATGAGAGGACCGAGCGTGAGGTTGGGGACGAAGCGGCCATCCATGACGTCGACATGGATCCAGTCGGCGCCGGCACGTTCGACAGCCTCGACTTCGTCGGCGAGGCGTCCGAAGTCGGCAGACAAGATCGACGGGGCGATGAGGAGACGGGGGCTGGCAATCACGCGGCTCGTGTGGCGGACTGCCCGAGGCCCGTCAAGCGCGAAGGAACCGCTAGCAGCGCAAGGGAGAGCGTGCGATAGGGCTTCCATTCGATCCGCGCGCTCAGGGAATTCATGCAGACGCGTCGCATTACGAAAGCCGACTTCGACCGCATCGTCGAGGTCATCGATCGCTGGTGGGGAGGACCCATCAGTCCTTTTGCCCACCCCATTTTTTTCCACGAGCTTGGCCAACACGCGCTCGTAGCGGAGCTCGCCGGCGCGGGTGGGGTTCGATACGACGAGATTGTGGGGTTCTTGCTCGGCTTCGTGGCGGATCCCGCTGGGGAGTTGAACGGGCCTACGGGGTACGTTCACCTCATTGGAGTCCATCCCGAGCACCGACGTCGTGGGTTTGGACGGCAGCTCTATGAGCGTTTCGAGACGGGCTGTCGCGAGGCGGGATGTATCCGGCTCAAGGCCATCACCACGCCTGGCAATGCATCGTCCATTCGTTTTCACATGGCGCTAGGGTGGCAGGCCGAGGAGGTCGACGACTATGCGGGACGTGGCCGACGGCGTGTGGTGCTCACCCGCGTGCTCCCCGCTATCGTGAAGGCTGGCTAGTGGCCTGCAGCGAAAGTCCTCAGCTTGTCCCGAATGCTCTGCGACGCTGGTTCGACCGGGGGTCGACACACGACGCCCGCCACTCCGTTTTGGCCTGCGGTGCCTGCTCACGTACTTTAAATACGCTGCGCGGGCTCCTCGTCTGGCAGAAATGGCGGGTCTCGATCTGGACGTTGTTTAGGTTGGGTTAACGAGCTCGCGATGGTGCCGGCTATGACGACGAGGATCCCTGGCGGTGGATAGACCATGCACATGACTTCGAGATGTTTCGCATTCCGCGGCTGGCTCCTCGCGACAGCTCCTCTGGTGGCGCAGGCCCAGCCCCTAGCCCTCTCCCCCGAGCCCGCCCCCGCGCCAGCCCGCGTTCAGGAGCCTCCTGCTGTTGTCCCCCGCGCCACGGCTGCGGACGGGTTCCCGTTGGCTGGACGTTACGGTGAGTTCTTCTATCTTCGCGACGCTGACGACCTCTTTCGCCTCTATCTCCAGGGACGTGCCCACATCGACGGGTATGTCCCTCTCGGTCCTGGGCTCTCCGACCTGGGCCCTGCCCTGGGCCTCAAACCGACGGTCTTTCTGCGTCGTGCCCGTGTCGAAATATCTGGCGAGTTTCTCACCAACTGGCAATGGCTCATCGGCGGCGAGTGGGGACAGAGCGCCGTCGACAACCCTGCTGCAACCACAGGAGCCCTCAACTGCTCGGTCGACGCAAAGACTGGAGCCTCGAGCTGCTCCCAACGCGCGGGTTCGGTGGAAGCTGCCAATTCTAAAGCGGCGCCTACCGATGTCTTGATCAATTACCGCTTCCATAGCCTACTCAACTTCCAGGTCGGGCAGTTCAAGCTCCCGTTCACTCTCGAGAACCGCACCAGCGAGAACGTCACGCCGTTTCTCGAAAACTCGCTCGCAGTCCGTAACCTTGGCACCCCCCTGACCTCAGGACGGGACATCGGTCTCATGATCTGGGGGCTGACAAAGCCCTCCTATCTCCACTACAGTGTGGGTCTCTTCAACGCAGAAGGGGCCAATCGTCCCAACGTAGACTCCAACGGCGACGTTGTCGGACGCGTGTTCGCCCATCCCTTCGTCGAAGCTGGCGTTCCGCTGCTCGCCCGACTCCAGCTCGGTGTCTCCTTCCGTTACGGGTTCCGTAGCGCCAAGTGGGTCGGCTACGACGTCAATGCCTATACCACGTCTGGTGGGTACGCCTTCTGGAGACCCACCTACACCGATTCCAATGGAAACCTGGTGCACATTATCCCCAGTGGACGGCAGTCCGCGTTCGCCGCCGAGCTGTATTGGCCTGTCAGCCGCTTCGACCTACTTGGCGAGTTCGTGTACATCTCCAACAACACCCGCGAGGCCCGCGACTTTTACCAGCAATCCGCCTACACTGAACGCTTTGGTTCGCTCCAGGGGTACGCCTATTACGCCACCCTGGGCTACTGGATTTTCGGGGAACGTCAATATGTCCGCAGGCCAGGATACCTCGACCCGTCCCACATCGACTTCACCAAGCCAACGGCCCCCTCGCATGCGTCCCTCGAGGCCCTCGCCCGCTTCGAACAGCTGCGGGTCACCTACGACGGCGCGTCACGACAAGGGAGCACTGCCGACGCAAAGACCCCTTCCGGCGACATCAACGTCAATGCCTTCACCCTGGGTCTGAACTATTGGGCGACCAGGCGAGTCCGCATCACTGCCAACTACACGTACTACAATTTCCCAGACAGCGCGCCGGCCTCCGCGTCGGCGACAGGCGGACCGCTCCAGACCTCCGCCCAGCGCGCCGTTGCGCCCGGGCAGAACCTTGCAAGGGGACTCGATGACAGCGTTCGCGACACCAACCACGGCTTTCACGAGCTGTCTTTCCGCTTCGGCGTTGGCTTTTGACAGGGACCAAGACGTATGAAAACCACTCTCCTCAGCTCCGTGTTGACCGTGATTGTCCTGGGCGTGGCGGCGTGCTCCTCCGACGAAGGGAGTCCCAACCCTGCCCCCGTGGCCGACGCCTCCGACGCACAAAACGACCGCAGCTCGGCGGTCGACGCTCCCGCAGACAACGTTGTGGCTGCCGACGCTGCCGCGGACTGACCTCTCAGGTCCCTGTTTTTCGGGCGAAACCGGTCGGCAGAAGCCCCTCAGTGAGGATGCGAAAGCATCACCTTCTCACCTGGTGCACGGTAGCCTCACCGGCTCTCCCCGGATGGGGGTCCTCCCCGGCGGGGAGAAACACCGGTTGCGATGTTGCCTCAGCTCTCCCCGCCGGGGAGGACCCCCATCCGGGAGAGAGCCAAGAACAGGCTACCTTGCGATGACTGACTAGCAAATCTCCGGGACGGCGCGTCACCGTCCCTGCGCTCGAGGCGCATAGGCTGGTGCACTCGCAACCTCACGGAGAGGCTTCTGCTCGACCAACGTTGCTTGCGTATTTTTCCCTTGTCTCCGTTGCGTTGAGGTGACCCTAGACGGCCCGTGAGAACTACACAACCCTTATGTGCTCATGGCGTCCAAATTAAGGAACCCCTTCTAGTTTTGCGCCTCGACGGTCCGGTCCCGTCCCGCCCGCTTGGCTTCGTAAAGCGCGCGGTCGGCTCGCTCGATCCAGCTCGTTCCGCTTTCACCCTGGCGAAGCTCGGCAAGCCCCGCGGACACCGTGAACCCGAAACTTGTCTCGCCGCGCTTTATCTGCATCTTGCGAATGGACGTCAAAAGACGCCCTGCCAACATCCGTGCGTCGCCCATCCTCGTGTCGCGAAGCACAATGGCAAATTCCTCTCCGCCATAACGAGCTACGAAGTCCCCATTGCGAGGAAAACACCGAACGAGCGCATCCCCTAGCTTGCGAAGCACCTCGTCACCCGTGGGATGTCCGTAGTCGTCGTTCACCCGCTTGAAGTTGTCCACGTCCACCATGAGCAGACACGCCGCTTTTCCAAAAAGGCCATCGAGTGCCACCACCCGCTTGACATAGTCGTCAAATGCCCCGCGATTGAACAGCTTCGTAAGCGGATCTTGAGCCCCTTGACGTCGTGCTTCGTCGAGCTCCGCAGTCAGCTGTTTGACCCGTCCCGCGAGCTCCTGAAGATGCGTCGCCTGGGCGCGCTTGCGCTCTTCAAGGAGCACCGTCACCGCCGTTACCACCCCCAACGCCGCGCGCCTAAGTTCGTCCGGCGAATTGCTCTCTGCGGCCTTCTTCAGCGTGTCAAGCTGTCCCCGGACACGCCCATCCACTTCGTTGTCGCCCACAATGACGTTGTTCAGACGCTGGATGAAGTCCCAGATGGTGTCGCGAAGCCCCGCGATCGAACGGTTCACCGTCGTCGCTTCCCCCTCGCGAATTTCAGTGAAAAAACGCCTAAGGCCGTTCCAATTACGACGCTTGGTGGGGGTCGAGGTTCCCGGAGGCGGGGCGAGGAGCAACACGTGACGTGCCCAGGCCTCGCATTGGTCCGCGATCTGCGCGGGTTCGAGCCCCTCGATGGGAAGCGTATGGGTCGACACAAGCCGTAGCATCGCCGCGATCACGTCGAGCCCGACAGTCAGATCCTCTCCGCCTAGGTCGTCGCCAGGCGCGCTCGGAGGTGTGCTGACCGTCACTTTTCCAGGTTTGATCGAGCCGCGCCCAAACATGCGCGGACTATAAACCACGTCCAGATCGAGACCCGCCGTTTCTGCTAGACGAGGCTTTGGCCGAGGAGCCCGCGCAGCGTACTTAAAGTACGTGAGCAGGCACCGCAGGCCAAAACGGAGTCTGGCGGGAACAGCGGGTTTCGAGATGGGCGTGGTTTAACCCAAGGGGACAAGGCGCGGCGCATTACGGCCTGGAACGCATGATCTTCCTGGGGATCAATCCCCTTTGCGAAAGGATCTGCTTGGCCTCTTGCTGAAGTAGCGGATGGATGCGCTTGCCTTGTACAAACGCGCTTAGAAGATGCGGGTTCATGTCGGCGAGCTTGCGCAAGGCTCTTGACGCCCCCTTCATGTCGCTTTGTCCGGCGTAGGCGAAGGCGCGTGCACGCCACATCTGCATCTTGATTTCCGCGTATTCGGGATCGTCCGGGTTGAAAAGCTCGAGGAGATCCATGGCTTTCTTGGCCTGCCCCGTTCGTCCCCAAGCCTCTCCCGCCACCGCCGCAAACATCGCTCGGGTCTTGGGCTCCTGTTGCTTGCCTACCTCCATTGCGTCGACGAGGGACCGCGCAGGTCCTGTTTCACCGAGCATCAAGTGGATCATCGCGCGCATGGAACGCACTTGGTCCGCCACGGGAGCGAGCTGTCTCTCGATAGGGATCGTTTCGAGCGTCGAAAGGGCCTTGCGTGGATCTTCCTGAAGCTCCAACTGGGCACGGGCCAACAGAGCCTGGGTGTCGTTTTTCTTGAAATCCGAGTCGAGTCTTTTCAATGCCTCTTTCCGTCCCTCGGCCGTGTCCGCAGACTGGAGAAGCTTGTTGAGAGCCTGAGACTTCTTTGCGAAACGCCACGCCCAGACCGCAAGTCCCACCGCCGCCACGGTCACGACAGCCGTCACCAAAAGAGGGATCCGACTCTTGGTCCAACTCGCAATCCCTGCGGCCAGAATCCAAACTACCACCGCACCTCCGCCGAAACGGAGCGCAATGCGCTTTAGGTCGAAGGGAGATTGGACAGGTCGCGAAGGGTCGGGTTTGGAGAGGTCGCGAAGCTCTTTCTGGACATCTGCGGCGCTCTTCTTGCGCTTACGGTCGGCTGGCACAAGGGGCGTCTAGCGCGGAGGCCCACGGCAAGCAAACGACCGTTTGGACCGCGTGTGCGAAGGGCTTGTACCAAACGCTCGCCCCAGGTGATCCTCGCGGTCATGCCGTCCGACGCTCCTCGTCCCCTCGCCCAAACCCTTCCCCTTTCCGCCTCCCTCCCCGAGCAGTTTCGACGTCACCCCCCCTCCATTGCGTCGCGCGACGAGCTCGTTCAACGCGTTCGTGAAGGGCGCGCGTCAGGGGCCACCCTCGTCGGCTTGGACCTCTCTGGAGTGGTCCTCGACGGTGCGGAGTTGTCCCGTACCATCTGGCGCGACGTAGACCTCACCGGAGCTTCGTTCGCAGGCGCTAACTTGACCGCAGCCCGGATGGACCGGGTGCTTCTCTTGCGAGCCAACCTCACCGGCGCCCGTCGGACTGGCCTGGAGCTGGGACGTGCCAGCATCACGCGGCGTCAGGTCGACGAGGGACTGGTGCTGCACGCTCCGCTTCGTGTCCGTCCACGCCGCGAGCTTGGAGAAACGGAGTCGACCAAACCGTCCCTGTTTGCCTTGTTCAAACTGCTGTCGTCCGGATTTGCCGAGTCGGTCTTTCGGAGCGCGTCCCGCTACCACTCGTGGGTAGACCCGGCCACCGGCCCCACTGGACACGAGCCTCACATCTACGGGCTCTACCCGACGTCGGGAACAACCGCCGAAGCCTTCGGTCAAGCGCTTTCCGAGCTGGCGTTCCCATTTCTAGAAGAAACAAGCGGACACCTTCGCAACGCCACGCAGGCGTTGGCTCCGGTCCTTGCCGAGGCGCTCCGTTACTACGACGAGGGGCAGCACGGCGACGACCGCTTCGCTCACGGACAGGCGCTCCATGCACCGCTCGAAGCCGCGTTTTCAGCCTTCGACAAGAGCTTTACGGACCTGGCCGATCGGCTTGAGCGTGGCGTGCATCCAGCCGACGCCCGCGCGGTCCAGAGCTCTCCGGAGGCTCGCTGGCTCGGGTTGGCCCAGGCCGTGTTCTGGGAGGCCGTGGGACCGCTGCACGCGTTGAACCTCGAGGCCCTCTTGGCCGCGGTCGAAGGGCTCGAGGCGACCCTTCGTGCAGCGTCGGGTCCACTCGTGCCGTCCGGGATTGCGTTTGCCAGAGCGTCGAGGCGGTTTGCACGGGCATCGAAGAACCCCCAGGAGCCATCCGCCGCCGACAAAGCCCTGATCGCGGCAGGACAAGCGACGCAGGTCGCATGGCATCCCGCCTCTGTCGCCCACGCGTACCGAGTCCTCATCGAGGCAAGCAACCGCACACGCTGAACCGTCGCGGGTTAGACTCGGCCGCGTCCCATGCCCAACGTAGAACTCGTCCCCCTCAAGCAACTCTCCGCGTTCCGTCGCATCGCCATCGGCACCTGGCAGACCTCGTACGACCCTACGGTGTACGGCTCCATCGACCTTCGTATGGAAAAGGCTCTCGCCTACATGGAGGCCTTTCGAGAGCGCACCGGAAAACGCATCACCGTCACCCACCTGGTGGCCAAAGCTGCCGCGGAAGCCTTGCACCGATGTCCCGAGGCCAACGCCATCCTGCGGTTCAATCGCATCTACCTCCGAAAGTCCGTCGATATCTCGATCTTGGTCGTCCAGCCCGACGAAGGTCGGAGCAAAGTCGACCTGGCCACCTGCACCATTCGGAACGCAGACCAAAAGACCCTCTACGCGCTCGCCCTCGAGATCGAAGAACAGGTGGGAAAAGTCCGCAATCGTCAAGACCCCGCGATGGAGCAAGGGAAAAAGACCCTAGGCATGGTCCCGCTCTTTCTCATCAACTTCATGCTCAAGGTCATCGCGTTTCTTACCTATGCGCTCAACCTCGACATGCGACGCTTTGGAATCCCACGGGACCCCTTTGGAAGCGTCACGGTCACCAACATCGGATCGCTAGGGCTCGACCTCGGGTTTGTCCCGCTCGCCCCCTACACACGCGTCCCCCTCATGGTCGCCGTAGGCGCCATCAAAGTACAACCCGTTGTCGAAGGAGAGCAGGTGGTCCCAGGAAAAGTCATGCGCCTCACATCGTCCTTCGACCATCGTTTGATCGATGGGTTCCATGCGAGCGTGCTTGCGAAAGCCATGGTCGACTACCTGGAAACGCCGTTTGAACACCTCGACAAGATCGAAGACCTCCCCGCGACCCAAGAGACGCTCGCCACAGTCTGAACCTCCCGTCGCCAGCTGCGATGGATGGTCCCGAGCCTCAGGAGAATTCCAATTGGAAGCGATGCAGCCCTTTCGTGCCCACGTTCAAAACGGCCGCCTCGTCATCGACGAGCCTACCAACTTGCCCGAGGGCGAGGTCGTCTACTTGACGCCGGTTGACGGCATACAAGGCGCAGACTTCGACGCGGACGAACGATCGGCGTTGCACCAAGAGCTGCAAGCCGCCATCGCCGAAGCAGACGCCGGGCAGACGGACGACTTCGCGCGGGTCATCGCCGAGCTGCAGCGACAACTGTGAAGGTTCATGTCTCGAAAAGGGCTCGTCGCCAGATCGAAAAGATCCATACCTGGTGGGTTGAACACCGACCTGCGGCCCGCGCGCTCTTTCTCGACGAGCTCGCCGCAGCGGACCGTCTTCTCCGCGTGACTCCTGAACTGGGCCTGGTGTACTGCGAGCAGAAGACCGGAACCGTCCGTCGTCTGCTGCTTCCAAAGACACATCATCACCTGTACTACCGATACCGAGCGGACCTCGAAGAGGTTACGATCCTCTGCGTTTGGGGGGCTCCGAAGGGCCACACGCCAGCGCTGTGACCGAGCCAGCGCAGTCTCCCCTAGCAAATCCAAACGATCCGCTGGCTCCTCGACCCTCCGTATCAAGGGTCCTCGAGTCTCGCGGCTCCGGGCCTCGTCGTTCACCGGGATGACACCTTGGACTGACCCGCGCGCTCTTATAGTGTGCGCCCGCCATGCGCCTCTCGTTCCTCCTCGGCCCGGATATCAAGCAAATCCTAAAGGAGGACCCCGACCAGGTGCGCGAGCTCCTCGACGAGCTCCACGCCGAGGACCTCGCCGACATCTTTTCTGAGCTCGACTCCGACGAGGCCGCTGCACTTCTTGCCCGCCTCCCCGCCGAGGACGCGGCTCCGATCTTCGAGCGCCTCGAGGAGCACGAACAAGAAGAGATCGTCGCCCAAATGCCCACTGAGCACGTCGCCCAGATCGCCAGCGAGATGGCCGCTGACGACCGTGCCGACCTGTTCAACTCGCTCCCCGAAGCTGTCGGCGTCGAGCTCCTCGAAAGCCTCCAAAGAGTCGACCCGCAGGCCGCCGAAGAGGTGCGCGAAATCGAGCGCTGGCCCGACACCAGCGCCGGCCATCTCATGAACACTCGCTTCGTCATCGTCAGCCTCGGCCTCACAGCACGCGAAGCCATGGCCAGCATCCGAACCTACGCCAGCCAAAACGACGAGTTCGTCTACAACGCCTACGCCCTCCAGGGCGACCGCCTCGTCGGCGTCGTGTCGGTCCGCGACCTCATTGTCGCCGAGCCCGACGACCGACTCTCCGACCTAGTGCGCAGCCACATCATCAGTGTCCCCCCGACGCTCGACCAGGAAGACACCGCACGGCGCATGGCCAAATACGACCTCAACGCCATGCCCGTCGTCGACGACCAGGGCGTCATGTTGGGCATCATCACCATCGACGACATCATCGACGTGCTCGTGCAGGAGCAGACCGAGGACGTTCAAAAGATCGGCGGTATCGAGCCGCTCGATGTCCCCTATTTCCAGACCAGTTTCCTCTCCTTCATCCGCAAACGCGGCGTCTGGTTGGTGGTCCTCTTCATCGAGGAGTTCTTCACGCAGACCGCCATGCGCCACTACGACTACGTGCTCGATGCCATCAAAGGCGCGACCTACTACGTGCCTCTCCTCATTTCGACCGGCGGAAACTCCGGCGGACAATCATCCAGTCTGATCATCCGCGGCCTCGCGGTCGGCGAGATCAAGAAGGGCGACTGGTGGCGCATCTTCATTCGTGAGCTCGGGATGGGCGTCGTGCTCGGCGCCATGCTCGGGTTCATCGGCATGCTCCGGGTCCTCATGTACAAGGATCAATCGTTTAAGTTTGCGCTCACCATCGGACTCACCCTCGTAGCGATCGTGATGACCGGGTGCACGGTCGGTTCGATGCTTCCGCTGGTCCTCAAACGCTTTGGCGTGGACCCCGCCACGAGCTCGGCGCCGTTCATCGCAAGCCTGGTCGACGTGCTCGGGATCATCGTCTTTGTGCACGTCGCAAAGGTCGTGATGGCCAGTGTCCTCGCAGGGGCGCATCCGTGACCGTTTACGTATCGCCCGACCGGGACTAGCGTTTGCGCATGTCCATCACGTATCTCGAGGCAGGGGTCGACATCCAGGCTGGCGACGCGCTGATCGAACGCATCAAGCCTCTCGCGCAGGCAACACGCATCCCCGAGGTGATCGGCGGGCTCGGAGGATTCGCTGGCCTTTGCCGAGTCCCGGGCGACATCGACGACCCGGTTCTTGTGAGCGGAACCGACGGGGTTGGAACCAAGCTCAAAGTCGTCTTCGCCGCAGACATGCACGACACCGTGGGGTTTGACCTGGTGGGAATGTGCGTCAACGACGTGCTCACCACCGGGGCGCGTCCCCTCTTCTTCCTCGACTACTTCGCCACAGGACGGCTCAACGTCGACCTGGCCGAACGCGTGATCCGCAGCATTGCGAGCGCCTGCAAAGAAGCGGGATGCGCCCTCCTCGGCGGCGAAACCGCCGAGATGCCCGGGATGTACCCTGACGGTGAATACGACCTCGCGGGCTTTGCTGTCGGTGTGGTCGCGCGCTCGCGCCTCATCGATGGAACTCGTGTCCAGGCCGGCGATGCGCTCATCGGACTCCCTTCGAGCGGCCTGCACTCCAACGGCTTTTCCCTGGCGCGCAAGGTGCTCCTTGAGAAAGCCAGGCTCCCACTCAAAGAGCCCATGGCGTCACTCGGCGGCCTCACCCTCGCCGAGGCGCTCCTCGTGCCGACCCGCATCTACGCGCGTCATGTCCAGGCCCTTCTTGCCACCGTCGACGTCCACGCCATGAGCCACATCACCGGGGGAGGCATTCCAGGAAACCTACCGAGGGTCCTGCCCGAGGGGCTCGACGCGGTGATTCAGTGCGAGTGGCCCCGCGCTCCCATTTTCGACCTGCTCGCAGAGCTCGGTCCGGTGGGATCCTCGGAGATGCATCGGACCTTCAACTGCGGTATCGGCTTCATCTTCGTGGTGGCCCAATCCGATTGCGACCGCGCGATCGCGTCCCTTCGCGCTCTGGGCGACGAGCCGGTGCTCCTGGGCGAGGTCGTCGACGAGGGACGCGACGTAGCCTTCGAAGACCGCGTGATCTGGCGCGGCGCGCGACCTTGATGCGGCTCGGCGTCCTCGTTTCGGGCAGTGGAACCAACCTCCAAGCGATCCTCGATGCCGTGGCGACCGGCGCCCTCGACGCCTCCGTAGCGGTCGTGATCTCCAACGTCTCCACTGCAGCCGGACTCACCCGCGCAAGCAACGCTGGGGTCGCCACCGAGGTGGTGAACCATCGCGAATATGCGAGCCGCGAGGCGTTCGATACGCGCCTTGTGGAGCGCCTTCGGCACCATCAGGTCGACACCGTGGTCTTGGCGGGGTTCATGCGCATCGTGACGCGGGTGCTCCTCGAGGCGTTTCCAAGGCGCGTGGTGAACATCCATCCCGCCCTCTTGCCGTCCTTCGCAGGGGTCCATGCGCAGCGTCAGGCGCTCAACTACGGGGTGCGCGTGGCCGGGTGCACAGTGCATCTGGTCGACGAGGGGACCGACACGGGCCCCATCCTGGCGCAGGCCGTGGTGCCGGTACTTGACGACGACGACGAAGAGAGCCTTGGCGCGCGCATTCTCGTTCAGGAGCACGCGCTATTGCCCAAGGTGCTCCAGTGGATGGCCGAGGGGAGAGTTCGCGTCGAGGAGCGTTTGGGTAGACGTCCACGGGTGTTTGTGACGGGCTGACCGGTGGCGAAGCATTACGACGTGGTGGTGCTCGGCGGAAGCTTAGGAGCGCTGGCCACGGCGGCGTTGTTAGCGCGCCGGTCGTGGCGGGTGTTGGTGCTTGGCCAGGGGTATCGCAGGTCGCTCTACGGGTTCGAGGGGCACACGCTCGCGCGTCGTCTGTTTACCTTTGTGAGCTACACGTCGCCCGTCTGGAGTCGGGTGATCATCGAGCTTGCGCAGTCGCAGGCGTTTCGGAAGCGCGTGATGGCCTTGGACCCGATGTTTCAGGTCCTTGGAAAGCGGCTTCGGCTCGATGTCCCGCCCGATGCGGAGCTGTTCGGGACCTACGTCGAGAGGGTGTTTCCAGGGTCTCGTCGCATCGTTGACGAGCTCTATATGGAGCTTGCGCGGACCAATGCGTCAGCCGACGCGGCGTTCGAGCGTGACGCGGTTTGGCCTCCCGGGACCTTTTGGGAACGTCGCGAGACCGAGCGCATCGCAGAGACCTTGCCGCATCTGGACGACGGCGAGGTGCCATCGTTTCTGGCACAGTTTCCACGGGATCATGGCTACCGGGCGTTGGTGGAGGTCCCCGCTGTATTTGCGAGCCACGCCACGAATTTCCCCTCGTTTGCGCTAGCTCGTTTGCACGGGGCGTTCACACGCGGCTTGGTTCGGTTGGCGCGTGGCGAGGACGAGGTGGTGGACTTTCTGGTCGATCGGATTCGCGCTCACGGGGGGCAAGTCGAGCTGGGCGAGCAGGCGGTGCGGATTGCGGTGAAAGCCGGGCGTGTGACTGGGGTCCTGCGTGAGGGAGAGGCGCGCGCGGTAGGGGCGAATTTTCTGGTGTCGAGCCTTTCGACGCGTGGGGTGGTGGACTTGGCTCCCGAGTTTCCGCTACCTCGGAGGGTCTTTGCGGGGCTTCCAGAGCTCTTTGCGAGGGAGTTCCGGTTTGTGCTGTCGGCGGTAGTACGTGACGAGGGGCTGGCCGAGCCACTGGGCCACGAAGCGTTTTTACTGCCAGATGACGCGAGGCTTCCGCGGGTGCATCTGACAAGGGGGACAGGCAGCGAACCGGGGACCAGTCTGTTGGTGGCCGAGGCGCTGTTTCCAGACGGGACTGCGGTACCCGTGGTGCGTGCGAGGCAGGTCGTGCTCGACATGGTGGCAGGGGTTCTTCCGTACCTAGAGCAGCACTTGGTACTGGTGGACTCGCCACACGATGGACTTCCCCTTTGGGACTACCGGACAGGGCGGCGACTGGAGGTAGAGCGGGCGTTATTGCGGTCAGGGGGAGCGAGTCTCGAGGCGGAGCCGATGGCGGCGCGGTGGTTGGTGGAGCCGTTTCACTTCCATGGTCTCGGGGCCGAGCCATTGCGGACGCCGCTAGGGGGAGCATTTATAGTGGGTCCCACGGTACTTCCAGCGTTGGGACAGGAGGGGGAGCTATTGGCCGCGTGGAGCGTGGCGCGGCTGATCACGAGGACCGATCGAGCGAGGGAGAAGATGCGGCGGGAGCTGTGGAGCCGTGTGGAGATAGGATGAAGTCCGTAGCGTTTGCGTTAGTTTTCCTGGCGACGTGTTCGGATCCGGCGGGTCGGGAGGCGCGGTCGTTGGTAGCGATGGTCGACAGGTACCGATTGGTCGGAGCAGAGGCAAAACCAGGCGCGGCAGCGTCGGTACGAGCGCTATTGTGCAACGACAGTCAGGTGTGCGACGCGAAGCGGGTTTGTGTGGGGGGCATTGACGCGTTGGAGCGGTCGACGTCGCTGCGACGCGAGGTTGAGATCGCGGTTACCGAGGCAACTCGAGACCGCACGGAGCTCCTGAAAAAACTTGACGAAGCCGAGGCGCTTCTTCACGAGGGGGGCGAGAAGCTCGAACAGTGTGACAAGCAGTTGATGGCGTTGAGGACCAAGCATCGTCTTTGACCGCGGCTGTCGGAACCATGCTTATCGTCGGTTTCGGGAGATAAGCGCTCGGGATCGCCCTAAACCTACGAAGTTTCGGGACGCAAGCGCCAGGTTTCGGGAGACAAATGTCAAAGATCGCCCGAAACTTGCGAAGTTTAGGGACACAAGTGCTCGGTTTCGGGAGACAAGCGTCAAAGATCGCCCGAAACTTGCGAAGTTTAGGGACACAAATGCCAGGGATCGCCCGAACTCTGCGAAGTTTAGGGACACAAGCGCTAAAGATCGCCCGAAACCGACGAAAGTTCGTTCGAAACCGAGCAAGACCGCAGCTTGAGAAGGGCGAACCCTTCGAAACCATGGTAGCTTGACGTCCATGGCAATCCTCTATCGCGACGAAACGATCACCTGCGACGACGACGGGATCACAATTGACTGGTATCATTTCCCCTTGGGGACAGCCAAACGCATTACCTATACGGACATGAAGAAGCTCGAGACGTACAGGCTCGGGTTCATGTCAGGTCGCTACAAATACTGGGGAGGCAGCTTTCGGTACTGGCTGAACCTCGATTGGAAACGGCACAGGAAGACCACCGGCATCGTCGTGTACCACACGGGGTATGTGTGTCCGATCCTGACTCCCGACGATCCGGACGCAGTGTTGCGCATTTTGCAAGAGAAAACGGGACTAACCGCCACGAAGGCATTCTAGGAGACAGCGATGAAGACCACGAGTACAAGGCTCCGGCAGTTCGGAGCCATGACGTTAGCGATGGGAGTGGGCGGGGGTTGGGCGTCTTCGGCCCAAGGGTTCTCCGAGGACATTTGCGTGCCCAAGGACGGCGGCGCAGTCCAGGAATGCGCCGTTCTTCCCGCCGCCTGCCTGCCGGTGGGGACCACCAGTAACGACTGCCTTGCAGCAGCACTCGTTGAGTTTCTTGCTGTCCCAGGCAAGACGGGATTCATGCGCAGCCTGGTGCATTCGGACATCACGCATCTTCTTGCCCAGGCCGCGGGGTTCTCGGCCGACGACGCGTATTGGATCGCGGCCTACGACGAGGTTCCCGACTATGGAATCTTCGAGCCCTTCGATCTCAATGGAATGCCAGTGGGCAATGGCACCCTGCGCACGGCGCAACTGGACGGGCTCGTACGCACCAATATTCCCACGGGAGGCGCGCTCTTTCATTACGTTGCACCGCGCAGCTCGCCCTCACCGATTGACGGGCTTCATCCCCAGGTAGGCAACGCGGAGATCGAGGGGCTCTTGGCGCATCTTCGCACGTGGGCGATGGCGGGAAGCGGCAATAGCCATCCCCTATGCACTGGGGGGCTGACCGTAGCCAGCGATGCTGGGGATCTCGCGACAGGAAATCCGTGTTATCCAGCAGCAGATGCGAGTGTCCCGTTGCGAGGAAGCTTTGCCATCTTGGGACCCACGGCCGTTCCATTTTCCATCACCACGGGCCCGCAAACTTTGGTGCCGAGCTCGAGCCCACCTTTGTTTTCCGACGCGTTTGACAGCCTCGTGGGTGGCGAGGGCGGCGATCCGACGCGGATCGCCAACGCGCGTCTGGGCATTTACCTCCATGTGCTCGGGGATCGTGTTTCCCACCATGTGTGCTCAGACAAGTCCGCGCTTTCAGGTCCGACCGGTCCCGAGTCGGCGTTCCGACTCGACATGACCGATCCGGAGTGCGCGCAGGGGCCCCATGCGTTGAGGCATATCTGGGAACAGGCAGTGGACTTCAACCAGCTTACTCCGGAAAACAAGACGACCAATGCGATAGTGGGGGATGTCTACGAGGAGCTGGTGGTCTTTGCCAAACGGCGCGGAGTGGCAAACCCGCAGGCCGACGATGGGTCGCGCAAGACAGCGCTTTATGCGGCTATCCTGTCCGTGATGCAGAAAACTGGAGCTGACGTAAGGATCCGTGCGCTCGGGGCGCTTGCGTGTTCTTACGGATACGCCCCGTTTCCTGGAGCTCCGGCCTGTGCCAACGTGTCCGACGCGGGGGTCGACGCCGGGGTTGACGCGGGAACCGGCGGGGGAAGCCCGGGAAACTCGGGGTGTGCCGTGACGACGGGGGCGCACACTGCGGTTGCCGGGTTTCTTGCCGGTGTGGCGATGCTGGCGGCGTTGTTCAGGCGCAAACGAAGGTAAACCAAACCTACTTTGAGAATCCGCCGCTTCCTCGACCTCACCCCCACCTCACCCCCCAACCCCCCTCTCCCTCGACATCATCCTTGCCCTTGTGGGCAAGGACGATCGTCTTCGAGAGAGGGGGGCTCGGAACTGCGGCTCTCCTCCCCCCTCGCTCGAAGACAATCCTGATTGCCCGAATGGGCAAGAAGGATGTCGAGGGAGAGGGGGGCTGGGGGGGTGAGGTCTGCGCGAGCGGGCAAGTTGCGGTTCTCAAAGTGGGTTTGGTTTAATTGCCGCCTGAGCGCGTTCGGTTGAATAGAGAGCCGTCCCCCTTCGTATGCTCTCATGCTAGGTGTCCGCGCGGCGGTGGTCGGGGGGCAGGCACGGCCCGCGTGGACTTGGTTTGAACCTGAAGAAGGAACGGCAAGAAATGCAGACGATGCGGAATCTGTTGGGTGTTTTCCTGGGCGGCGCGATCGTGGTGTTCGGAAGCGGCGCGCTGGCCGACTGGCCCGTGGGGGTGGCCGCCATTCGGTCCGAGCCCAACAAGACGGTCCTGGTGACGGGAAGGCTCGAGTCGGGAAGGCCGATGGCCGACCTGTCGTGGGCGTCGAGCAGCTCCATGGCGTGCTTTCCCGCCACGCAAAACGCGAAGTTCAGGGGCAACCATGTCCTCTTCAGCACGAAGCTGCCCGCCCACGCGGAGATGTACATCACGGTCACGCCGACGGACCCGACCAAAGACCTGAGCATCTATGCGTACTCTATCGGGACCAACAACTTTCGAGTCCCTCCCACTGTCCCGTCGGCTGTCAGCTGCGAGGCCGAGTACAAGTGGGATCGACCGAAAGCGGGAAGGACCCAGGGGGCAAGCCGCACAGTGCGTCTCAACGCCACCACCAACCCGTACAATGTGCTTATCGGAGTCAGCGGGCCCGCGGGCGCGACAACGGGCGAGTTCGCCCTCAGTATCGAGCTCAAAGGCGGCGCGGCTGCAAGCACTGCTGCGCGGGGGGGCGCCGCTGCAGGACCCGCAACCGGATGGCCTGCTAACGTGACACCGGTGTCTGCAGCGAAAGGCCAGACGGTCGCTGTCACGGGAAGGCTCGAGTCAGGCGCTCCGATGGCCGATCTGTCCTGGGCGTCGAACAGCTCGATGGCGTGCTTTCCCGCCACGCAGAACGACAAGTTCCGAGGAAACCACGTGTTCTTCTCTGCGTCGCTTCCCCCGCGGTCCGAGATGTACATCACAGTGACGCCGAAGGATCCCACCAAGGATGTCAGCATCTATGCGTACATGGTGGGGACCAACAACTACTCGCTTGCGCCGAACATCGCGTCGGCGGTGACCTGCGAGGCCGAATACAAGTGGGACCGTCCCAAGAGGGGCAGGACCCAGGACTCGACGCGCACGGTGCGCCTCAACGCAACCACGAACCCATACAACGTGCTTATCGGCGTCAGCGGTCCGGCCGGGTCCACGGCCGGCGAGTTCACGCTGAGCATCGAGACGAAGTAGGACTTCCGCCGCGAGCTACTAGGTTGTAGACTGTCGAAGTGAAAACGACAGCGATGTGGCTCCTGATTGCGATCACCCTGGGGGGAGTGCAGCTCACAAACTGCCCCCTTCCGCAGCTCCTCCTGCCGTTTGCGCCATGCGTCGAGGATGTCGCGTAGCTCGTCTCCTCGTCGGCCCGGGTTCGTCGCCTGGAAGGAACGAATGTGGCCCCCCTGGACGCCCGCTGGAACCATCAACTTGTGCGCATAGTCGAGGACCATCTCGACCTTATCGGGGGAAATCATATCGATCCGGTTCACGAGGGCGAGCAAGCCCTCTACGGAAACCTGCGACCCAATCAGCGACTTACCTCGTTTCTCCTGACCCGCCACTGCCGCGCGAAGGTGTGGAGCTTCGATCTGTTCCTTGATGCGCAGCGCTTCGGCGAGAGCCTCTTTCATGGCCACCGCTTGCGGCAGGCCGCGTAACCGCTCTACGAGTTCCTCGTACTCCGGCTTCCACGACTTGTCGCTGTTTCCGGTCTCGTGCATGCTCGGTCCATCTGCAGGAGGCCTGTACCGTGTGCGCTCGCTCGTTCCATCCGCTTCGTTCTCGACGTGAGGCGACCGTAAGCTGCCGGGGGGACACCTCGTGGAGGTGATCCTGCTGTCTGCCGGTAGCAGGCACTGTGCGGTCCCGCGCGAGCACGTGCTCGAGGTCATGCGGCCACTTTCCCTGCAAGCACTAACGGGGGCGCCAACCTACCTGCTTGGCCTCGCCGTGGTGCGAGGGCGTCCCACGCCCGTCGTCCATCTGGGCCTTTTGCTCGGGGAACAAGAGGCCTCCGTCGCTCGCTGGGTGACCGTACGCACGGGAGAGCGTCAGGTCGCCCTCGCCGTGAGTGCCGTGGAAGGGCTCGTATCCCTCGAGACGCATGCCTTCGAGGAGTCTGCGCCGCTCCTCGGTCTCTGTCGGGACAACGCCATCGCCGAGCTTGCGACCCGGGATGGGCAGCTCGTTTTTCTCCTCGAGACCAGCCGCCTGGTGGAGAAGTGCCCCTCCGTGCTGCCCGAAGGCTCACCGTGAGAAAGGGGGCGTCCGTCACCGATCCCATCGCGCTGAAACAATTCGCGAGCGCCGTCAAGGAACGCTTCGGGATCGAGACCGATGACCCGGTTCGCGCCGGATGGGAGGCCATTCTTGGCCGTCGTCAGCGCGCCGTAGAAGCCTCTTCAGCCTTTCAGTATGTCGCCAAGTGGCTCGCCGGTCAGCTGGGCCCCGAGGAGGACCGTGAGGTCGCTGTGGAGCTGAGCGTTCCAGAGACCTATTTCTTTCGCTATCCGGACCACTTCGAAGCGCTGGGCGAGGTGGTCCTTCCGTCGCTCCTCAAACGACCTGGGCTCTCGCGCACCGTGCGCGTGCTGTCCATCGGATGCGCGTCCGGGGATGAACCGTACTCGTTGGCCATCGTCCTGCGTGAGCGCGGGTGCACGGGCAGCGACTGGAACGTTGTGATCCGCGGGATCGACGTCAACGGAGCGATGCTGAGCAAGGCTCGGCAGGGACGCTACACCTCGTGGTCGCTGCGAAGCACGTCGGCCGATCTCCGGGCCCGCTATTTCCAAGAGGTCGGCGCGCGCGAGTTCGAAATTGCGCCGGAAATCCGCTCCATGGTCGACTGCTACGAGAGCAATCTGCTCGACGACGACCCGCGGATCTGGGGCCCCGAGCGCTACGACATCGTCTTCTGCCGAAACGTGATCATCTACCTGTGCCAGAGCGCCATCGCGCGGCTGGTGAGCAAAGTCGCCAGCGCGCTGACGCCCGGCGGGTTCTTCTTCGTGGGCCACGCCGAAAACCTCGGACACGTGCTTGCCGGGTTTGCAGCCTGTACCGCCGCAGGCTGCTACTTCCATCAGCGGGTCCAGACCGCGCTTCCGGAAACGTCTGTGTCGTCCACGTGGTCCATACCGGAGTCGCGTCGCGTCGAGACCGCGGATAGGCCCTCAGCACTGTCGCTCTCCATCCCGCACGCGCTGGCAGAGGAAATCGCCGCCCAGCGCGCCCTCGAGGAGGTGCTCGAACTGGTGCGTCAAGACCGTCCGGGCGAGGGGCTCGCACGGCTCGCAGCGATGCAGGGGGACATCGCCGACCGACGCGAGATCCGGATCGCAAAGGCGGCGTTGCTCGTCAATGCGGGAGGCGTGGCCGACGCGGAAACGCTGACCACGCAGCTTCTCGCGAGCGATCCGCTGGACGCCGAGGCTTGGTACATTCGCGCACTTTGCCGTGAACGCAGCGGGGACCGGGTCGGGGCACTCGACGCGGCGGAGCGATCGGGACGAGCCGAGCCGGCGTTTGCCCTCGTGCGCCTCTACCTGGGGCTGCAGTGGAGCCGACGGGGCGATCGAATCCGCGCGCGGCAGGAGCTGGGCGACGCACTTCGCTTGCTTGGACGTGAACCCGAAGAACGCCTCCTTCTTTTCGGGGGGGGCTTCGGTCGAAACGCCCTGATGGACGTCTGCCGGCACGAGCTCGAACGCGCGGGGAAGGGGTGAGTCCATGGGACCCGACTGGAACGAAGAGGTCGAGGCATGGCGCAAGGCCTTCGATCGGAGCTTCGCGCTTCCCGCGACGCTGGGGTCGCGCGCCGTGGAGAAATGCCGTCTGCTCGTCGTCGAGGTCGCCGGTCGTCGGTGCGCCTTCGATGTCGCGACGCTGGGTGGACTCCTCTCGATTCCGCGGATCGTTCCCGTTCCATCTCCGCTCCCCGAGTTCCTCGGGATCGTATCCGCCCGTGGCGTGCTCACTCCCGTGTACAGCCTTGCCGCGCTGCTCGGCTGGGAGCACGCGAACGAGGTCACCCACAAGTTGATTCTGTGTCCGTCCCCCGAGAACCTCGCGCTGGCGACTGGAACGGTGCTTGGCTACGAAGAGCGCGCGCCCGAGGAGTTGATGAACTTTCAGGACACGGACCCCGCGGGGCGGGCGATTGTCGCGGCGATGGCGATGGCGGACGGCACGCGAATCCCCATTCTCGGTCTGGGCCAACTGGTCCGTTACCTTGGTGCGCGAATCCGCGCGGCGAAAGAGAGCAGATAACATGGCACGCAGATGGACCCTTGCCACAACGCTCAATCTGTCCTTCGGGGCGCTCCTTGGCTGTGTCGTCCTGTCCATCGCGGTCGGAGTGATGGCACTACGCTCGGTGGCCGTGGCCAATGATCGCGTGCTCACGGTCCATGTTCCCAACCAGCTCGATGCGGAGCGCTTGGCGAAGCACGGCGAGACCCTGGTTGCCGAGGCGCGCGGGGTGTTCCTCACGGGCGACTCGAGCTTCGAGAGCCCGATGCGAGAGGCGTCGGGCGAGTTCCGCAAGGACATCGAACGTCTGCGCAGCCGGGTGCGCACGGAGGAGGGGCGACGCATAGTCGACGCCATCGACGTTGCCGAACGCGATTTCCAGGGGGCGCTCGAGGAGGTGATCCGCGAGCGCAGGGGGGGGATGGGAATGGAGGAGACCCTCAAGGCCATACGCACCCGGACGCTTCCCCGGCGCATGGTCCTTGCCAACCAGGCGCGCGGCTTGCTGGAACGCGAGGAGGGCTTCGTCATGGCCGGCCAGCGCGAGGTCGAGAGCGCGACGCGGTTCGCCCTGTGGTCGTTTGCCAGCGTGGGGGCGTTCGCATTGCTTCTGGGGGGAGCGATGGCGGTCCGGCTCAAGAGCTCGGTGACCCGGCAGATCGGCGGGGCGGTTCAGAGCATGAAGACCTCCACCACCGAGCTTCAGACCGCGGCGACGGAGCAGGCGTCGGTGCTCAAGGAGCAGGCCACCGCGATGAGCGAGATCGGCACGACCGTGACGGAGCTTTTGGCGACATCCCGGCAGATCGCCGAGAGTTCGCAGCGTGTCGCCACGGTCGCATCGGAGACCGCGGGCGCGGCGAACCACGGCAACCAGACCGTCATCCGGGCCCAGGAGTCGGTGACGAGCATCCGCAGTCAGGTCGATCTCATCGTCGGGCACATGCTCGATCTGGGGAAGAAGTCCCAACAGATCGGCGGGATTCTCGAGCTTATCAACGAGCTCTCCGAGCAGACCAACATCCTTGCCATCAACGCGACGATCGAAGCGGCCGGTGCTGGGGAGTCGGGGCGTCGCTTCGCGGTCGTGGCCGACGAGATTCGCAGGTTGGCCGACCGGGTGGCGAGCTTCACCAAGGACATCCGTGTGCTGATCGAAGAGATCCGGAGCTCCGTGAACACGACGGTGATGGCGACGGAGGGGGGCTCGAAGGCCGTGGACAACGGCGCCAGGCAGGTCGGCGAAGTGGCCACGGCTTTCCAGGACATCGTGCGGCTGGTCGGGACGACGACCGATGCAACGCGCGAGATCGAGCTGAGCACCAAACAGCAGACCACCGGAGTGGAGCAGGTCAAGATCGCCATCGGGGAGGTTGCCCAAGGGACGAAGGAGACCCAGGCTGCAGCGACGCAGACGCTCCAGACCGCGCGGCAGCTCGCCGAGACCTCCAGGGATCTCAGCGAGCTCATCGAGACGACGGGTGGCTAGACCTCACCCCCCGCTATTTCGCCCTTTCACAGCGCCCCCTCCCCATCGATGGGGAGGGGGAATGTGTAGGAGCGCGAAATCGCAGGGGGTGAGGTCTGCGGGATCGCGACGATGAAGGAAGATGCGCTTCTCAAGATGGGTTTGGTTTAGCCATGGCAAAGGACCCCTACCGCTTCTTTCGGGTGGAGGCGCGAGAGCTGCTTCAAGGGCTCGCCGAGGGGGGGCTCTCTGCCGAGCGGGGTGAGGGAGGGGTCGAGCTCGTCAAGCGTCTGCTCCGTCTCGCCCACACCCTCAAAGGGGCCGCTCGTGTCGTCAAATTGCTCGACATCTCCGAGCTCGCCCACGCGATGGAGGACGTCCTAGGGCCCTCGCGCGAGTCCGGCGTCGTGCCGCCCGAGGCCGCGCTCACGCTCTTGGCGCAGATTGACCAGGCGCGGGCGCGTCTCGCGGCGCTCGATGGGATGGACGCGGCTCCGAGTGCGCGCGTGGAGGTTCCATCCCCTCCGCTGAGCACGGCGGCTCCAGATCGAGCGCCGCCCCTACGTCGCGCCATTTCGAAGCCGGTGGAGCCCCGGGGCCCGTCCGCAAGCGCCATCGAAACCGTGCGCGTCGACCTCCTGGAGGCCGATCGGCTCCTCGGACAGCTCGTCGAAGCACGGGTGCGCCTCACCCGGGTCCGCGATGGGGCCGGTCGCATCGAGCGTCTCCGTGACCTCGCCCTTGCGGGGACACGCGCGCTTGGTCGGATGCGCCAGGGGACGAGCGGAAGCGCGGCATCGCCGAGCGAGCTGGCGAAGCTGGGGGCGACTCTCGAGGAGCTGCTGCAGGTTGCGACCGAAATCGGCGAGACCACGTCTACGGGGCTCTTCGAGGTCAAACAGGCGCTCGGAACGGCCCATGACCTCGCAGCGGGGATGCGACTGGTCTCCGTGCGGACGCTGTTTCCCGACCTCCGACGGGCCACCTACGATGCCGCCCGCGAGCTCGGTCGCCAGGTCCGTTTCGAGGGGGTGGGGGGGAGCGTCCGCCTCGACGAGCCCGTTCTAGGCCCGCTGCGCGAAGCGCTTCTGCATGCGGTACGAAATGCGGTGAGCCACGGCATCGAGCCTCCAGAGGAGCGCACCCTTCGGGGAAAGCCGGCCGAGGGGCAGGTGGTGGTGACCGTGGAACTGGTGGGCGATCATGTGCGGGTCTGCTGCCGCGACGACGGCCGCGGCGTGGACCTCGGCTCCATACGAAGCGCCCTGGCTCGCCATGGCGTGCTCCCCGAGGGGCCGGAACTCGACGAGAACGAGCTGCTCGACTGCTTGCTTGGCGCGGGAGTGAGCACACGCCTCGACGTCGATGCCGTCGCGGGCCGGGGGGTTGGGCTCGATGTCGTTCGGGAGGTCGCGCGACGGCTTCGCGGTCGGGCCACGCTGCGCAACACGGCGGACGGTGCCGAGTTACGGATCCAAGCGCCGGTGTCCCTTGCCTCCCTGCAGGTGGTGGGGGTCACCGTGGGGAGCGTAGCTGCGTGGGTGCCCGTCGAGGCTGCGCGTGGAGCCCTGCGGGGACAAGAGAGCGAGATCGATGGGTCGCTCGGGTACGCGTCCGTACCGTTTGGAGATCGGCTGGTCCCCTTGGTCCCCCTTGCCACGGTGCTGGGACTCGATGTCGCGCCTGTCAGCCCGTGGTCGGCGCTTGTCGTCGAGGGGGCGGAGGGGCTCGTGGCTTGGCGGGTCGACCGGTTGACCGGAGTGCAGCGGATCGTGGCGCGCGGGCTGCCGGAGTTCATGGTCGCACACCGGGTGGTGACCGCTGCGGCTCTGAGCGCCACTGGTGAGCCGACGCTGGTGCTCGATCCTCGGGGTTCGGACGCGCACCGGGATTCCACGCCGCGCGAGGCCCCGGCAGCTCCGCGACGGCAACGGGTGCTGGTGGTGGATGACTCCCTTACCACGCGGATGTTGGAGCAGAGCATCCTCGAGTCCGCGGGCTACGAGGTCGAGGGGGCATGTTCGGGCGAGGAGGGATTGGAGAAGGCCCTGCAGGGAACCTTCGCGCTCGCCGTCGTCGACATCGAGATGCCCGGCATGAACGGCTTCGAGTTGGTCGAGGCGGTACGACGGGATCCCACCCTGCGGACCCTCCCGATCGTCATGGTAAGCTCGCGCAACGCGCAGAGCGACTTTGACAGGGCCAAGGGGGCGGGAGCGAACGGGTACATCGTGAAGGGAGAGTTCGACCAGCAGCGGCTCCTGACGGTGATTGCCTCGCTTGCAGGAGAGTCGGCGGTCCCATGACCCATCGCGTGCGGGTCCTGGTGGCCGACGACTCGACGACGGTGCGCATGCGGCTCTGCGAGATTCTGAGCTCCGATCGGCAGATCGAAGTGGTAGGCCAGGCTGCGGACGGAAGGCGTGCCGTGGAGCTTTGCCAGCATTTGCGTCCATCCGTTGTCACGCTCGACATGGCCATGCCGAAGCTCTCTGGGGCCGAAGCGACGGAGGTCATCATGGCCCGCTGTCCCACGCCGATTCTGATCGTGTCGTCGTCGACCAACCGGGGAGATCTTTTTCGAACGTACGATGCGCTGGCTGCGGGGGCGCTCGACGTCATGGACAAGCCGCGCGGTGACGAGGCGGATGGGGTCTGGGAGCGCTTGTTTCTGTCGACGGTCAAGCTCGTCTCGCGCGTACGGGTCGTCACGCACCTGCGTGGGCGGTTCGCGCACCGCTCCTTGGCACCCTTGGCACCCATGGCGGCATCCCCGTGTCCGATGCCGCCATCCGAGCACTGGCAACCGGGCCTAGTGGCCATCGGGGCTTCAACCGGTGGGCCTGCGGCGTTGCTCGAGATCCTGGGCCAACTGCCGTCCGACTTCTCGTTGCCCATCGTGGTGGTCGTTCACATCGCGGCGATCTTTGGAGACGGGCTTGCCGATTGGCTCGACAACGCCGTTCCGCTGGAAGTCCGCATCGCGGAGGATAGGGCGGCGCTGGGGCAAGGGGGCCGTGTGTGGCTGGCACCGGCAGACCGGCACCTTCGCGTCGTGGAAGGTGCTTTGCGTCTGGACTCGGGTCCCGAGAGGCATTCGTGTCGGCCGTCGGTGGATACGCTGTTCGAGTCTGTGGCTACGGAGTTTGGGCCACAGGCGATCGGAGCGTTGCTGACGGGGATGGGACGCGACGGGGCTCAGGGGCTCTTGGTGATGCGACGCGCTGGAGGGGTGACCATTGCGCAAGACGAGCCGTCGTCAGTGGTCTTTGGCATGCCGCGAGAGGCCATTACGATTGGGGCGGCGAGGGAGGTACTGCCGCTCTCGCTCGTGGGGCCCCGGCTCGTCGAGCTTGCGCCGGCTCCATGGCGCAGGAGGAGACCATGACCCTCTCGGTGCTCGTTTTGGACGCGAGCTTGACCGCCCGCAAGACACTGGCCGAGGCCCTGGAAGCAGAGGGGATTGCGGCGACCGACTGCGCGGACAGTGTGCCGACGGTGCTCGAAGGAAACTCCTTCGCAGTCATCGTCCTTGGGGCGGAGCTCGGCGATGGGCCCATGGCCGATCGGATCGAGGCGTTGGCTCCCCACCTGGCGGGCTCCGCGCGCATCTGGCTTTGCGACATGGCGTCTCTGGGAGACACGAAGGCATTCGACGTCTCCCACGATGCGTTTGTCGGTGCGGACTACGACGTGGCTCAAGTCGCGGCGCTGGCGAAACAGCTTGCTCTGTCGAGTGCCTGCCAAGTTCGTCGGCAGCGCGTGCTGGTGATCGATGACTCGGCGACATTTCGCGAAGAACTCAGTGAGGCGTTGCGCGAGGCGAGCTACGAGGTCGAGACGGCTGCGAGCGGCGAGCAGGGGATCGAGCTCGCAGCGCAATGGCGTCCCGATGCCATCGTCGTTGACAGGATTATGCCGGGGATCGACGGTGCCACGGTCGTACGTCGCGTTCGAGTGCACCCGGTGCTCCGTCGGGTCCCCTGTCTTTTGCTCACGGCCGAGGGGGCCGAGGAGGCAGAACTCGAGGCCCTCGAGGCGGGAGCCGACGCGTTCGTACGCAAGGACGAGGAGCTGGCGCTGGTCCTTGCGCGCCTTGGGGCCACGCTCCGGGGGGCGACCAGCCCCTATGAACTCCCGGAACCGACCCCCCAACGGCGTCCTCACGTGATCTTGGCGGTCGACGACAGCACCACCTACCTGCATGCGCTCGGGGACGAGCTCGCGGACGCCGGCTACGAAGTTGCGCTCGCCGCCAGCGGCCGCGAGGCGATGGAGCGGCTCGGCGGACAGAAGATCGACTGCATCCTGCTCGATCTGGTGATGCCAGGGATGAACGGCGACGAGGTATGCCAGAGAATCAAAGCATCCCCCGAGTGGCGCGACATCCCCATTGTGATCCTGACCGGGACCGACGAGCCGCATGCGATGATCCACAGCATCAACGCAGGTGCCGACGACTACATTGTCAAGTCCGCCGATCCCGAGGTCTTGAAGGCCCGTCTGAAGGCGCAGATACGCCGTAAGCAATTCGATGACGAGGCACGCCAGTGGCGTCTCTCGTCGCTGAAGCGCGAGATGGAGGCGGCCGAAGCGCGGGCGGCCTCGGAGCTTGCGGAGACGCGTGCCGGACTGCTCGCCGACTTGGAGCGCAACAACCGCGAGCTTGTGAAGGCCAAAGAACGGGCCGAACGCGAGAGTCAGTTCAAGTCGCGTTTCCTCGCCAACGCCTCCCACGAGCTACGTACGCCGCTGACGGCCATCCTGGGCTTCTCGCAGCTCCTCGACAAGCAGACCTTCGGTGCGCTGAACCCGCGGCAGGCGGACTATGTGCGCAACATCGTGGTCAGCAGCCAGCACTTGCTGGCACTCGTCAACGACATCCTCGACTTGTCGCGCATCGAGGCCGGTCGTATGGCGCTGCAGTTCGAGTGGACGAACTTCGGTGAGCTCGCCCGCGCTGCGCGTACCGTGCTCACGCCGCTGGCGGACAAGCGGCAGGTCGAGCTCTACTACGACCTGCCGCCCGACGAACTCACCCACATGTATGCCGACCCGCTCCGCGTCAAACAGATCCTTTACAACCTGATCTCCAACGGGTTGAAGTTCACCCAGGCTGGAGGCACGGTCACACTGTCGGCCACGGTGATGGCGGGGAGGCTCGAGTTCTGCGTGGCCGATACCGGCGTGGGCATCAAGGTCGAAGACATGAAGCGCCTGTTCCAGGTGTTCGAGCGGATCGAGTCCGGCGACACGCGCCAGGAGGGGAGCGGGCTCGGCCTTGCGCTGACCAAGAAGCTCCTGGAGCTTCACCAAGGGAGCATCCGGGTGACAAGTACGCCAGGACGAGGGTCCATGTTTACGGTGACCCTGCCGATATCACAGGACGCGTCTATGACCCCCCCGCCGCCGTCTCCCCCGCCGCCGTCCCCCCCGCCGCCCGCACAACCACCTTGAGGGGACGGGGGCGCGGCAAGTTGAAATGCGGTCTCTGTGGGAGGGGAATGCGATGGCAGCACGAATCCTGGTTGTCGAGGACGAGCCTCTAATCCGTCAGCTCATTTGCGATCTGCTCGAGGACGCTGGCCATCAGGTCACGCGGGCGGGGAACGTGTCCGAGGCGTTGCAGCTCGCCAGGAGCTTCCACCCGGATCTTGTCCTCCAAGATCTCCATGTCCCGGGTGGGGGCGGCCAGATGGTGCTGCGCGAGTTGCGAACTATGGAAGGGTTGAGTGACCTTCCGGTGATTGTGGTCACGGCGCAGGCGATGACCGGGGATCGGGAGCGGCTCATCGCCATGGGTTTCGACGGGTACTTCAGCAAGCCCATCGACATCGAGACCTTTACGGAAATGGTCGAGAGCTACCTTGGGAACGTCCCGACCGCTCCATCGGAACCCGCCACACCCCGCGCTTCCCTTTCACCAAACCCTGCGCAGAACGCGTTCTCTTCGGTGCTCCCGGCGCGCGCGCAGGCCCTCGTCGGTGCTGTCGAACACTGGCTCACGAGTCCTTCCGATGCTTCGCTGCGCGCCGAAGCCGGCCTCCTTGCGCACGCCCTGCGCGGGACCGCGGGATCCTACGGGTGTTCCGAGATCGCCGACGCCATCGAACGGATCGAGGGGTCGCTGGGGGACATGGCGACCGAGTGGACGCCGGATCAGTCTATAGCCCTCGAATCGCTGCGGCGGGCCGCTGCACCGGAGGTCGCCAAGGGACAGGGCCGTGTGAGCGTGCTGCCTTCCGCATCGCTACCCCTCGGGCGTTTGCTGATTGTTGACGATGACCGCGAGTTTCTTGCCTATGTGATCAGGCTTGGGCGTGCCATGTCCCTGGAGGTACTTGCCGCTCCGTCTTCCAAGGAGGCGCTCGAAACGGTCGCCGTGTTTCCGCCGGACGCGGCCATCATCGACGTTCGCCTTGGGAACGAGGAGCACGGTTTCGGGCTTGCGCGGCAGCTCCGCGACAACCCGAGGCTTGTCTCCTTGCCGATGGCGTTCGTCTCTCTCGACGGGAGCCTTGAGAATCGCATTGTGGCAGCCCACGCTGGCGCGATGCTCTTCCTGTCCAAGCCGCTCGAGGCCGCGGTTTTCCAGGACGCCGTAAGGCAGCTTCTTTCCGTCCCGCAAGCCGAGCAGACTTGTGTGCTCGTTGTGGATGACGACCCGAGTTTCCTCGATCTCATATCGGCCAGCCTGCGCGAGGAAGGGATTCGCGTCCACACTCTGTCGGACCCGCGCGACATCCTGCCGATGCTCAGTCGCGCGAGGCCGGACCTGGTGCTGTTGGACCTGAACATGCCCCACATCACGGGGTTCGATGTCTGTCGTATGCTTCGCAGCCACCCTCAGCACAAGCACCTCCCCATCGTCGTGATCACTGCGCACACGAACACGGCCATACGGATCGAGGCGTTTGGCGCGGGAGCGGACGACTACGTACCGAAGCCTTTCTTGAAGCAGGAGCTTCAGGCGAGGGTGCGGGTGCGTGTCGAGCGGGCGCGCTGGCAACGTGAGCGGGCCGAGATCGATGTATTGACAGGCCTCCTCAGGCGACAGCCCCTGCTCGAGCACGCGTCTGCGCGGCTGGCCGAGGCGCAACGCAAGGGGCAGCCACTGTCGCTCGCTGTGCTCGACATCGATCTGTTCAAACCGGTCAACGACAACTTCGGACACCTGGCGGGCGATCGGGTTCTCTCGGGGCTCGGCGGCCTTCTCACGCGCCACTTGCGGCCGCAGGACCTGCGATGCCGCTGGGGAGGCGAGGAGTTCGTGGTGGTGCTGCCGGAGGTCGACGCGGTCACCACGAACGGCGTCCTCATGCGCATCCTGCGCGAGTTCGGTGTTCGGACGTTCGAGGGGGACAACGGCGAGCGTTTTCAGTGCACGTTCAGCGGGGGCGTTGCCTGTTTTCCGGGCGACGGCGGGACATTCAACGAGCTGTTCGCGGTCGCCGACCGGCGTATGTACGCGGCCAAGCGGGCAGGGCGCAGACGAATCCTATCGACCGATCGCATCGAGTAAGGGAGCCCAAACCCATTGGATTACCTAAGCCCCGCCGTAAAGCTGCTGCGCGACGCAAATCGTCGGTCGGGGTCGCTCAAAATACAGGAGTATTCCTCGCTCGCCCTTCCTAGCTTTGCGTCGCTCGCGACGCTTTTCGGCGAGGCTCTACCTAGCCCCTCCTGGCGGAGCCGGCACGTGAGCAAATCATGAAATGCCGCGATCACGCCCAACCCAGGGTTACCCACCGTGGGCTGATTTGACTCGCCCCTTCGGGGCTGCCAATCAACGCACGTCGTCATCATCTATTGCGTAAGGGCCCCCCGCTGGAAAGGACCACGAGC